>NZ_JABWQW010000003.1:0-350540 GCF_014268645.1 Pseudomonas sp. SWRI154
GTAAATACCTCGGTCAGGCCGCCCGCCTGATGGTCGGCATGCCCGACTACGACAACTACGTCGAGCACATGCAAACCAAGCACCCCGACAAGCCGTTGATGGACTACGAGGCGTTCTTCCGCGAACGCCAGGAGGCCCGTTACGGTGGCAAGGGTGGGCCCAAGTGTTGTTGAGTTGAGGTGATGACTGTGGGAGCGAATTCGCTCCCACGGTTGTTTGGGGGGCAGGATTTGCATGCACCACAAATTTCTTGTGGCGAGGGAGCTTGCTCCCGCTGGCGTGCGAAGCTGGCCCCAGCGTTTCTTCAGACCGACCGCATCAACCGGTTTTGCGACTGCTGCGCAGCCGAGCGGGAGCAAGCTCCCTCGCCACGGGTAGTTGTCTGGCTTGATTGCTTTATGAATCAGTCCGCCAACAACACCGCCGCATCGAAACCTACCCGCAAGTTACCCCAGTGGCGGCCGCCGAAGAAGAACGGTACGTCGATCTCGGTCATGATTTCCCCGGTGTCGCGCAGGTAGGTCTGCAGCAGGAAGCGCTGGACGTTGCCCGCCGCGCGCAGGCCGATCGGGTCGTTGAAGATCCGCTTGTTGCGGCAAACCGGCAAGTCCACCGCACGGTCGCCGGTCGGGGGCTTGGAAACCCAGCTGTTGTTGACCGGGCAATAGCCCTTCGTATCGACGATGAACGAAACCTTGCCGCCTGGCGTGCTGCGGGTGAGCTTGTCGCATTCTTCTTGGCAGACCCGGGCAAAGCGCTCGGTGTAGCTGGTCATGTATTGCTTGGGATCGGTACCCGGAATCAGTTTGTAGCTCTGATCGAACAGGTTCAGGCCCTCGTCTTGCAGCGCCTCCAGACGCACCTGGAGCGTGTCGCGGCATTGGCTGGCGCGGGTGATGGCGGCGTCCAGCTTGCCGTGGCCGAGCACAAAGCGACCCAGCAGCGTCTGGACCTTTTCAGCAACGCCGGACAGGTCGCGAGTAGCCGTCGCCGATTGCTGCATGCGCTGGTCGATGGACTGGCTATCGGCGTGGATCTGAGTGACCCGTTCGTTGATGCCGGTGTTGGTGTCGGCAAACTGCTGGATGTGGTCGGCGATGTCGGCGAGTTTGCCGTTGGTGGATTCGAAGTCGATGATCATGCTTTCGAAATGGCCGGAGGCGCGCTCCACGACTTTCTGGGTTTCCCGGGCGCTGTGGCTGATCTGGGTCGTCTGCTGGTGGGTGGAGCTGACTTCCTGGAGCATCGCGTCGATGTCGCGCGAAATATCGTCGGTGGCGCGGCTGACGTTCTGCGCCAAGGTGCGTACTTCATCGGCCACCACGGCGAAACCACGGCCACTTTCCCCGGCGCGGGCCGCTTCAATGGCGGCGTTGAGGGCCAACAGGTTGGTCTGGGCGGAAATCTGCTGGATCAGGCCGACAATCGACTTGATGCTCGATGAGCGCTGGTTCAAGGCGTCCACCAGCGTGGCGAATTCGCCGAGGCTGGTGGAGATCTCGCTGATGTTGCCGGTCACTTCCAGCAGCTCGGCGTAGGAATCGCGGGCCATGCTCAGGTTCTGCGCGGTGGTCCCTGAAATGCCTTGGGTCTGGCGCGAGACCTCTTCGATACGGCCCACGGCGGTGTTGCTCTGGTCCATCACTTCCTTGGCGAAGCGTGCCTGGTGGGTAGCGCTGTCGCTGGAGTCGCTGATGTTCTTCAGCGAGCGGGCCGACTCGACGGCGATGTGCACCGTCAATGCCTGGACGTTACTGATGATCTCGCGCTGCTTGGCCAGGAAGCGGTTGCAGGTCGCGGCCAGGGTGCGGATCTCATCGTGGGTCACCAGCGGCAGGTCCTTGGACAAGTCACCTTCGCCATTGGCGATCTCTTCCAGGGCCTTGGTCATGGCCGTGACGGGGCGCACGATGAGGTGCCGGAAGTACCAGACCATGAAGCTGATCATGCCCAGCGTCAGGAACGCGCCGAAGAGCAGGGCATGGGTGAGGCTGTCGAGCCGGTCTTCGATTTGTCCCAGCAAAGCGCCGTCCAATTGAGCGGTGCGCAACTGCAGGACAATGTCGGCACGGGCACTGAGAGCCACCCAATACAGCAGACCACTGACCAGCACCAGCAGGAAAAGGCTCGAGAGCTTTTTGGTGAGGGTATCGAAAAATTGCATCTCGATAGACTCATACAAGGCCTTTAACGTCTGCATGCCGCTGCTCCTGGGCAAAAAAATCATTTAATGGAATACATTCGACCGCAGACGGCAAAGCTTTAGGGCAGAAGGGCGATTTGACATCACTTTGCGACGTTCCAGACCGCTCCGGTCCCAGCGGCGCTCAGGAGACGGCGATCAAGTTGATACAAAATATTTACTGGGAATGATTCTCAAAGTATATTCGCTCTCATTCACATCCCCTCCAGAGTGCAGCGTCTTGAATCGTTCCACCCCTCTCGCTTATCGCAACGCCCTCGTCAAATGTGTCTTGCCCGCGCTGTCCTGCTGTTTCATGGCGAGCCCCTTGAGGGCGCAGGACACCCTCGAACTGCCCACCACGGCCGTGCAAGGCAGCCGGATCATTCAGGACGAAGGCTATACTGCGTCGCAAGCCAGCACGGCGAGCAAGAGCGATGTACCGATCAAGGAAGAGGCGCAGTCGATCAACGTGGTGACCCAGCAGACCCTGGCGGATTACCAGGTACGTTCCTTGGACGAAGCGATGAAATTCGTCAGCGGCGTCAGTCAGGGCAACACCTTGGGCAACTCCCGGGACTCGCTGGTCAAGCGTGGTTTCGGCACCAACGACGACGGTTCGATCCTGCGCGACGGTGTGCGCTCGAACCTGGGTCACAACTTCAGCGCCACCACCGAGCGGGTCGAAGTGCTCAAGGGCCCGGCGTCGATGCTCTACGGCGCGCTGGAACCCGGCGGGTTGATCAACGTCATCAGCAAGAAGCCGGAATATAGCCAGAGCACCACATTGAGCGGTTCGGCCTACAGCGAGGGCGGCGGCACCATGGCCCTCGATACCACCGGGCCGCTGGGCGACACCGGCTTGGCCTATCGCCTGATCGCCGAGCGCGGCCATGAGGATTACTGGCGCAACTACGGCGTCAACGAAAGCACCCTGGTGGCGCCGTCGTTGGCCTGGACCGGCGAGCGGGCTTCGTTGAACTTGAGTTACGAGTACAACGAATATTCCAACCCGTTTGACCGGGGGACGATGTTCACCGATGGGCATCCGGCCGACATTGACTACGATAAGCGCATGGATGAGCCATGGGCCAAAAGTGTGGGGATTCGTGAGACGGCTACCGCGCGGTTCGAATATGAGCTGAGCGATGCGTGGAAGACGCGGGTGACTTATGGCTGGAACAATGATCGGTACAGTCTTTCGATTGCGCAGCCGCGACTGGTGAACAATGTTCTCCGGCGCGCCGCCAATGGCGCGCATTATGACGATGAAACCCGCTACGCCAGTTGGGATTTTATTGGCAACCAGGAACTGTTCGGCCAGCGTCATGACCTGTTGATCGGCGCCGATAATCAGGTGTCCGATCAGTTTCGTGGCAAGACTTATCGTGGAGCTTTCCAAGTCGGCTTTGATCCTGCGGCACCGGTATACGGTGGACTGGGAGAGCCAAGCAGGGTCAGCACTACCGACAGTGACCTGCGAAACCAGTTGAATTCCAGCTCCGTGTACTTGAAAGACAACTGGCATCTGGATGACCGCTGGATTCTTGTATTCGGTGGTCGTTATCAGCATTACGACCAGTACAGTGATCAAGGTCTAGGCAGTGATTATGATGTCAATCGCAATGACAACGGCGACGCCTTCGTACCCTTTCTTGGTTTGGTTTACAAAGCCACCGAAACATTGTCGCTGTATGGCAACTACAGTGAATCGTTCAAACCCAATGATGTAGTCGACAGGGATCGCCGCACCTTCAAACCGGAAGAAGGCCGCAGCTACGAAATCGGCGCCAAATACGATCCGCTGCCGGGCTTGAACATCAATCTGGCCTTATTCGATATCGTCAAGAAGAACGTCGTGACCACCGTTGACGATGTCTCCGAAGCCGCCGGCAAAGTCGGCTCCCAGGGCCTGGAACTCGACATCACCGGTCGCCTCGCCGATCGCTGGGACCTGATCGGCACCTACGCCTATACCCACACGGAAATCCTCGATGACCCGAATAATGAAGGTCACCGCTTGCCCGACGCCCCTAAGCACACCGCCAGCCTGTATCTGTCCCATCACCTGAACGTCCCAGCCGAATTCGGTGCCTGGCACGCTGGTGCCGGTGCTCGCTATGTCGGTGAGCGGGCCGCCAATGCTGCCAACGATTTCTGGCTCGGCAGCTACACCGTCGCCGATGCCTTCGTGCGCTGGGAATCGCCGGTGTTCGGCCACAAGACCTCGTTGCAACTGAACGTCGACAACCTGTTCGACAAGCAGTACTACCCGTCGTCTACCGGCAGCGAGTTGATGGTTAATGTCGGCGAGCCGCGTACCGCCAAGCTGAGCGCCAGCGTGACGTTCTGACCGCAGTGCTCCAACAAAAAATGCCCGGACCTCACAGCCCGGGCATTTTTTTATTCCGCTTCATCCGCTGTTGATCAGCGAAACGCCGGCACCACCTGCTGGATGAACAACTCCAAGGACTTCTTCTTCTCGGCATGCGGCAAGCTGTTGTCGCACCAGAAGCTGAACTCATCCACGCCCAGTTCCTGGTAGTACTTGATCCGCTCGATGATCTCCTGCGGGGTGCCGATCATGGTGTTCTTGCGGATGTTCTCCAGTTGGAATTCCGGGCGCTCGGCGAACTTTTCTTCCGGGCTCGGCGCGAGGAAGCCGTTGACCGGGACTTGCTTGTTGCCGAACCAGGCATCGAAGGTGCGATAGAACTTCGAAATCGCCTGGGCGCCGATCTTCCAGCCTTCGGGATCGTCCACCGCGTGCACATGGGTGTGGCGCAGCACCATCAATTGCGGGCGCGGCACGTCGGGATTGTTGTCCAGGGCGGCCTGGAACTTGTTCTTCAGGTCGAGGACTTCTTCATCGCCTTTCATTAATGGCGTGACCATCACGTTGCAGCCGTTGGCGACAGCGAAGTTGTGGGAGTCCGGGTCGCGGGCGGCAATCCACATCGGCGGGTGCGGCTTGCGGATTGGCTTGGGCACGCAGGTGGAGGTGGGGAATTTCCAGATCTCGCCGTCATGGGCGTAATCGCCTTGCCACAAGGCGCGCACCACCGGGACCATTTCCCGCAGGGCTTGCCCACCGGAGGAGGCTGGCATGCCGCCGGCCATGCGGTCGAATTCCACCTGGTACGCGCCACGGGCCAGGCCGACTTCCATGCGGCCGTTGCTGATCACGTCCAGTAGCGCGCATTCGCCGGCCACCCGCAGCGGGTGCCAGAACGGCGCGATGATGGTGCCGGCGCCCAGGTGAATGGTCGTGGTCTTGCCGGCCAGGTACGCCAGCAGCGGCATCGGGCTTGGCGAAATGGTGTACTCCATGGCGTGGTGTTCGCCGATCCACACGGTGCTGAAACCACCGGCCTCGGCCATCAGCGTCAGCTCGCTGAGGTCTTCGAACAACTGGCGATGGCTGACGCTTTCGTCCCAGCGCTCCATGTGTACGAACAGGGAAAATTTCATGGCGCTTTCTCTTGTTGTTGACGATCGGTTCAGGCGAGGACGGGCAGGGCGCCCATCTTGCCGTGGCAATAAACCAGCGGCCCTGGTGTGTGTTGCGGCACGATCAGGTTCTTCACTGCGCCGACCATGATGGCGTGGTCGCCGCCTTCGTATTCGCGCCACAGTTCGCATTCGATGATGGCAGTAGCGTTGCTCAGCAGCGGGTTACCCAGTTCGCTCAGGGTCCAATCGATGCCCTGGGCCTTGTCCTTGCCTTTGCGGGCGAACGCATAGGCTTCGTTCTGTTGGTCGCCGGAGAGCACGTGGATGGCGAAGCGCTTGTTCTTGATCAGCACCGGATAGGAGTCCGAGCTGTAGTTGGGGCAAAACAGCACCAGCGCCGGTTCCATCGACAACGAGCTGAAGGCGCTGGCGGTGAGGCCGACGATTTGCCCTTCATCATCGAGGGTGGTGATCACGGTCACGCCGGATGGGAACGAGCCCATGACTTGTTTGTAGAGGTTGGCATCGATCATTTGGCAGTCCTCGCACTCGGGCGGTTATCAGTGAGCACCTGCGGCCTTGTTCAGGTCGCTTTCGGCCCATTGGGTGTAGACGCAGGCGTCGGCGGTGGCCCAACGCACGCGCACCGGGTCGCCGGCCTTGAGTGGCATGCCGGCGGCGGAGAGCGCCTTGACGGTCATCGCCGTGCCGCCAGAGGTCATCACGCTGCAGGTCTGGCTTTCACCGAGAAACAGCACTTCCACGACCTTGGCCGAGACTTCGTTCCAGCCCGCCGGCAAGGAATCCTGGGCCGCTTGTTCGACGCTCAGCGCCAAGGCTTTTTCCGGACGAACCATCAGCAACACGTCCTGGTCGGCTTGCAGGCCGCTGGTCAAGCGGATCGACAGTGACTGGCCTTCGAATGTCGCTGCGGCATTGCCCTGGGCCTTGAGCTTGAGGAAGTTGGAGTTGCCGAGGAACGAAGCCACGAAGGCATTCGGCGGGTTCTGGTAGAGGTCATAACCGCTGCCGAGGCCGACGATCTTGCCGTGACTGAAAATCGCGATGCGCTGGGACAGGCGCATGGCTTCTTCCTGATCGTGGGTGACGTAGACAATGGTGATGCCCAGCCGGCGATGCAACTGGCGCAGTTCGTCCTGCAAATCTTCACGGAGCTTTTTGTCCAACGCGCCGAGGGGTTCGTCCATCAGCAGGATGCGCGGCTCATAGACCAGCGCCCGGGCAATCGCCACGCGCTGCTGCTGGCCACCGGACAGTTGCGAAGGGCGGCGATGGGCGAACTCTTCCAGTTGCACCAGCTTGAGCATGGCATCGACCCGGCGTTCGCGCTCGGCGCTGGCCAGTTTGCGGATCGCCAGCGGGAAGGCGATGTTGTCGCGCACCGACAGATGCGGAAACAACGAATAGCGCTGGAACACCATGCCGATGTCGCGCTTGTGCGGCGGCACGTTGACCAAGGATTTGCCCCCCACCAGGATCTCGCCGCTGCTCGGGGTTTCAAAACCGGCGAGCATCGACAACGTGGTGCTCTTGCCCGAGCCGCTGGAGCCGAGGAAGGTCAGGAACTCACCGTCCTGGATATCCAGGGAAATATCGTCCACGGCGGCGAAGTCGCCGTAGTGCTTGTTCAGGTTGCGCAGGCTGACCAGGGTCTTGTCATTCTGTTGTGCGGGGTCTTTGACAGCACTCATGGTGTTCTCCTTGGCGCTCAGGCGCTGATTTCGTTGCGCCGACGCAGGGCGGCGGCAATCACCATGACCAGAATCGAGAGGCCGATCAGCAGCGTCGAAGCGACGGCGATCACAGGCGTCAGGTCCTGGCGCAGGGTGGTCCACATTTTCACGGGCAGGGTTTGCAGGGTCGGGCTGGCCATCATCACGCTCAGCACCACTTCGTCCCACGACACGAGGAACGCGAACAGCGCGCCGGCGACCATGCCCGGGCGAATGGCCGGGAACGTCACCTTGAACACCGCTTGCAGGCGCGAGGCGCCGCAGATGACCGCGGCGTCCTCGATGGATTGGTCGAACAGCTTGAGCGAGTTGATGATCGAGATGATGGTGAACGGCAGCGCGACGATGACGTGGCTGACCACGAAGGCGAACATGGTCCCGGTGTAGCCGAGCTTGAGGAACAGCGCGTACACCGCCACGGCAATGATCACCAGCGGCACGATCATCGGCAGGGTGAACAAACCGTAGAGCATTTCCCGTCCCGGAAAACGACCGCGTACCAGGGCAAACGCCGTCGGCAGGCCCAAGGCTACGGCGCAGACGGTGGTCAGTACCGCGACCTTGAGGCTGGTCAACGCCGCATTCATCCAGTCCGGGTTGGAGAAGAACTGGCCGTACCACTTGAACGTCCAGCCCGGTGGTGGGAAGACCAGCCACTGGGACGAGCCGAATGACAACAGCACGATGAACACGATCGGCAGCAGCAGGAACAGTGCGATCAGGCCGGTGGTGAAATACAGGCCGAACCGCATGCGCCGGCTCATGGCATTAGGAGTCAGGAGCATGACGGCTTACCTCGCGTTGCTCGCACCCACCGGTGATTCCGGCTGGAGCTTCAGGTAGAAGTAGAACAACACCAGGGTGATCGCCACCAACAACGCGGCGCCGGCACTGGCCAGGCCCCAATTGAGGAACGACTGCACCTGCTGGATGATGAATTCGGGCAGCATCATGTTCTGCGCGCCGCCCAGCAGTGCCGGGGTCACGTAGTAACCGAGGGACATCACGAACACCATCAACCCGCCGGAAAACAGCCCCGGCCGGCACAGCGGCAGGAACACCCGGAAGAAATTGGTCCAGGGACTGGCGCCGCAAATTGAACCGGCCTGCAGGATCATCGGGTCGATGGCCTGCATGGTCGCCTGCAACGGCAGGACGATGAACGGGATCATGATGTAGCTCATGCCGATCACCACGCCGGTGAGGTTGTGCACCATCTCCAGCGGCTGGTCGATGATGCCCAGGGCCATCAGCGTCTTGTTGACCACGCCGGAGGCTTGCAGCAGCACCAGCCAGGAGTAGGTGCGGGCCAGCAGGCTGGTCCACATCGACAGCAGCACGATGTTGAGCATCCAGCGGCCCCAGCCGCGAGGCACCAGGGTGATCGCCCAGGCGAGCGGGAAGCCCAGCAGCAGGCTGAACAGCGTCACCAGCCCGGCCACCGAGAAGGTATTGAACAGCACGCGGGCGTAGGCCGAGTTGGCGAACAGCTGCTCGTAATTGCCCAGGCCTGGCACCGGCTCCAGCACGCCGCGCAGCAGCAAGCCGATCAGCGGCGCCAGGAAGAACAGGCCAAGAAACAGCAGGGCGGGGACCAGGTTGCCGGCCCCGCGCCAGCGCTGCATCAGCGGCGGCGTCTGCTTGGACGTCACTGCCGCACCGCTTGCCGAACCGGCAGCGCCGATGGCGCTCCCGGTGCGAGGGGTTGCCGCTGCCGCCATTTTCATTTCACCAGCCATTCGTTCCACCGTGTCGCGATGTCCTGACCGTTCTTGGCCCAGTACGCAAAATCAAGCGTGATCTGATCCTTGGCGTAGGCGGTCGGCAGGTTGGGAGCGAGCACCGAATCCAGGCGCGCGATGCTGTCAACGTTGACGGGAGCGTAGGCGGTCAGGTTGGAGAAGTCCGCCTGGCCCTTGGCGCTGCTGGCGTTGGCGAGGAACTTCATGGCCGCGGCTTTGTTCTTCGAACCCTTGGGAATGACCAGGATATCGGCCATTACCAGGTTCTGTTTCCAGCTTACGCCGACGGGCGCACCGTCCTGCTGCAAGGCGTAGATCCGGCCGTTCCAGAATTGTCCGATGCTGGCTTCGCCAGAGGCGAGCAACTGCTGGGACTGGGCGCCGCCGCCCCACCAGACGATGTCCTTCTTGATGGTGTCGAGTTTCTTGAAGGCGCGGTCCAGGTCCAGCGGGTAGAGCTTGTCGGCTGCTACGCCGTCGGCCAGCAAGGCCAGTTCAAGCACGCCTGGGCTTGGCCATTTGTATAGGGCGCGTTTGCCCGGATAGGTCTTGGTGTCGAACAGCGCGGACCAATCCGATGGCTTGCCAGCGCCAAGCTTGCCTTCGTTGTAGCCAAGCACAAACGAGAAGTAGAAGGAGCCGACGCCGTGGTCGGAGACGAAGCGCGGGTCGATTTTGTCGCGCTGGATGACCGAGAAATCGAGGGGTTCGAGCAGGCCTTCGGCAGCGGCGCGCAAGGCGAAGTCGGCCTCGACGTCAACCACGTCCCACTGCACGTTGCCGCTTTCGACCATGGCCTTGAGCTTGCCATAGTCGGTCGGGCCGTCCTGGACCACGGTGATGCCGCTGGCCTTGCTGAAAGGATCGGCCCAGGCCTGCTTCTGCGCGTCCTGGGTGCTGCCGCCCCAACTGACGAAGTTGACGCTTTCAGCGGCCATCGTCGCCTGGCTGGTGACACTCAGCAAGCCGGCAAAAAGAACTGCGGCTGCACTTTTCTTCAACACCATGTTCACGCCCTCATTGTTGTGTTTATTGAGTGGGCTTCTGTTTGCCCACTTATCGGGAGCTTGGGTAAATCTGGTCTTGCCGGCGACCGTACCAAGGGATGCCTGGATCGCTCGGTCGATGGAATATCATATTATGGTATTCCAAACTTTCTGCAAGGGTTTTGCCGTACCGGCTATCTGTCCGGCCCGGTTTTTTTCGCTTGCGCCGTTATCTATGGGGCCGCGTGTTCACCCGGTAAACGCGATGCTCTCGACCACCTCCAAGTCATACCCGGTCAACCCCGCGTACTTGAGCGGAGGGCCCAGATGGCGCAGTTTGCCAACGCCGAGGTCCTGGAGAATCTGCGCGCCGGTACCGACTTCAGAATAGATGCGCGACTGGGAGCGGCTGAATTGTCGAGGCGGTTGCGTGAGTTGCGGCACGCGCTCGAGCAGCGCCTGGGAGGATTCGTGATTGGCCAGCACCACCACCACGCCGCGACCTTCCTCGGCGACCCTCTGCAAGGCGGCCCACAGCGTCCAGTTGGACGGGCCGTTGTACTCGGCGCCGACCAGGTCCCGCAGCGGGTCGATGACGTGCACGCGTACCAGCGTCGGTTCGTCACGGCGAATCTCGCCCATGATCATCGCCATGTGCACGCCGCCTTCGATGCGATCCTCGAACGTAAACAGGCGAAAGGTACCGTGCACCGTCGGCAGTTCCCGCTCGCCGATGCGCACCACGGTGTGCTCGGTGCTCAGGCGATAGTGGATCAGGTCGGCAATCGTGCCGATCTTGATTCCGTGCTTGCGCGCGAAGACTTCCAGGTCCGGGCGGCGGGCCATGGTGCCGTCGTCGTTCATCACTTCGACGATCACCGATGCCGGGGTGAAGCCTGCCAGGCGCGCCAGGTCGCAGCCGGCTTCGGTGTGGCCGGCGCGGGTGAGGACGCCACCTTCTTTGGCGCGCAACGGGAAGATATGGCCCGGTTGCACGATGTCGTTGGCATCGGCGCCAGGGGCCACGGCGGCGGCCACAGTACGCGCCCGGTCGGCGGCGCAAATACCGGTGGTCACGCCGGTGGCGGCTTCGATGGAAACGGTGAAGGCAGTGCTGAACACGCTGCCGTTACTCGGCACCATCTGCTCCAGGCCGAGGCGCTGGCAGTGATCATCGGTCAGGGTCAGGCAGATCAATCCACGCGCTTCCCGGGCCATGAAGCTGATTGCCTGGGCACTGCAACAGTCGGCGGCCAGCAACAGGTCGCCTTCGTTTTCCCGGTCTTCGTCGTCCACCAGCAACACCATCTTGCCCAGGCGGTAGTCTTCGATGATTTCCTCAATGCTGTTAAAGGCCATGTCGGGCTCTCTTTATCTTGATGGGTGCGGGATGGAAACAGCTTGTGGTATACCATAATACAAAACAACCAAAGAGGTCACTATGAAGGCGTACTGGATTGCTCACGTGGATGTCACCGACCCCGATCAATACAGCCAATACACCCAGCGCGCGCCGGCGGCGTTTGCCTTGTTCGGCGCACGGGTGCTGGCCCGGGGCGGGCGTAGCGAGGCGATGGAGGGCAGGGCCACTGCGCAGCGCAGCGTGGTGATCGAATTCGACTCTTATGAACAGGCGCTGGCCTGCTATCACTCGGAGCAATATCAGGCGGCGAAGAAGCACCGGGAAGGCGTGGCGCGGGCCGAGGTGATCATTGTCGAGGGCGTGGCGCCCTGAAAATTGTCAGCGGATGAAGTGGATCTTGCCGCTGTCGTCGTTGCCCATGTAGATGCCATAGACCCCGGCCTGGCGTTCCTCGATATAACGTTCGAGGATCTGCCGGATGGCCGGGTAATAGATGCTGTCCCACGGAATGTCTTCGGGGGCGAAGAACCGGCAGGCGAGGGTTTCCGGGCCGAACTGGCCGGTGATCTCCAGTGCGATGGCGCGGAAGATGATGTACACCTCGCTGATCTTCGGCACGCTGAAGATCGAATAGGGCGAAACGATTTCGGCGCGTACGCCGGTTTCTTCCCAGACTTCCCGAAGAGCCGCCTGCTCGGTGGTCTCGTTGCCTTCCATGAAACCGGCCGGCAGGGTCCAGGTGCCGGGGCGCGGCGGGATGGCGCGTTGGCACAGCAGGTATTTGCCGTCCTGCTCGATGATGCAACCGGCAATGATCTTCGGGTTGACGTAATGGATGTAGCCACAGCTGCCGCACATCAATCGCTGATGGGTATCGCCCGTCGGCAAGCGGTGACTCAAGTCACTGCCGCCACACTTTGGACAAAAGCTCGGGCTGAACATGCTCAGCGACCTATGCGCGGTTCTTTCAAGGCGATGGGGGCGGTGATCTCGGGGATCGCGCCAGTCTCTTCCTGGGTGCGCTTGAGATAATCCAGGGCGACCTTGGCGGCGGCGCGTACATGGTCGACACATGCCTGGTGCGCGGCCAGCGGATCGCCGCTCTTGATCGCCTCGACCATGCGTTCCATTTCCTGGTTGCTGCTGCCGCGGCGGTTCTCCTGGGACACGGAGGTCGCCCGCAGATAGCTGATGCGCGCCTGCAATTGGCGCAGCTGGGTGGCGGCGACGTGGTTGCCGGAGCCTTCCAGGAGCACGTCGTAGAATCCCTGCACCGAGTCCAGCACCTGTTGTAATTCGCCGTCCTTGAGTGCCTTGCGGTTTTCTTCCAGGGCTTTTTCCAGCGCCTTGATGTCCTTGGCCTTGGCCCGCAGCGTGAACAGCTGGACGATCAGCCCCTCGAGCACGCAACGCAGTTCATAGATGTCGCCGGCATCGGCCAGGGTGATGATTGCCACGCGGGGGCCCTTGGCATCGGCGAACTCCACCAGGCCTTCGGATTCGAGGTGACGCAAGGCTTCACGCACCGACGTGCGGCTGACACCCAGGCGATCGCACAGATCGCGTTCGACCAGGCGATCGCCCGGCAGCAGCTGGAAGTTCATGATGGCGCTTCGCAGTTTATCCAGCACGATTTCGCGCAGGGTAACGGGGTTGCGATTGACCTTGAAGCTGTCGTCGAGTGGCAGGCGTTTCATGGGGTCCGCTCTGTAATATGGCTGTCCATGCAAAACGGGCAAACATCCATGCTCGTTCAGTTCAAACAGCCGAGGGTTGACTGGATGCCTCGGCATCGGCTTCGGCGAAGGCTTCGCGGGCAAGCCGGAAACTGTCTACGGCAGCGGGAACGCCACAATAAATGCCGACCTGAAGCAGAATTTCGCGTATTTGCTCACGACTCAGTCCGTTACGCAAGGCGCCGCGCACATGCAACTTGAGTTCGTGCGGACGATTGAGCGCCGAGATCATCGCCAGGTTGATCATGCTGCGCTCCTTGAGCGACAAACCCTCGCGCCCCCAGACGTGACCCCAGCAATATTCGGTGACCATTTCCTGCATTGGACGGGTGAAATCGTCGGCGTTCTCGATGGAGCGCTTGACGTAGTCCTCGCCCAATACCTGGGTGCGGATCTTCAGGCCTTGTGCGTATTTGTCGTTGCTCATGCGCTATCCCTGAAAAGTGATGAACCTGTGGGGGCGTACGACCCTCAAGCCAGCGCAGGCAACGGCCCGAGCTTGCCTTTGTGATAGATCATCGGCGTGGCCGGTTGCGCGGGCAGGATCAGGTTTTTCACCGCGCCGACGATGATCGCGTGGTCGCCGCCGTCGTATTCGCGCCACAATTGGCATTCGATGATTGCCGTGGCTTTGCCCAGCAGCGGATTGCCCAGGTCGCTAAGGTGCCAGTCGATGCCCTTGGCCTTGTCCTTGCCTTTGCCGGCAAAGGCATAGGCCTCGGCGGTCTGGTCGGCGGACAGCAGGTGAATTGCGAATTGCTTGCTGTCGCGCAGGATCGGGTAGGTGTCGGACGCGTAGTTGGGGCAGAACAGCACCAGTGCCGGGTCGATCGACAGGGCGCTGAAGGCGCTGGCGGTGATGCCGACGATATTGCCGTCCGGGTCCAGCGTCGTCACTACCGTGACGCCGGATGGGAAAGAGCTCAGGACTTCTTTGTAGATGCCGGGTTCGATCATTTCTCAGGACTCCTAGCGCATCACGAACGGATCAGGCATGGGCGCCTGGGAAAGATTGATCCATACCGTTTTCAGCTCGGTATAGGCGAGCACCGAATCGATGCCGCTTTCGCGCCCGTAGCCGCTGTTCTTGAACCCGCCGATCGGCGCCATGGCCGAGACCGCGCGGTAGGTGTTGACCCAGATAATTCCCGAACGTACGTCTCGGGCCAGGCGATGGGCACGGCCCAGGTCGCGGGTCCAGATGCCGGCGGCGAGGCCGAACTGCGAGTCGTTGGCGATCGCCAGGGCCTCGGCCTCGTCCTTGAAGCGAATCACTGAGGCCACCGGGCCGAAGACTTCTTCCTGCATGATTTTCATCGAGTTGCGGTCGCATTCGAACAGCGTCGGCTCATAGAACCAACCTTCGCCCAGGTTCTGCGGACGCTTGCCACCCAGGCGCAGGCGCGCCCCTTCGGCGATGGCATCGGCGACCAGGCCTTCGACCACGGCCAGTTGCTGCGCGGTGGCCATGGGGCCCATTTCGCTGGCGTCTTCCTGCGGATTGCCGATGCGGATGCGTTTGGCCCGTTCCACCAGGCGCGAGACGAAGTCATCGTAGATTTCATCCTGCACGAGCAATCGCGAACCCGACACGCAACTCTGGCCTGACGCCGCATAAATCCCGGCGATCGCACCGTTGATGGCGCTGTCGAGGTCGGCGTCGGCAAAGATGATGTTTGGCGATTTACCGCCCAATTCCAGCGACAGCCTGGCGAAATTCTCGGCGCTGCTGCGCACCACATGCCGGGCCGTGGCCGCGCCGCCGGTAAAGGCAATCTTGCGCACCAGCGGATGGCGGGTGAGGGCGGCGCCGGTGCTTGGGCCGTAACCGGTGACGACGTTGACCACGCCCGGTGGTATGCCGGCTTCCAGCGCCAGGCGCGCCAGCTCCAGAACGGTCGCCGAGGCGTGCTCGGACGGCTTGATCACGATGGTGTTGCCCGCCGCCAGCGCGGGGGCGAGCTTGATAGCGGTGAGGTAAAGCGGGCTGTTCCACGGAATGATCGCGGCCACCACGCCCATCGCTTCATGCACGGTGTAGGCAAACATATCCGGCTTGTCGAGGGGCAGGGTGCCGCCTTCGAGCTTGTCGGCGAGGCCGGCGGTGTAGTGGAAGAACTCCGGCAGATAGCTGACCTGGCCGCGGGTTTCGCGGATCAGCTTGCCGTTGTCGCGGCTTTCGAGCTGGGCCAGTTGCTCTTTGTTTTCAGCAATCAGGTCGCCGAGACGGCGCAGCAACTTGCCCCGAGCGGTGGCGGTCAATCCACGCCAGGCCGGGCTATCGAAAGCGGTTTGCGCCGCTTGCACGGCGCGCTCGACATCGGCTTCGTCGGCGTCGGGCAGTTCAGCCCAAGGCTGGGCCAGGGCCGGGTTCAGACTTTCGAAGGTCTTGCCGGACAGCGCATCGACCCATTCACCGCCAATGCACATCTGAAAGCGTGTGAGCGTCATGCAACGATCCCCTTTATTGGATTATGTCGGGCGCTTGCCGTGTCCAAAAATTCCAGCAGCAGCTGATTGACCAGGCGCGGCGATTCTACCGGCATCATATGCCGCTGTTCGGCGAGCACGGCAACCGTCGCACCGGGAATCCGCTCGGCCAACTGCCGGGCCATTTCCGGGGTGGAGCCTGGGTCCAGTTCACCAGTGGCGATCAACGTCGGCACTTGAATGCTGCCCAGGTCGTCGGCGCGGTACATGTCCTGGGTGGCGAACAGTTCATAAGTCGTCAGGTAGCCCTGGGGGTCATTTTGCGCCAGCGTCTGGCGCAGCGCGGCGATCTGCGCCGGGTTGGCCGCCTGGTATTCGCGACTGAACCAGCGCGACAGCGCTGCTTCGGCGTTGGCGTCCGGCCCATGCTCGGCGGCTTGCGCGGTGCGGGCGATGACCCCGGCACGCTGTTCGGCGCTGCGGTTGAACACGCTGTTGAGCACCACCAGGCCGTGCAGGCGCTGCGGGTAGTGCAGGGCGAAGGCGCGGGCGACCAACCCACCCATGGAAAAACCGATCACTGTCGCCTGGGGCAATTGCAAATGATCGAGCAGTTCCAGCAACTGGCCGGCATAGCCCAGCAAGCCAGTGTCGCTTTGCGGGCGCGGACTGGCGCCGTGGCCGAGCATGTCGTAGGCGATCACGCGGTATTTCGTGGCCAGGCCAACGACCTGGCCGCCCCACATTTCTTTGTTCAGGCCCACGCCGTGGATCAAGACCACAGGCTGGCCTTGGCCGGTTGCCAGGTAACTGGTGCCGGCCGGGGTGAGTTCAGCGGTGAGCCGAATCATGGAGCGCTCCTGCATACCTTTTTATTGTGGTTACCCCGGTTTGGATCACTGGGCGTTTTCGGCGGCCAGTTCTTCCAGGTCGATGTAGCGGTTACCGATGCGTGGGTGCAGGCGACCGCCATCGGCGCAGCCCAGCACTACGACGATCTCGTCGGCACGCGGCGCGTCTTCGATTTGCATTTCCAGGGTGATGTAGTGCGAGCGCAGGCCTTCGTCGTCCTTGTGCATCATCGGGATCTGGATCGAGGTGCCCGGGCCGCCGCGTTTATTGGTAAAGCTCAGGTAGCTCTTGGCCTTGACCGCTTCGCGGTAATGGTTGCCGAAGCGCAGGGTGTGGATCACGGCGGAGGCGTGCTCGATTTCACCGTCTGCGCCGACGACTGCGGCCTTGCCATAGGCTTCGATCCTTTGCGCACCGCCAATGATGTCCACCAGGCGTTCGACCATCAGCGCACCGAGGTCGGAGCAATTGGCGCGGATTTCCGGCTTCAGATCTTCGACAAAACCTCGGCCCAGCCAAGGGTTCTTCATCACCACCGCCAACCCGACCATGGTCACCGGTGTGTCGGTGGCCTTGCCGCCTTCGATGAAGGTTTCTTCGACATAGCTGACGATCTTGCGAATTTCGAAACTCATGGGCTGCTCCGTGAGAGGGGATATTGGTCTGTGCGTATGATGGTATACCATAATACTGTTGACGCAAGTGCTCGTAGCGAATTTGCCAGAAGGGAGGCGACGGAAGGCTGTGCGAGCATGTAGCGGGGGCCCTCGCCACAGGTGTTTCCCTTGGCTTCGGCTATGGTTGAACCGGGAGCCGCGTTTTGCGGTGGGTATAAATTTCCCCTTTTCAGGGCATTTAATGTTTGCCGTCCCGTCTCGTTGCACCGATTCGACCCGTTTGTCGACCCGTCGCGGCGATTCGAAACAAACGTTTCAGCCTGCAAACGCCCTTGCGTCGCGAAATTGAAAAGAAATTTCGCTTTTTCGTCGTCCTGCGACGATTTTTCTAGCATTGTTTCGATCCATGGCACTTAGGCACAGCCTTTGCTTCGGCTCCGAGAGAACGAACCAGCGAGGTATTCGAGACGTAAATACAAGGGGGGCGCACGTCATCCAGACGCAACGGCCTGAATCAGAGACCCATGCCTATCGAGGTGCTCAGAGAAACAGGGCTCATAAAAACAAGGCAAGGCCAGACTTGGTGGATTGACGACGTAATAAGAAATGCCGTGTACGACACGGCTGGGAGTTGGCTATGCCCCACGCTTTTTTCAACGAAATGTATGACGCAAAGGGTGACTGCCGCCCGCATTACCAAGCTTTCTCGCGCTGGCTGGCGGACACGCCGCTGGAGCTGTTGGAGCAACGCCGGCGCGAAGCCGACCTGCTGTTCCATCGGGCGGGCATTACGTTCACGCTCTATGGCGACGAGCAGGGCACCGAGCGCCTGATCCCCTTCGACATCATTCCCCGTAGCATCAAGGCCAGCGAATGGCAGATGGTCGAGCGCGGCTGCATCCAGCGTGTCCAGGCCCTGAACATGTTCCTGGCCGATATCTACCACGGGCAACGCATTCTCAAGGAAGGCATCATTCCGGCCGAGCAGGTGCTCGCCAACGAGGGGTACCAGATCGCGATGCAAGGCCTGGACCTGCACCGTGGCATCTACGCCCATATCGCCGGTGTCGACCTGGTTCGCGATGGCGATGGCAGCTATTACGTACTGGAGGACAACCTGCGTACGCCGAGTGGCGTGAGCTACATGCTCGAAGATCGCAAGATGATGATGCGCCTGTTCCCCGAGCTGTTCGCCGCCCAGCGCGTGGCGCCCATCGACCACTACCCGAACCTGCTGCTCGATACCCTCAAAAGCTCAAGTCCGTTGGAAAATCCGACCGCCGTGGTGCTTACCCCGGGGCGTTTCAACAGTGCCTATTTCGAACATGCCTTCCTGGCTCGGGAGATGGGCGTTGAACTGGTGGAAGGTGCGGACTTGTTCGTGCGCGATGACCACGTGTACATGCGCACCACCGCCGGTCCCCGGCAGGTCGATGTGATCTACCGTCGCCTCGACGATGCCTATCTCGATCCGCTGTCGTTCAATCCCGATTCCATGCTCGGTGTGCCCGGACTGATCGCAGTCTATCGTTCCGGCAATGTGGTATTGGCGAACGCGGTCGGCACGGGCGTGGCCGATGACAAGTCGATCTACCCCTACGTCGACGAGATGATCCGTTTCTACCTGACCGAAGAGCCGATCTTGAAAAACGTGCCCACCTGGCAGTGCCGCAAACCGCAGGATCTGTCCCATGTGCTGGCCAACCTGCCCGATCTGGTGGTCAAGGAAACCCAGGGCTCCGGTGGCTACGGCATGCTCGTGGGGCCTGCCGCCACCGCAGCGGAAATCGAAGACTTCCGCGCTCGCCTCAAGGCCAGGCCCGAAGCCTACATCGCCCAACCGACCTTGAGCCTGTCGACGTGCCCGACCTTTGTTGAAAGCGGCATCGCACCGCGCCACATCGATTTGCGTCCGTTCGTGCTATCGGGCAAGGAAACCCGCCTGGTACCCGGCGGCCTGACCCGCGTGGCGCTGCGCGAAGGCTCGCTGGTGGTGAACTCGTCCCAGGGCGGCGGCACCAAAGACACTTGGGTAGTGGAGGACTAAGACATGCTTTCAAGAACCGCTTCTGACCTCTACTGGATGTCCCGCTACCTGGAGCGCGCCGAGAACCTGGCGCGCATGCTCGAAGTCAGTTATTCGCTGTCGCTGATGCCCCAGGCCGGGCGCAGCGATGGGCACGCCGAGTTGGCGATGTCGCTGCTGTCGGCCGGTACGCTGGACGATTACAACGCCCGTTACGACGCGCTCAACACCGAACGCATGCTGCATTTTTTCGCGCTGGACGAAACCAACCCCGGCAGTATCTATAGTTGCCTGCGTGCCGCGCGAACCAATGCCCATGCCGTGCGCGGGCGTATCACCGCCGACATGTGGGAGAACATCAACGCCACCTGGCTGGAGATGCGCAACATCGCCAGCAATGGCCTGGGCCGCTACGGCATCAGCCATTTCTGCGAATGGGTCAAGGAACGTTCGCACCTGTTCCGTGGCGCGACGTCGGGCACGATCATGCGCAACGACGCCTATTGCTTCATTCGCCTGGGCACCTTCATCGAGCGGGCCGACAACACCTTGCGCCTGCTGGATGCGCGCTACGAAATGTTCGGCGAGGAGTCGGAGGAGGTCAGCGACAATTCGGCCCGTGGCTACTATCAATGGAGTGCCTTGTTGCGGGCGCTGTCCTCGTTCGAGGCGTTCAACGAGATCTATCGCAACGCGCCCAATGCCGAGCAGGTCTCGGAAATGCTGCTACTGCGAGCCGACGTTCCGCGCTCGCTGCACGCCTGCATCGAAGAACTGGACCAAATCCTTGCCAGCCTGCCGGGCAACAACGGCCGTCCGGCCCAGCGCCTGGCCGCCGAGCTGAATGCGCGCCTGCGCTATTCGGGTATCGATGAAATCCTCGCGTCGGGCCTGCATCAATGGCTGACCGAACTCATCGGCCAGATCCGTCATCTGGGCCAGACCGTCCACGAGTCCTATCTGGAGGTGGTATGAAACTGTCCATACGCCACGACACGACTTACAGCTACGCCGATGAAGTCTGCACCAGCATCCAGTTCCTTCGCCTCACCCCCAAGGACAGCCAGCGCCAGCGGATTTTGCAATGGCACCTGGAATTGCCGCGCCTGGTGCGCAGCCAACTCGACCCTTACGGCAACATTTTGCATGTGATGACCATGGACGAGCCTCACGGCGCCCTGGTGCTGACCGCTTACGGTGAGGTGCAAATCAACCAGACGGTGGAAATGGAACCTGATAGCCAATCGCCGCTGCCGTTCCTGCGCACCAGCCACCTGACGCAGATTGATGACAACCTCAGCGCCTTTGCCATTGCCCAATGTGGAGCACGGCGCGATCGTTCGGCACTGTCCGACTTGATGAACGGCCTCGCCGAGCGCATGCCCTACAGCCCCGGCACCACCGCCGTCAGCAGCACCGCCGCGCAAGCATTTGCCGGTGGCGCGGGCGTCTGCCAGGACCATACCCATGCATTCGTGTCCTGCGCCCGCAGCCTGGGCGTACCGGCGCGTTATGTGTCCGGCTACCTGTGCACCGAAGACGAAAATCACCTGGCCAGTCATGCCTGGGCCGAAGCCTGGCTGGGCGACGGCTGGTACAGCTTCGACGTGACCAACCGCCTGACCCGTCCCGACCGACACCTGAAATTGGCGGTCGGCCTGGACTACCTCGACGCCTGCCCGGTGCGTGGCATGCGTCGCGGCGGCGGGGCGGAGCAGATGCACGCGCGGGTGCAGGTAAGCTCGATGGTGCAGGTGCAGCATCAGTAATTCAATGGTTGATGCCTCTGGCCTTTCGCAAGCAACGCGCGCCACAGGTTCACGGAGTCACGGACCCGGCATCCAACACAAAACCGTGGCGAGGGAGCTTGCTCCCGCTGGGCTGCGCAGCGGCCCTGAAACCAGGCGCTTCGGTGCATCAGGCAGAACGCATTCCACGGTTTGGGGTCGCTTCGCAACCCAGCGGGAGCAAGCTCCCTCGCCACAAAAGCTGCGAACCTGTCATCATCGTCCTTCGCAACACGCCCTTAATCGAGGAACAGCGCCATGGACGATGTACAGCAATTGGGCGAGATGCTTCGTCATTACGCCGACAGCGAAGCGCACAAGAAGCAACAGCATCAGACCCAGTCCGTGGTCTGGGCTGAGCAGATCGAGGCGTTGTACGGGCAAATCGAGCAGTGGTTGGCGCCGGTCATGGCGCCAAACCTTCTGGAATTGCGTCGTGAGGCGTATGTCGCTCATGGGCCGAGTGTTCCTGCCGAGACGTCCGGTTTCAAGACCCAGAAATTGACACTGGCCATCACCGGCAAGCCGGTTGAGTTCGTGCCGGATGTGATGGGGGCGGGCGGATTGATTTCCTTATCGATCATGGGCCTGACCGCCACCCGCCATGGCAGTATTTCGTTGATTTGCCAGCCCCCGTCGATGCAATGGCAATGGCGCAGGACCAACGGGTTGAAGGATGCGGACAACTACCTCTTCGATGCGTACTTCCTCGCCCAGCAATTGCAAAGCCTGATTCCCCGCGAGCGAAGCTGAAACGGGTAGCCGGGCAAAAACTCGCGCATTGGCTATACCTATAACTCCCGGCCCCGCCTCGTGTGGCTTACAGGAGTGACAGCATGAAGTTCGCGTCTATGATCGGCACCGTTTGCATCGCCACGCTCGCCTTGGCGGGGTGCTCCAGCAAGATCACCCAGCCGGATGAGTACTCCGGTTTCCTGGGTGATTACAGCCGGCTCAAGGAGGAGAAGTCGCCGTCGGGGGCTGCGGTGATGCGCTGGATCGATCCGAAGATCGACCTGGCCAAGTACTCCAGCGTCTATATCGAACCGACACAGCTTTATCCCAAGCCGCAACCCACGGTGAAGATCCCGGCGGCCACGTTGGCCGGAATCACCAGCTACTACGACCAGGCACTCAAGCGCGAAGTGGGCCGCTCCCTGCCGTTGGCCACCAGCCCAGGGCCGGGGGTGCTGGTGGTGCGCGCCGCCATCACGGCCGTCAGCAGCAAGACCGAGGGATTGAAGCCGTATGAAGTGATCCCGATCGCCCTGGTGGCCGCCGCGGTCAGCACCGCCAGTGGCATTCGCGACCAGGAAACCACGCTGGGCACCGAAGCGGTGTTTCTTGACGGTGGCAGCAACACGGCTATCGCCCAAGTGGTGCGCAAGGGCACGGGTAAGCCGTTGTCGAACGCGTCCCAGGTCATGAAGGCCGATGACGTCAAAGCAGTGATCGATGGGTGGGCAGCGGATCTGCATCAGTCATATGTGAAACTCAAGGCTAAATAACAGGTCCCTTCGCTCGTAGGATCCGTGACTTTTTATGTGCAGGCATAGGTCGCGGATTCAATTCGTGGTTAACTCCGGCCTCACCATTTTCAAACCTGTCAGAAGGAATCCGTTCATGGCTCAAGTCACCCTCAAAGGCAATCCGGTCCAAGTCAACGGCCAATTGCCACAAGCCGGTTCCAAGGCGCCAGCCTTTTCCCTGGTTGCCGGCAATCTGTCGGACGTTTCCCTGAAGGATTTCGCCGGCAAGCGCAAGGTGCTGAACATTTTTCCAAGCGTTGACACCCCAACCTGCGCCACCTCCGTGCGCAAATTCAACGCCCAGGCCAACGAGCTGAACAACACCGTGGTGCTGTGCATCTCAGCCGACCTGCCATTCGCCCAAGCACGTTTCTGCGGTGCCGAAGGCCTGGAAAACGTTCAGAACCTGTCGACCCTGCGCGGTCGCGAATTCATTGAGAACTACGGCGTTGCCATCGCCGACGGCCCGCTGGCCGGCCTGACTGCCCGCGCCGTGGTCGTGCTGGACGAAAACGACAACGTGCTGCACAGCGAACTGGTCAAGGAAATCGCTGAAGAGCCAAACTATGACGCGGCGCTTGCTGCTCTGAAATAAGTCGTCAGAAATAAAGTATTTATTACAATTGTTAACGGCCTGGTCTGTCCAGGCCGTTTTCATTTGTGTTTCAAGGTCTTAGCCGACCAAGCGAAACGTAAGCCAAAGGTAAATTGCCGGTAAAGGCGCTTTGCTAAAACCTCGCCAGTGCTTATCGTTCAGCCTCCCGTAAAAGAAGCCCACGCGCCCCATGGTTGACCATTCAATGCAATCCTCTGTATCCCGCAACTCCCGTCGCTGGTTATTCGGCCTGTTCGTCGTCTTGGTCGTCGCGCTGCTGGCCTGGAAGTTCTGGCCCGCCGGCACCGATCAGAAAGCCGGGGCCGGGCAGAAAGCAACCGCTGGTCAAACGGGACGAGCGGGCGGCATGCGGCCCGGGTTTGGTGGGGCGACCGGACCGATTCCGGTACGGGTGGCGCCAGCAGCCACCGGGGATTTTCCGTTGTACTACAAGGCGCTGGGCACGGTGACGGCGCTCAACACCATCAACGTGCGCAGCCGGGTCGGTGGGGAACTGGTCAAGATCGCCTTTGAAGAGGGGCAGATGGTCAAGGCCGGGGACCTCTTGGCCGAAATCGACCCCCGTCCGTACCAGAACGCCTTGCTCCAGGCCGAAGGCACGTTGCTGCAGAACCAGGCTCAATTGAAGAACGCCCAGGTCGACCTGGAGCGCTATCGCGGCTTGTACGCCGAAGACAGCATCGCCAAGCAGACCCTCGACACCGCCGCTGCGTTGGTGGGTCAGTACCAAGGCACGGTCAAGACCAATCAGGCGGCGGTCAACGACGCCAAGCTCAACCTGGAATTCACCAAGATCCGCGCGCCGATCACTGGCCGCGTAGGCTTGCGTCAGTTGGACGTCGGCAACCTGGTGGCGGCCAACGACACCACGGCCCTGGCAGTCATCACCCAGACCCAGCCGATCAGCGTGGTATTTACCCTCCCGGAAAATAACCTCGAAACCGTGCTGGCCCGCTACCGCAGCGGGGCGAAATTGCCGGTCGAGGCGTGGGACCGGGGCGACGTCAAGCTCCAGGCCAGCGGTGTGCTGCAAAGCCTGGACAACCAGATCGATGTGACCACCGGCACCTTGAAGTTCAAGGCCCGCTACGAAAACCGCGATCAATCGTTGTTTCCCAACCAGTTCGTCAACGTGCGCCTGCTGGCCGACACGCTCAAAGACGTGGTCCTGGCGCCGACCGCTGCGATTCAGTTTGGCACCAATGGCACTTTCGTCTATGCCCTGGACGGCGACAAGAAGGTCACCATCAGGAAGCTCAAGGTCGGCGCCAGCGATGGCGTGCACACGGTCGTTACCGAAGGACTGGCAGCCGGCGACCGGGTGGTGCTCGAAGGCACCGACCGCTTGAAGGAAGGCAGCGAAGTGGAGGTGGTCAACGACAGCCAGGACGTGCCTACCACGCCGACCGAGCACCTGCAAGGCAAGAGCGCCGCGGCCCCGACTGAACCGGCCGTGGCCGATAAGGCGAAAAAGGGCGGCGCATGAATTTCTCGCGGCTGTTCATTCTCCGCCCGGTCGCCACGACCCTGAGTATGCTGGCCATTGTCCTGGCCGGCCTGATCGCCTATCGGCTGCTGCCGGTGTCGGCGTTGCCCCAGGTCGATTACCCGACCATCCGCGTGATGACCCTGTACCCGGGCGCCAGCCCCGATGTCATGACCAGCGCCGTGACCGCGCCCCTGGAACGGCAGTTCGGGCAGATGCCGGGCCTGACGCAAATGGCATCCACCAGTTCCGGCGGCGCCTCGGTGATTACCCTGCGCTTCAGTCTCGATGTCAACATGGACGTCGCCGAGCAGCAGGTGCAGGCCGCGATCAACGCCGCCACCAACCTGTTGCCCGACGACCTGCCGGCGCCGCCGGTGTACAACAAGGTCAACCCGGCGGACACCCCGGTGCTGACCCTGGCGATTACTTCCAAGACCATGCTGTTGCCCAAGCTCAATGACTTGGTGGATACGCGCATGGCGCAGAAAATCGCCCAGATCAGTGGCGTCGGCATGGTCACCATTGCCGGCGGCCAACGCCAGGCCGTGCGCATCAAGGTCAACCCCGAAGCCCTGG
Organism: Pseudomonas sp. SWRI154; assembly: GCF_014268645.1. Lineage (NCBI taxonomy): Bacteria > Pseudomonadati > Pseudomonadota > Gammaproteobacteria > Pseudomonadales > Pseudomonadaceae > Pseudomonas > Pseudomonas sp. SWRI154. Next base: position 25,139 of record NZ_JABWQW010000003.1, read on the forward strand.
CGGCCGCCGGCCTGAACCTGGCGGACGTGCGCACCCTGATCGGCGCTTCCAACGTCAACCAGCCCAAGGGCAATTTCGATGGCCCGACCCGGGTCTCGATGCTCGACGCCAACGACCAGTTGACCTCACCCAAGGACTACGCCGAACTGATCCTGGCCTACGCCAACGGCGCGCCGTTGCGGCTCAAGGACGTGGCGCAGATCGTCGATGGCGCGGAAAACGAACGCCTCGCGGCTTGGGCCAACGAAAACCAGGCCGTGCTGCTGAACATCCAGCGCCAGCCCGGGGCGAACGTTATCGAGGTGGTCGACCGGATCAAGGCCCTGTTGCCGAGCATCACCGACAACTTGCCGGCCGGCCTCGACGTGACCGTGCTCACCGACCGCACCCAGACCATCCGCGCCTCGGTCACCGACGTGCAACATGAGCTGCTGATCGCTATCGCCCTGGTGGTGATGGTGACGTTCCTGTTCCTGCGTCGGGTAAGCGCCACCATCATTCCTTCGGTGGCCGTGCCGCTGTCGCTGATCGGTACGTTCGGCGTGATGTACCTGGCCGGTTTCTCCATCAACAACCTGACGCTGATGGCGCTGACCATCGCCACCGGTTTCGTGGTGGACGACGCTATCGTCATGCTGGAGAACATCGCCCGTTTCATCGAGGAGGGCGACAGCCCGATGCAGGCCGCGCTCAAGGGCGCGAAGCAGATCGGCTTTACGCTGATCTCGCTGACGCTGTCGCTGATCGCCGTGCTGATCCCGCTGCTGTTCATGGCCGACGTGGTCGGGCGCTTGTTCCGCGAGTTCGCCATCACCCTGGCAGTGGCCATCCTGATCTCGCTGGTGGTGTCGCTGACCCTGACGCCGATGATGTGCGCCCGGTTGCTCAAGCGCGAGCCCAAGGAAGAAGAGCAGGGCCGCTTCTACCGCGCCAGCGGAGCCTGGATCGATTGGCTGATCGCGGCCTACGGACGGAAATTGCAGTGGGTGCTCAAGCATCAGCCGCTGACGTTGCTGGTGGCCGTGGGCAGTCTGGTGCTGACGGTGGTGTTGTACCTGGCCGTGCCCAAGGGCTTTTTTCCGGTACAGGACACCGGCGTGATCCAGGGCATTTCCGAAGCGCCGCAATCGATATCCTTTGCCGCCATGAGCGAGCGCCAGCAGCAATTGGCCAAGGTCATCCTCACCGACCCGGCGGTGGAAAGCCTGTCGTCGTACATCGGCGTGGATGGCGACAATGCCACGCTCAACAGCGGGCGTTTGCTGATCAACCTCAAGCCCCACAGCGAACGGGACGACAGCGCGACCGAGATCATCGCCCGCTTGCAGCCGCAGCTGGATCGTTTGGTGGGCATCCGCCTGTTCATGCAACCGGTGCAGGACCTGACCATCGAGGACCGGGTCAGCCGCACCCAGTATCAATTCAGCCTGTCGTCACCGGACGCCGAGTTGCTCAGCCTGTGGAGCGGCCGTCTGGTCGAGGCCTTGGCCCAGCAGCCGGAACTGACCGATGTCGCCAGCGATTTGCAGGACAAGGGCTTGCAGGTTTACCTGGTGATCGACCGCGACGCCGCTTCGCGCCTGGGCGTGTCCGTGTCGAACATCACCGATGCGCTGTACGACGCTTTCGGCCAACGCCAGATCTCAACCATCTACACCCAGGCCAGCCAGTACCGGGTGGTGCTGCAAGCCCAGGCCGGCGAACGGATCGGTCCGCAGGCCCTGGACCGGATACACGTCAAGACCACCGATGGCGGGCAAGTGCGGTTATCGAGCCTGGCCCGGGTGGAAGAGCGCCAGGCGCAACTGGCAATTGCCCACATCGGCCAGTTCCCGGCGGTGATGATGTCCTTCAACCTGGCGCCGGGCGTTGCCCTCGGGCACGCCGTCGATGTGATCGAAAAGGTCCAGCAGGACATTGGCATGCCGGTAGGCGTGCAGACCCAGTTCCAAGGCGCTGCCGAGGCATTCCAGGCGTCGCTGTCGAGCACGTTGCTGCTGATCCTGGCAGCGGTGGTGACCATGTACATCGTGCTGGGGGTTTTGTACGAGAGCTATATCCATCCGATCACGATTCTCTCCACGTTGCCGTCGGCGGCCATCGGCGCCTTGCTGGCGTTGATCCTCAGCGGTAATGACCTGGGCATGATCGCGATCATCGGCATCATCTTGCTGATCGGCATCGTCAAGAAAAACGCGATCATGATGATCGACTTCGCCCTTGACGCCGAACGCAACCAGGGCCTGGACCCACAGACGGCGATTTACCAAGCCGCGCTGCTGCGCTTTCGGCCGATCCTGATGACCACCCTGGCGGCACTGTTCGGCGCGGTACCGCTGATGCTCGCCACCGGCTCCGGCGCCGAACTGCGCCAGCCGTTGGGTTTGGTGATGGTGGGGGGGCTGCTGGTCAGCCAGGTGCTGACGCTGTTCACCACGCCGGTGATCTACCTGTATTTCGACCGCTTGGCGCGGCGCTTTGCCCGGCCTGAGGGGAAAGGGTATGAAAGCATCTAGCTACAAGCCGCAAGCTGTAAGCTGCAAGTTAAAGCCTGCGCACGACTCGCTTTGCTCTCGCAGCTTGCGGCTTGTAGCTCGGAGCTGTCGCCCATGAACCTCTCCGGCCCCTTCATCCGTCGCCCGGTAGCGACCATGCTACTGAGCTTTGCCATCATGCTGCTCGGCGGCGTGTGCTTCGGCCTGCTGCCGGTTTCGCCATTGCCGCAGATGGACTTCCCGGTGATCGTGGTCCAGGCCAATCTGCCGGGGGCCAGCCCCGAAGTGATGGCCTCCACGGTGGCGACGCCGCTGGAACGCTCTTTTGGCGCCATCGCCGGCGTCAATACCATGAGCAGCCGCTCCAGCCAGGGCTCCACGCGGGTGATCCTGCAATTTGACCTGGACCGCGACATCAACGGCGCAGCCCGCGAGGTGCAGGCCGCCATCAACGCCTCGCGCAACTTGCTGCCCAGCGGTATGCGCAGCATGCCGACCTACAAGAAGGTCAACCCGTCCCAGGCACCGATCATGGTGTTGTCGCTGACCTCGGATGTGTTGGAGAAAGGCCAGCTCTACGACCTGGCTTCGACGATCCTGTCGCAGAGCCTGTCCCAGGTCTCGGGCGTTGGTGAAGTGCAGATCGGCGGCAGTTCCCTGCCAGCGGTGCGTATCGAACTGGAGCCGCAATTGCTCAACCAGTACGGCGTGGCGTTGGATGACGTGCGCACGGCCATTGCCGACAGCAACGTGCGCAGGCCCAAGGGCTCGGTCGAAGACGACAAGCGGATGTGGCAAGTCCAGGCCAATGACCAGCTGGAAAAAGCCAAGGACTACGAAACACTGATCATCCGCTATCAGGACGGTTCGGTGTTGCGGCTCAAGGACGTCGCCAAGGTCAGCGACAGCGTCGAGGATCGCTATAACAGCGGTTTCTTCAACAACGATGCCGCCGTGCTGCTGGTGATCAACCGCCAGGCCGGCGCCAACATCATCGAGACCGTCAACGAAATCAAGAACCAGCTGCCGGCGTTGCAAGCTGTGCTGCCGGCCAGCGTCAAGTTGAACCTGGCCATGGACCGCTCGCCGGTCATCAAGGCCACGCTGCACGAGGCGGAAATGACCCTGCTGATTGCCGTGGCGCTGGTGGTGCTGGTGGTATTCCTGTTCCTCGGTAACTTCCGCGCTTCGCTGATTCCGACCCTGGCGGTGCCGGTGTCGCTGGTGGGCACGTTCGCGGTCATGTACCTCTACGGGTTCTCCCTGAACAACCTGTCGCTGATGGCCTTGATCCTCGCCACGGGGCTGGTCGTGGACGACGCCATCGTGGTGCTGGAGAACATTTCCCGCCACATCGACGAAGGTGTGCCGCCGATGAAGGCCGCGTACCTCGGTGCCGAAGAGGTGGGCTTCACTTTGCTGTCGATGAACGCCTCGCTGGTGGCGGTGTTCCTGTCGATCCTGTTCATGGGGGGGATTGTCGAGAGTCTGTTCCGCGAGTTTTCCATCACCCTGGCCGCCGCCATTGTCGTCTCGCTTATCGTCTCCTTGACGCTCACGCCGATGCTCTGCGCTCGCTGGCTCAAGCCTCACGTGCCGGGGCAGGAGAATCGCCTGCAGCGCTTCAGCCATGGGCTCAACGAGCGAATGGTCCGTGGCTACGCGCGCACGCTCGATTGGGTGCTGCGCCATCGACGCCTGACCTTGCTGAGCCTGCTGGTGACCATCGGCGTGAACATCGCGTTATACGTGGTGGTGCCTAAAACCTTCATGCCGCAACAGGACACCGGCCAATTGATCGGCTTCGTGCGCGGTGACGACGGGCTGTCGTTCAACGTCATGCAGCCGAAGATGGAAATCTTCCGCCGCGCGGTGCTCAAGGACGAAGCGGTGCAGAGCGTGGCGGGATTCATCGGCGGCAACAACGGCACCAACAACGCCTTCATACTGGTGCGCCTCAAACCGATCAAGGAGCGGGGGATTTCCGCGCAGAAAGTCATTGAGCGCCTGCGCAAGGAGATGCCCAAGGTGCCCGGCGGCCAATTGATGCTGATGGCCGACCAGGACCTGCAATTTGGTGGTGGTCGCGAGCAGACCACCTCGCAATACTCCTACATCCTGCAAAGCGCCGACCTGGCCTCCCTGCGCGAGTGGTACCCCAAGGTTGTCGCCGCTTTCCGCGCCCTGCCGGAACTCACCGCCATCGATGCCCGTGATGGTGGCGGTGCGCAGCAAGTCACGTTGATAGTGGACCGCGACCAGGCCAAGCGCCTGGGTATCGACATGGACATGGTCACGTCGGTATTGAACAACGCCTACAGCCAGCGGCAGATATCCACGATTTACGACAGCCTCAACCAGTACCAAGTGGTGATGGAGGTCAACCCCAAATACGCTCAGGATCCCAAGACACTCGAGCAGGTCCAGGTCATCACTGCCGACGGGGCACGGGTCCCGCTGTCGGCCATTGCCCACTACGAGAACAGCCTGGAGGACGACCGGGTCAGTCACGAAGGCCAGTTTGCTTCCGAGGGCATTTCCTTCGATATGGCCGAAGGCGTCACGGTGGAGCAGGGCACGGCCGCGGTTGAGCGGGCCATTGCCAAGCTTGGGATGCCGGAGGACGTTATCGCGAAGATGGCCGGCACTGCCGATGCCTTCGCTGCCACCCAGAAAAGCCAGCCGTTCATGATCCTCGGGGCGTTGCTGGCGGTGTACCTGGTTCTGGGCGTGTTGTACGAGAGCTACATTCATCCGCTGACCATCCTGTCCACCTTGCCCTCGGCGGGGGTCGGCGCGTTGCTGTCGATCTATGTGCTGGGCAGCGAATTCAGCCTCATCTCGCTGCTAGGGCTGTTCCTGTTGATTGGCGTGGTGAAGAAAAACGCGATCCTGATGATCGACTTGGCGCTGCAATTGGAGCGCGCCGGCCAGACGCCGCTGGAGTCGATCCGCAGTGCGTGCCTGTTGCGGCTACGGCCGATCCTGATGACCACGCTGGCGGCCATTCTTGGCGCCTTGCCATTGCTGCTCGGCGGTGCCGAAGGTTCGGAGATGCGCCAGCCGCTGGGCCTGACCATCATCGGCGGGCTGGTGTTCAGCCAGGTCCTGACGCTTTACACCACCCCGGTGGTCTACCTCTATCTCGATAACCTGCGCCATCGCTTCAACCGCTGGCGTGGGGTGCGCACAGATGCTGCCCTGGAAACTCCGCTATGACCGACCGTTCGTTTTGCAACCTTGCCGCACCGCTGGCGACTGCCCGTGGCTCGCGGGTACTGAGCCTGGCGCTGTGCGTGGCGATGCTGAGTGCTTGCGCGATCGGCCCGGATTACCAGCGTCCGGCCGCCGCCGCACCTGTGCAATACAAAGAGGCCCAGGGCTGGCGCCAGGCCAACCCCAGCGACGCCCTGGCCCGTGGTGCCTGGTGGGAGCTGTACGCGGACACCCGACTCAATGAACTGGTGGAGAAGCTCAACGCCTCCAACCAGACCGTCGCCCAGGCCGAAGCCCAGTACCGTCAGGCCCAGGCGCTGGCGCGCAGTGCGCGCGGGGCGTTCTTTCCAACGGTGGACCTGACCGTTGGAAAGAACCGCTCCAGCCAGGGCACCGGCAGCAGCAGTTCGAGCCTGAGCAGCTCCTCCAGCGGCATCCGCGACACCTACAGCGCCCAGGCGGGCGTGAGCTGGGAAGCGGACGTCTGGGGCAAATTGCGCCGCACCCTGGAGGCCGACGAAGCCAGCGCACAAGCCAGTTTTGCCGACTTGGCGGCGATGCGCCTGAGCCAGCAATCGGAACTGGTGCAAAACTACTTGCAACTGCGCGTGATCGACGAGCAGAAGCGCTTGTTGCAGACCACCGTCGACAACTACCAGCGCTCGCTGAAGATGACTGAAAACCAGTACCGCGCCGGGGTGTCCGGCAAGGACGCGGTGGCCCAGGCGCAAAACCAGCTCAAGACCACCCAGGGCGACCTGATCGATCTGATCTGGCAGCGGGCCCAGTTCGAAAATGCCATTGCCGTGCTGATTGGTCTGCCTCCGGCCGAGTTCAGCCTGGCCGAAACCCAGGACATTCCATCCTTGCCGCAAGTCCCGGTGGCGCTGCCCTCGCAATTGCTCGAACGCCGTCCGGACATCGCTTCGGCGGAACGCTCGGTCATGGCCGCCAACGCCAACATTGGCGTTGCGAAGGCCGCCTATTATCCGGACCTGACGCTGAGCCTGAGCGGCGGCTACAGCAGCAGTACCTACGACAACTGGGTGAGCGTGCCGAACCGCTTCTGGTCGGTGGGGCCGCAATTGGCGATGACGCTGTTCGACGGCGGCCAGCGCTCGGCGGAAGTCGACCGCAGCGTCGCGGCCTACGACCAGACCGTGGCGACCTATCGGCAGACCGTGCTCGACGGGTTCCGTGAAGTCGAGAACTACATGATCCAGCTCAAGGTGCTCGAAGATGAGGCTCGCGTCCGCCAGGAAGCGCTGGATGCCGCTCGTGAGTCCCTGCGCCTGACGCAGAACCAGTACAAGGCCGGGTTGATCGGTTATCTGGACGTGGTGACTGTCCAGGCCACCGCCCTGAGCAACGAACGCAGTGTGCTTAGCCTGCAACAAAGCCGGTTGATCGCCAGCGTGCAATTGATCGCGGCGTTGGGCGGCGGTTGGGATGGGCAGTTGCAGGCGAGCGACAAACCATGATCGCGCCAAGCCTTTGTGGCGAGGGAGCTTGCTCCCGTTGGGTTGCGCAGCAGCCCCTGGTTCTGCCACCTCGGTGTGTCAGTCAGCTCGCATTCAGCTTTTTGGGGTCGCTGCGCAGCCCAGCGGGAGCAAGCTCCCTCGCCACGGGGATTCGCAGGCCCGCAGTCCCGCTTTTGGCCGATGCACTGCCTACGTCCTTTCACGCTGGCTTGTTATAGTTCAGGCCTCTTCCAGCACGGTAAAGGATCACTGCCATGTCGCAATACCAAGCGTTCAACGTCGAACTTGCAGACAACATCGCCCATGTGCAGATCAATCGCCCGGACAAGATCAACGCGATGAACGCTGCGTTCTGGACTGAGATCATCGATATCTTCCAGTGGGTCGACGATACCGACGAAGTGCGGGTAGTGGTCCTGAGCGGTGCCGGCAAGCACTTTTCGTCCGGCATCGACCTGATGATGCTGGCCGGAGTGGCGAATGAACTGGGCAAGGATGTCGGCCGCAACGCCCGTGTGCTGCGGCGCAAGATCCTGGAACTGCAAGCCTCGTTCAACGCCGTGGACAATTGCCGTAAACCGGTTCTCGCGGCGATCCAGGGTTATTGCCTGGGCGGTGCCATCGACTTGATTTCCGCCTGCGACATGCGCTACGCCGCCCAGGACGCGCAATTCTCCATCAAGGAAATCGACATCGGCATGGCCGCCGATGTTGGCACATTGCAACGCTTGCCGCGGATCATCGGGGACGGCATGCTGCGTGAACTCGCTTATACGGGACGTACCTTTGGTGCCGACGAAGCGCGGGACATTGGCCTGGTCAATCGTGTCTACAGTGATACCGCCAGCCTGCTCGACGGGGTGATGGGCATTGCCCGGGAAATTGCCGCCAAGTCGCCGATCGCTATCACCGGCACCAAGGAAATGATCAGCTACATGCGCGATCACCGCATCGACGACGGGCTGGAATACGTCGCCACGTGGAACGCCGCCATGTTGCAATCCAACGACCTGCGCGTGGCCATGGCCGCCCATATGAGTAAACAGAAACCTGAATTTCTGGATTGATCGATCATGCTTTCACGCTGGACCACCGCAGTACTCGATACCGACCTTCCCGGCGGCTGGGCCGTGGCTCGCAGCCCGGAAGGTTTTTTGTACGATGACAACGGCGCGTTGTTTCCCCGCGACTGGCTCAAGCGCCAGGACCTGTCGATCCTCGCCGAACATGGCATCGGTCACCTGGATGGCGAACCGGTCTACCTGCTGGAACTGCACAGCCCCTTGGACATTCCCGGCTGCAACTGGAAAGGCCTGCGGGCGTTCATGCTCGAGGACGACCACACGCTGTTCAAGGTGCTGGGCTATGCGGCGCAGGTCGGCACCTGGGCCCGGGAACATCGCTTTTGTGGCAGCTGCGGGGAGCGTATGAGCCAGGTTCCGCGGGAGCGGGCGATGCATTGTCAGGCGTGCGATCTGCGGCATTACCCGCGCATCTCACCCAGCATGATCGTGTTGATCACCCGTGGCGATGAAGTGCTGCTGGCCCGTTCGCCCCGTTTCGTCAGCGGTGTCTATAGCACCTTGGCGGGGTTTGCCGAGCCGGGTGAATCGGTCGAGGATTGCCTGGTGCGCGAGGTCCGCGAAGAAGTCAGCCTTGAGGTGAAAAACATCCAATACATGGGTAGCCAGTGCTGGCCGTTCCCTCATTCGATGATGCTGGGTTTCCATGCCGAGTACGCCGGGGGCGACATCGTGCCCCAGGAAGACGAAATCGAGGACGCCCAATGGTTCAACGTCCACGACCTGCCGCCACTGCCGGCCTCGCGTTCCATTGCCCGCTACCTGATCGACCTCTATGTGGCTCGCCGGCTAGGCCACGCTGAACCAGTGTTGCCAGGCTAGACGCACGGTCAGGCCCAGCACCACGGTGATGAACACCGGGCGGATGAACTTCGCGCCGCCGCTGATGGCGGTGCGCGCGCCGAAGAAGGCACCGACCATCACCGACAGGCCCATGCTCAGGCCGATGATCCAATCCACCTGGCCCGAAAAGATGAACACCGACAGTGCCGCGATGTTACTGACGAAGTTCATGCTGCGGGCTACGCCGCTGGCCTTGACCAGGTCGATGGGGTAGAGCAGCAGGCTGCTGACGGTCCAGAACGCGCCGGTTCCCGGGCCGGCTACGCCGTCATAGAAACCCAGGGTGAAGCCTTGGGGCGACTGCCAGGTCTTCTTGATCGGCGCGTCACTGTCCAACGGCGCCTTGGGTGTGCCGCCGAACAGCAGGTACAAGCCGCAGGCAAAGACAATCACCGGCAACATCTTGTTCAGCCATTCGGCGGGCAGGTAATGGGCGACGATGGCGCCGGCCAGCGCACCGACCAGCGTGCCGACAATCGCGTGAGTCCACTGCAGTGGATGAAACAGCTTGCGCCTGTAGAAGGTAAAGCTGGCCGTGGCCGAGCCAAAGGTCGAACTCAGCTTATTGGTGCCCAGGACCAGGTGCGGCGGCAGGCCAGCGGTCAACAGGGCAGGCGTGGTGAGCAGGCCGCCACCGCCGGCAATGGCGTCGATGAAACCGGCAATGAACGCGACAACGGCCAGGATAGCGAGGGTGAAGAGGTCTACGCTGAGTTCAAAAGGCATGGAATGGGCTTATTGGGCAGGTCGCAGAAGGGCTGCGGGAAGGCCGTTATGTTACCCATAACGGCGCCGCCCCGCGACCCGCAAGACCTCACTTATTCCAGTGGCGAGCAGCCCTTCAAACCACGTCGTCGACAATAATGTGCCGCTCATCCCGGGAGCACCGCTCGATCCGGGCCTGCACCCGATACACGTCACGCAGCATTTGCTCGGTGATCACATCCTCGCTTCGACCGCAGCCTTGCAGGGTTCCATGGGCGATGACCAGCACCTGGTCGGCGAAGCGCAACGCCTGGTTCAGGTCGTGAATGGCAATGAACAGGATAATCGAGTGCTGGCGGGCGAGGGCGCGCATGAAGCTCAAGACTTGGACCTGGCGGTGCATGTCCAGGGCGCTGGTAGGCTCATCCATCAGCAGGACGTCGGGCTCGCGCACCAGCGTCTGCGCGATGGACACCAATTGCTGTTGCCCGCCGCTCAGTTCGCCGAGATTACGAAATGACAGGTCGCCGATGCCCAGGGATTCAAGGATACGGTCGACGACTTCCAGTTCATCGGCGTGCACGGCCCAACCGGGCGCCTGTTGCTTGCGCGCCAGCAGCACCGATTCATACACGGTCAGTCGCGCGCTGGTATTGAGGTTCTGCGGCATGTAGCAGATACCGGCCTGGCCCCTGCGCGAACCTTCCAGGCGAACCTGGCCCGGGCCTTCGATCAGTCCGGCGATGCGTTTGAACAACGTGGATTTCCCCGCCGCGTTGGGGCCCACCACCGCCACGACCTCGCCACCGCTGAGCATTGGGGTACTGATCCCCTCGAGTACCGATCGGCGACCATAACGAGCGCCGACGTCTTCCAGCTCGATCGTTACCATGACTGTTTCCTGCCGCCCAGAATAAGTGAGATGAAGAACGGCACGCCGATCAGCGACGTGACTACGCCGATGGGGAAAATCGCTCCGGGTATCAGGGTCTTGCTGACCACCGAACTGACCGACAGGATCAAGGCACCTGTAAGCAGTGAGGCCGGGAGAAAGAAACGCTGGTCTTCGCCGATCAGCATCCGCGCAATGTGCGGACCCACGAGACCGATGAAGCCGATGGTGCCGACAAACGCCACGGGAAACGACGCCAGCAGGCTGACCATGACCAGCGTCTGCAAGCGCAACTTGCGCACGTTGACGCCGAAGCTCGCAGCTTTTTCATCCCCCAGGCGCAGGGCGGTCATCGCCCAGGCGCGGCGGGCAAAGATCGGCAAGGTGACCAGGATGACCAGGCAGACCACGCCGAGTTTCGGCCAAGTGGCCTTGGTCAGGCTGCCCATGGTCCAGAACACCACCGCAGCCACGGCTTGCTCGGTGGCGAAAAACTGCACCAGTGCCAACAGCGCATTGAAGGTGAACACCAGGGCGATGCCCAACAGCACTATGGTTTCGCTGGTCATGCCCCGGCGCAGGCTGAGAACGTGAATCAGCAGGGCCGAAAGCATCGCCATGACAAAGGCATTGAGCGGCACCATGTACTGGGCGATCACCGGCACCAGGGCCACGCCGAATGCCAGCCCCAAGGCCGCGCCGAAGCTGGCCGCCGCCGAAATGCCCAAAGTGAACGGGCTCGCCAGCGGATTGTTGAGGATGGTCTGCATCTGCGCGCCGGCCAGGGACAATGCGGCCCCCACGGCCACCGCCATCAGCGCCACCGGCAGGCGAATTTCCCACATCACCACGCGCACCTGGGGCGCCGCGGCATCAGGAGAGAACAGCGCGCCCAGCACTTCATCCAGGCTGTAGCTGGCGGGGCCGAGGGCCAGGTCCAACAGCACACTACATAGCAGTAGCACGGCCAGGCTGATCAGGATCAAGCGTTTACGCCAGACTTGCTCGCGGTAAATCGTGCCCAGGGCGATATCATCGATGCGGCTATTCATGGTTGGGCCTGCGTTGGCTTGAGGCTGACGAAGTAGCCCGGCTCATAGGGCACTGGCAGGAAACGCTCATGGAACTCGCGAAACGTAGCGTCGGGGTCCAGTTCGGTGAACAGCTCCGGGTGGAACCACTTGGCCAGTTGCTGGATGGCGATGAACTGATAGGGGCTGTTATAGAACTGGTGCCAGATGGCATGGAATTCCTGGGTTTGCTGGGCCTTGATCCCGGCATAGGCAGGACGTTGGGTGTACCACTGCAATTTGCGCCGGGCCTCGGCCAGATCGGCCCCCGGCCCCACGCCAACCCAGCGCCCGCCAGGGGCAAAGGCCTCCCAGTTGGCACTGGTGACCACCACCTGTTCCGGGTTGGCGACGATCACTTGCTCAGCGTTCAACTGGCCGAAGGTGTTGGGAATTATTGAGCCGGCAATGTTGCGGCCACCGGCCAGCTCGACGAAGCGACCGAAGTTTTCATTGCCGAAACTCAGGCAGCAATCATCGGTGTAGCCCCCGATACGTTCGATGAACACGTTGGGGCGGGGCGGCTGGCGGGCCTGGATCACATCGGTGACGCGACGGATCTGCTGGTTGCGATAGGCGATGAATGCCTCGGCGCGGGTTTCTTCGCCGAACAACTGGCCGAACAGGCGCATGGTCGGCTCGGTGTTCTGCATTGGGTTATTGCGAAAGTCCACGTAGACCACCGGGATGCCAAGCGCATCGAGCTTCTCGATGTAGCGAGCGTCCTCGGTGGCGTGTTGGGCTTCGATGTTGAGGACGATCACATCCGGTTGCTGGCTGATCGCTTGCTCGATGTCGAAGGTACCGTCTTCGAAACCGCCGAAAGTCGGGACCTTGGCAATCGCCGGATAGCGCCGCAGGTAGGCGCCGTAGGTATCCGGATCGGACTGGATCAGATCCTTGCGCCAGCCAACGATGCGACGGATCGGGTTGTCAGTGTCCAACGCCGCCACCAGATACAACTGGCGGCCTTCGCCGAGAATGACCCGGCGTACCGGAATTCGCACCTGGACCTGGCGGCCGAGCAAGTCGGTGACGGTGGTCTTGGTGGCGGGCGGGGTGTCTGAAAAAGCCAAACCGCTCAGCAGCAAGATGGCGGCACCCAGCAGCCAGGCGGTGAGCGATGAACGCGTCAGAGGTGGAATCAGCATTGTTTGAACCTTGTCAGTACCGGCCCCAGCAGCGGTGCATGCGCTGCCGGGGCGAAGCGCAATCAGAAGTCGACTGTCGCCGAGAGCAAGAGGGTGCGCGGCGCGCCTTGGGAGAACGCGCCGTAGGAGGCGACGCCGGACCAATACTCGCGGTCGAACACGTTCTGCACCGTGGCGCGCAACGTCGTAGGCCGGCCATCGAGCACGGTGCTGTAGCGGGCGCCGGCATCGAAGCGCGTCCACGGGTCGAGTTCTTGGGTATTGGCCTGATTGACGTACTGGCTGCCGGTATAGATTGCCCCGCCGGTCAGCGTCACGCCTTGTACCCACGGGGTGTCCCATTCGGCCCAGAGGTTGGCCTGCACTTCAGGCACGCCCACCGGTTTGTTGCCGCGATTGGCGGCGGTGCCGCTTTTGGTGAGTTCGCCATCGAGCAAAGTGACGCCGCCCAACAGGCGCGTGCCTTCGCGCAGTTCGCCGAACATGTTCAGTTCGATACCGCGGTTGCGTTGTTCGCCCTGGACGGAATACACGTTACCTGCGGTGCCGTTGGTCAACTCGCCGGCAGGCTTCTTGATCTGGAACAGTGCAAGGGTCGAGGTGAAAGTGCCGTAGTCGACCTTGACCCCGACTTCCTGCTGGCGGGAGATGTACGGCTTGAATGTTTCCCCTGAGTTGCTCGCGTTGGCCGGCGCGGTGTCACCCTTGCTCAAGCCTTCGATGTAGTTGTAGTAGAACGAGACATGTTCCCATGGCTTGATCACCGCGCCGAACAGCGGCGTGATTTCGCTTTCGTCGTAGGCACTGGTGACGTTGCCGAAAGTGTTGTAATTGGTCGATTTGATGCTCTGTTTGCGCAGGCCAAGCGTCACTTGAGCGCGCTCATCCAGGATCGACAATGTATCGGCCAAGGCCACGCCGGACAGTTCGGTGTCTGACACCTTCGCTACATCGGGGGATGCGATGGACGGTTTGTCGCGCTCGACCGGGTGATAGATATTCGAAAAGACCGGGGCGCCGGAATTGATTCCTCGGCGCAGCTCATCGCGATAGCGGCTGGCCTGAAGAGTAGCGCTGTGGCTGACCGGACCGGTATCGAACCGAGCCCGGGCACCGGCGTCTACGGTGTAGCGCTCGACTTCGAACTTGTAATAACCGGGTGTCGAGCGCGTGTCCCCGGCGTCGTTCAGAATCGTCGGCAGCTGGTCCGATAGCCGCGCCACATCTGACTTCCCTCCTCCGGCGTGACCGAATACCGTCAGGTTGTCGCTCAAGTCATATTCGCCACTGAGCAGCGCCGATTTGTCGCGGGTTTCGGACCAGCCCCAGTCCTGGGTCACGTTACTGCGTCCGTTGGCCGCCGAAGGCACCTCGACACCGTTCGCGATGCTGAAGGGCCGGGACGGTGCGTCCCATTGTTCTTCCTGGCTGATCAGGTCCAGGCTGGTCCTGAAACGGTCGCCTTGGTAATCCAGGGAGATGGCGCCGATACCGACATCCCGCGATTGCTTGTCAATCGCTGTGTCACCACCTTGCAGACTGCCATTGACGCGCACACCGAAGCGGCGTTCCTCGCCGAAGCGCCGGCTGATATCGACGTGGCCGCCTGCCTGGGTGTCCATCGCGTAGCTCGCCGTCAAGCGGGTCAGGTCCTGATCCAAGGAGCGCTTGGGCACGATGTTGATTACGCCACCGACGCCGCTGTTAGGCGACATGCCATACAGCAGGGCGGCCGGGCCCTTGATAACCTCGATGCGCTCGGCGTATTCGGTGAAGACCCGGTAGTTCGGCGCCACGCCATACACACCATCAAATGCCAGCTCACCCAGGTTGCCTTCGCCCACCGGGAAACCGCGAATGAAAAACGAATCGACGATGCCACCGGCCTGGCCGGTAGATCGCACCGAGGAGTCGCGCTCCAGCACATCGGCGGCGGTCACGGCTTGCTGGTCCTTCATCAAGGTCGAGGTGTAGTTGCTGACGCTGAAGGGGGTGTCCATCAAGTCTTTGTTGCCCAGCAGGCCCACCCGGCCGCCACGGGCAACTTGGCCGCCGCTGTAGGCCGCCGGCAGCTCCCCGGGGCGTACTTCGGCTGCATTGATCGTGGTTTGCGACAAGGTCAGCTCAGCGTCGCCGTCGCGTTTTTGCAAGGTGTAGCTGCCATCGTCGCGTGCGACCAGGTCCAGGCCGCTGCCCGTCAGCAGCCGGGCAAATGCTTCACGGGCGGTGAACTGGCCGGACAGGCCGGGGCTGTTCAAGCCTTGGGTGAGTGACGGTTCGAACGACAATGCGATGCCGGCCTGCACGGCGAACGCCGAAAGCGTTGCCCCCAAGGGGCCGGGCTGGATGTTGTAGGACTGGCTGGCAACGCTGTCCAGCGGCGCGCCCGGGGCCGCCCAGGTACCTGGACTCAAGGTGGTAAGTGCGACGCTGAGCATGGCACTGCGAATCGCCAGATTCAGCTTGCGATCCGAACGCAGGGAGCGGGCAACGGGCATGGCGGGATGATCCTGTGTAGAGGGTTTGTTCTCTAAGCCAGCCAGGATTGAAAAAAGTATCATCCCCGCACGATTATTTTTTTTGGGTTCACGCCGGCGCCAACATGACCCAATAATCGCCGAGGCGGGACGTCACGCTGATGGGGTAGGTCTGGGCGAGCATCTTCAGGGTTCGGCGGGTGTCGTTGACAGGAAAGGCACCGGATATGCGCAAGCCGGCGATGGCCGGATCGCAGCGCAGGACACCGTTGCGATAGCGGCTCAGTTCGTTGATAAAGTCCCCCAGGCGCATGTTGTCGGCCATCAGCATGCCGCGGGCCCAGGCCAGCGAGGACTTGTCGACAGGTTTCAGTCCATCGATGCCCCGTGCGGTAAAACCGCTGGCTTGGCCAGCCTCGACCACTTGCTCGCCGATGCCCCTGACCTCAATGCGCACGGCGCCTTCCAATACCGCGAGGCGGGTGTGTCCGGTTTCTTCGCGAACGCTGAAGCGTGTCCCGAGCGCCTGCATCCGGCCTTCGCTGGTTTGTACCCGGAAAGGTCGCGCGACCGGAGACGGATCCGCCGCGGTCTGGACGAGTATCTCGCCGCGGCGCAACAGCAGCAGGCGCTGGCGCTCGTCGAAATACACATCGATCGCGGTATCGGTGTTCAAGGTGACATGGCTACCGTCGGCCAGGGTCACGTCGCGCCGCTCGCCTACGGGGGCGCGATAATCGGCGGTCCACTGCTGCCAATCGTTGAGCTTCCAACTGCCCCAGGCCAAGGGAGCCAGGGCGAGCAGGGTGGCTAGCTTACCCATGGCGGCACGGCGAGAGGGATTGCTGGGGCGGTCCAGCGCCGCCATCGCCAGCGCAGGGGGCAGGCCCTGCAGCTTGCATAGCAGTAGCTCGGCCCGGGCCCAGGCCTGGCCGTGTGCCGGGCTGCTGGCTCGCCAACGTTCCCATTCCTGGCGTTCGGCGTCATTGACGCTGCCTTCGCTCAGGCGCATCAGCCAGTCGGCGGCTTCGCTGAGGATGGCCGGGTCGAGTGCTTGGTCGTGAAGTTGCATTCAGTCCACCAGCATCAGGCAGTGCAGGAAAGCCTGTTTCATGTAGCGCTTGATGGTGATCAGCGAAACGCCGAGTTGCGTGGCGATGTCGGCATATTTCAGGCCGTTGAGCTGGGAGAGCAGGAACGCCCGCTTTACTTGAGTCGGCAGGGTATCGAGCATGGCGTCGATCTCGTAAAGCGCCTCAAGCACCAGCAAGCGTCGCTCGGGGGAAGGCACTTCAGGCGCCGGCAACGAAGCCAGCGCCTGGAGATAAGCGCGCTCGAGTGCCTTGCGCTGGAACCAGTTGACCAGGATGCCCCCGGCAACACAGCTCAGGTACGCCCGCGGTTCTTCGATTACCGCTACCTTCGAGGCGAGTATGCGAATGAAGGTGTCATGTGCGAGGTCGGCGGCGTCCAGCGCGTTGCCCAGTTTTCGGTAAAGCTGGGCGTACAACCAGCCATGGTGTCCGCTATAGAGGTCTGCGACGGTACGCAGGTGACAATCATTGACCACTGACCCTGGATCGTTCATGGCTGTTGTATTTTTTTGATAGTGAGAATTATTCCCAATGGTAGTGGAGGCGCTCAGTGCCGCGCAAGGTCATATTGCCGGTGGGGGCATTTAGGGTGCGTTGGCGCTACTCGCCGGCTTTACCGAGCATCCCGAGCGGTTTGTAGCGCAGCAGGATCAGTGGCATCAGCGCCACTGCATAGGCGAGGCAGACATAGAGATAAATGTTTTGCAGGCCATAGACTTGGCTGAGTAAGGCGCCAAGGGAAATCCCAATGATGGACGCCGTCTGCGAAATGCCTTGGGACAAACCCAGCACCTGGCCTTGGCGGCTGTTGTCGGTACTCTTGGAAATGAGTGCCGTCAGCACGGGCGTTGTCGCGCCCAACAGCAAGCCCCAGATGAAATAGGCGAGGGCGAAGATTACCGGCTGCCGAGTCAGGCCGGCCAAGGCGGTGACAGCGATGCAACTCAACACGATGCCGGTCATGGCGTGCAGCGTTTGCGCCGGGTTGCGCTGTTCGAAGTAGCGCGACCAGGACGTCGCGCAAAGAATGAACCCCAGGGCGAGCAAGCCGTAGCAGAGCCCGACCATGGCATTGCTGACCTCGAAGGTTGAAGCCACATACAAGGAAAATGACGTCTGCGGCAGCATTCGGGCCAGCAGCAGAAGGCCCATGATGCCCAGCAACCAAGCCGTCGCGGGGTTGAACAGTCCGCGTCGCGAGGAGTCGGCCTGATTGCCTGCCGAAGAGACCTTTTTCACCGGCGCCACGTAGGGCAATGTCAATGCCGCTACCACAGTGCACACGGCGCATAAGGCCGAGGCCACGATGTTGATCCAGAAAAACGTTGCCTGGTCCAGAATCAGCCCGCCCACCACCGCCCCCAGCAACGAGCCGACATTCGTGGAAATCTGCAGGATGGCAAACAGTCTGGCCCGTCGCGACGGTGCCTCGATGCTCACCCCATAGGCCTGGGCCGGGGCGATATAACCGGCAAAAGCACCTTGCAGGAAACGCAGGATCAGGATCACCCAGATATCGCTGGTCAACGCCAGCCCGAGTTGGGTCAATGAAAGGCCCGCCAGCGCTCGGATCATCATCAGCTTGTGCCCGTAGCGATCACCGACGCGGCCCCATAAGGCGCTGGTCAGGATGATGCCCAGCATCGGACCGACGTACACCGCCGTGCTGGCGAAGCTGAACAGTGCATCGTTGCTGGTCAGTTGACGCAGATGAACGGGCCAGAACGGCCCACTCATTTCCATGGCGCCCATGGAAACCAGTTGAATCGAAAACAACAGCAAGACAAGCAGACGGACACTGGAACCCTTGGGGATACCAACACGGGGCATGGGCAGACTCGCAAGGCGGTTAAGGCTGTGTCTTATCCGACAGTGCGTCGATATGGGCAAGAAAAAAATGCAGTGCCTGATGCGAGCGCGGTTAACCCAGGGCGAGATTCAAGCGCTCTCGCCCCAGGGTTCCCCAGTGGAGCTTCACTCCGGCCGAAACACCGCACGCAAGCAATTCTCGCGCTTGTCCTTGAACATTCCATAGCCTTCCACCGACTGCTCCAGCCCCATGGGATGGGTCAGCAGATAGGAGGGGTCCAGCTCACCTTTCTGGATGTGCTCGAACAACCGCTTCACGTAGCGCTGTCCCGGTTGCTGGCCCGAACGCAGGGTCAGGAATTTGTTGACGATCGCCCCCATCGGGAATTTGTCCAGCAGGCCGCCATACACCCCGACCACCGACACTGTCCCTCCTTTGCGACAGGCGCGGATCGACTGGCGCAGGACGGTTCCGCGCTCGGTGTGCAGGCGCAGCATCTGCTTGGTCTTGTCGTAGAAATAATCGACCTCGGTGCCGTGGGCCTCCATGCCGACGCAATCGATGCAGCGATCCGGTCCGCGGCCGCCGGTCAGCTCCAGCAAGGCGGCGTGCACATCGGTGGTTTCGTAATTAAGAGCGATGGCGCCAGCCTTTTCTTCGGCCAGGCGCAAGCGATCGGGAAAGCGGTCGATGGCGATCACTCGTTCGGCGCCCAGCAAATAGGCGCTGGAGATTGCCATCAGCCCAACGCCGCCGCAGCCCCAGACGGCCACTGTATCGCCGCGCTGGATGTCGGCATTGTCGGCGGCGAAATAACCGGTGGGCACTGCGTCGGAGACGAACACCGCCTGTTCGTCGCTGACGCCGTCGGGGATGGTGAACAGGTTGACGTCGGCGAAAGGCACGCGGATGTAAGTCGCGTGGCTGCCGGCGTAACCGCCGAAGGCATGGCTGTAGCCAATGATGCCGCAAGCCGGCTGGCCGTAGGCAATGTCTGTAGCGGTGGGGTTTGGATTGGAGTTGTCGCAGCAGGAAAAGTCCGAGCGCTGGCAGTGCTCGCATTCCCCGCAGCCGACAATCGACACCGTGACAACCCGGTCGCCTTTCTTGAATTGGGTGACAGCCGCGCCGGTTTCCACCACTTCGCCCATGAATTCATGGCCAATGATATCGCCGGCCTGCATGGTCGGTACGTAACCGCCGAGCAGGTGCAAATCCGAGCCGCAGACGGACGACAGGATGACTCGCACGATGGCATCGCGGGGGTTGAGGATGGACGGGTCGTCGACGGTCTCGACTTGTAGTGAGTTGGGGCCTTGCCAAGTCAGTGCGCGCATCAGACGGTACCTCCGTTGAGTCCGGACTTGTCAGTGGGAGAATCATTGGCCGGTGCTTGAGTCGCATTGCTGGCAGGGTGCACGAAGAGAAAATCCTTGGTTTGCTCGCGCATTTTGTTGGTACTCACTTCCCCGGTTTCCAGCTGTTGCTTGATGCTGCGCAGCACGTTAAGCAAGGCTTTGTCCGAGAACCGGGAAATGGCCGCAGCCAGGGCGTAACCGGCCGCGCCGAGGGGCGTCTGGCAGGCGACAATGACTTTGATTTGCGTACCGCGGCCGGCCGGCGCATCGCTGAAGTGCATTTGGATGTCATGCTTGAATCGTTTATCCGGCCCGGCGATCCAGTGCAGTTTGCGACCTTCCTTGGGCTCGCACTCTTCGAGGTCCCAGTGCAGCGTTTTGTCCATCGGCCCATGGGCGACCCAGCGATAGGTGCGCTCGCCGGTCTGCTCGATGGCATCGACCCAGGGCATCAGCGACCCGAGATTGGCCGGGTTGCGGCAGAACGCAAACACCTCTTCCCTGGGCTTGCCCACCGTGATGCTGCGGGAGATCACCTTGCTGCCGTCCCAGTCGCGATCCTGTTCGAAGGTTTGCTCGAACGGGCTGTGAGTCAACGCGCGCTTGACCCTGCATGTACCGCTGTAGCCACGCCAGGCCGCGCATGCACCTAGCAGCACCTGTGGCCAGCCTTTCAGACCCCCTTGGCGCAAGCCGTTGGCGATCAGCAATGTACCTGCGACCAGCGACACCAAACGCTCCGGCGTGCCGAGATTAGGGTGCAAAGGCGTGGGAACCGGGGCCCGGCTCGCCACCAGTTTTGGACGTTCGGTCATGATGATTCTCCTTATTAATCCAGGGACGACATAAGGAATGAACCAAGGGCGCGCGGGGTTGTTCCGTTGGTTTTGGCGGTTTCCGATGAGCCGGATATGGGACGGGTTTCGCTCATTGGTATTGCCGGGTAAAAAGAGCCGGAAGGCCGGCAGTCAGCTAAAATTTTTTTGAAATCAAGGGGTTGTCAGTCCAGGCAAATGAGTACATAATTGCGCCCATCGAACGCATTGGGGTGTTAAAAAACCTAATGTTTTCAAGGAGATAGCTCGCTAATGGTGGCTATTGTCCTGATCAGTTTGTATGCGGTTGATGTGGTTGCATTGCATCAAGCGTCTTGAGGCCGAATAGCAAAATGGTTATGCAGTGGATTGCAAATCCACCTACGCCGGTTCGATTCCGACTTCGGCCTCCACTTTTAAAAAGCTCTGTAGATCCATGATCTACAGAGCTTTTTTTATTCACGAAGCAGTGAAAGGTTTTGTCTTTAAAAGGGCAAGGGCATCCTTGCTTCACCGGGGAGGGATGTATATATTTCCCCCTCTGTTGCACCAGCCTCAATCCAGCCAGATGCACATCTGGCAGTTTTCACACGGCTTGGCCGCGCTACCGCCCGAATGGCGAAACTGGTAGACGCATGGGACTTAAAATCCCCCGCTCGTAAGGGCGTGCCGGTTCGATTCCGGCTTCGGGCACCATACAAAACAAAGGGTTGCATGATATTCCTCATGCAACCCTTTTTGTTTGCTCCGCCGAAAGTCTCCAGCCACCGATCACAACCTGCGCCGAAACGCCTCCAGTATTTCCCGCGTGCCCTTTTTCATCTGCAACTGGGCAATGGCATCCAGCGGATGCCAGAGGCAGTCACAGATTTCGTTCTGCGGCCGGGCTGCCTTGGAGTCGTTGACCGAAGCTTCGAACACGTGATGTTCAGTACCGCCTTCATTGAGCCGCATCAGGTAGAGAAGGTTCTCGGCGCTCAGGCCGGTTTCCTCCGCCAGCTCTCTCAGTGCTGCGTCGGCATGGCTTTCGCCGTGCTCGACAGTGCCACCCGGCAGGGCCCAGAGGCTCTTGGGCTTTCGCACCAGCAGGATATGGCGATCTTCCTCGCAGATGACGGTCGCTCGAATTTTCATAGCCTTGCCTCTCCACCGACTGTCATTAAATTGCAATATAACTGCAATATTTGAGCCCTGCGCGGTCGGTGTGTTCAAAATGTATTATTTTGCTATTACCCGTGGGACCGCGAGCCTACGACAAAGGCTGCACTTATTTCGCCAGCGGTACGCTTTAGCGACCGGTCATCGCCAAAAATGAATCAGCTGGGAAAAAACGCATCAATGTTGGGTGGACGAAACCGGTCCCGGTAAATGGGGGAACGAGCAAAATGACCACCGTCGAAGATTTCAAGATCAAATCCCACGAGCTTCTAGTCGAGCTCGATACCGCAACATCAGAAATGATGGCGCTGATCTGTATCCATCAAATGTCCGGGACTGCCTGGGAAGAGGCAGTCCGGCGTCAACATGAGGCCTATGAGCAATGGGTCGCCTATCTGAATGAGCGCGAGTAGCTGCGCGGCTGTCACGCCACCGGTCAAGCAGATTCTTTGAACGGACCCTCGGCGGCCATGCCTAATCCATAGACTGACAAGAGGATTAGGCCATGTCTGAATTAGCCAGTTATTTCTGGATCGCCGTTGCGGTGCTGCTGTTGCTCGTGGATCTGTGGGCAATTGTCAGCGTCTTCCGGAGCGATAAATCGGCCGGTACCAAGGCAGGCTGGGCGCTGCTGTTGATCATCCTGCCGGTGCTGGGCTTGATTGTCTGGGGTGTGGCGGGGCCGCGAGGCATGAAGAACCCGCCTTCATCGCCCGAGCACAGTAAGGGCTGACGCAGTCTTTGCGAGCCACCCGGTCAGCGGTTTTGCCACTGGCCGCCGGTGGTTTCGCAGTCTTTTTGCGCTTGCTGAAGCTGTTGCGCGCCGTAGTAGTACCAAGTGACTTGCGCATTGTCCGGAAGGTTGGCCGAGCCACCGCTGCGGTCTTTGCTGGTTGAATGGGGGTTGGCCAAGGCTTCCTGGGTGAGCCTGGCCTGGCAGGTCGCCACATAGCCCTCGGCGCAGCGCTCGACCGGTTTCTTTTCGGTGCTCAGGGTTCCCTTGCTCTCATTGCTGCAGGACCAGCCGATGGCCTCGGAGGGCACGCCTTTATATTCATAACAACTGTGGGTTTCGATTTCAGCTACCGCTTGGCTCTGGGACCGAGTAGTGACGTCACATCCCTGGGCCATGACGGTGGAGGGAACTGCGCAGGCGATCAGCAGCAGGACTTTGGCATTCATGATGATTCTCCCTTTCGACGTTTCTTTGCAGCCATACCTATCAATATCGAGGCGCAAAGAACGGCCCTTGTTCCATCGGTTTTTCAACCGGTAGAACGTAGGGGGAATCTGTCAGGCAACAATTATCAACGCAGCCTGGCGTTAACGAAGCTGGCGCTACCGAAACTTGGGTAGCGGTGGCTCCGAGGGCTTCAACGATGACAATGCGCTCTGGATCGAAGGAGCGTCTTTCTCGATGTCGTTGAGGCGATCGCGGATACGGACCGCGGCGGGGTGGCCGCCCTGGTGGTCGACCCAGTCGGCGATTTCCTTGCAGGCAGCGGTCAGCCTCGCCTGGCGCGATTCCAGCAAAGTGAGCAGGGTGGTGATGGACTCTTTTTCGGACATGTCACACCTCCATTCAAGGTTAAGGATCAGGCAGCACAAAACCCATCGGTAATGACGGGTAATGCTGCAATAAAGCGTAGTTGAGTTATATCTGGTTTGTGGAGCATCCGGCGCGCGACTGGACAGTCGGCGCGCCAGGATCTGTCATATCAGTTTCAGCCGGACTCCTTTATCCACGAAGGCGCAACGGAGGCTCGCCAGCGCACATCGGTAATACCGTATTTTTCCGCCATGGGTTTTGATACCCGCTTGACCTTTTCCCTGCCGAATTTGGGTATGCGCCCAACACCCGCGTCGCAACTGGCCCAATGCCAAGCTTCGGAGTTATTCATCAAGTCTGCGCGAATGATGAAAGACTTGGGCTCGCCATGGAGCATGTAGTCGATGATGTAAAGCGATGGACCGCCCATAAATCCTCCCTAATTGATCCTATACGGATGGATACGGAGGCGTTCGGAAAATTCCATCGGATTTCCAGACGGTCGTAAACCCGCTGCGCAGGCCTTTGGCCAGTTTGCGCAGCATGGCCTGCAAACGGCAGTGCTCACGGTGTGGAACCAAACCCGGTTAACCTTCTCCAAGATGAGCTTCAAAACAAGGTGCCAGGGATCGAAGGCGACGCATTGCGGCACTGATATAAAGGCAAAACATGAAAAATATCGTCGGGGCGCTGGTCATGATATTCATTGCCAGCGGTTTGTCGGGTTGCATTGGATCACCCATCGAACTGACCCCGAACACCGAGCAACGCTTGCGCGCTCAACCTCCGATCCGTTTCCTGCTGACCTTTGACGATGGTCCCAGCGCATCGTCGTTCTGGAATCCTAGCCTGGATGTGTTGGACGCCCTTGCGCATAACCCGGTGCAGCCAGGGATCAAGGCTGTATTTTTTGTCCAGACGCGTGCGCCGCGAGCCGGAGGCAGCGACGTCGGCCGTTCAGTCATGCGTCGTGAGCACCAGGAAGGGCACGTGCTGGGCTTTCATACGGCAACCCATTGGCACACCAATCATCGATTCCTGGATCCTGACGAACTGGAGCAGTCGCTCGTCAACGGCGCAAACGATATTGCCGCAGTGACCGGCGCGCCGCCCAGCCTGGTGAGGCCACCGTTCTGGAGTTATGACAGGCGCACCTTCGCCGCCTATCAGCGGCACGGCATGCACGTATTGCTGACGGACTTGAGTGCCAACGATGGAAAAGTCTGGGGCATCACCCTGAGTCCGCGACGCCGGATGAACCTGACACACCAACTCTCCGAAGCGCGTGAGCGCATCGCTGCCGGACAGCTGCCAGCCGTGGACGGGGTGATACCGGTCGTGGTGACCTTCCATGACCTCAATCGCTATACCGCTCGCCACGCCCGTGAGTACCTGCAGATTCTGCTCGACAGTGCACGAGACACCGGCCTGAAGACGGCTGCCAAGCCTTTTTATGACGACAATCAGGCCCTTGAGCGCGCTGCGATGGCGCGCACGGTCCAGAATACCTCCCAGCCTGTGCACCTGCCCGGTTTGTGGGACTGGCTATGGGATTCGGACGCCCACTGATGGGATTGCTCGCTGGACATGGCGCGACGTTCGGTAGGCACCGGGCCGAAAACCGGGAGTAAGGTAGACGCCGTAGACCGGTTTTTTCAGGAGGTGACGATCATGAGTACTGCGATGCTGACGAAAATGCACATCAATGGTTATGACGTGCTCAGCGTAAACAGCGGCCCGTGGCGGGTTTGTACCCAGGCCGACCGGTTGGGCTCCTTCGCGTCGCGCGAGGAAGCGCTGGCCTATGCCGCCGCGTTGCCGGCCAGGAGGCGCCGTAGCGTGCAGCCAGGCAACACTCGGTAGCCGAGAAGCGCGGCGGGCACTCAAACCTGCCGCGCTGCCTATCGGATCAGGAAACCGCCAGGTCCAGCGGGATTTCCAGGGTGAACACCGCGCCTTGCCCAGGTCCGTCACTGTGGACATGAAGGCGGCCATTCATTTCGACCGCCGCTAAAGCGCAACTGTGCAAGCCGAATCCGTGGCCATTCTTGCGGGTCGTGAACCCGTGATTGAAGATCCTGGTCAAGTTCTCAGGTGCGATGCCTTCACCACAATCCTTGACGGTTATGCATAAGGTTGCCGGCTCGACGATACGAATGCCCAAGACCATTTCCCGAGGCGGTTCGATATGGGACATGGCGAACTTGGCATTGCTGATCAAGTTGATCAGGATCAGTAGCAATCGGTGCTTGTCGCCCAGAATCACCGGTGTGTCCTGGTAATCCTTGATCACGGTGACATGGTGCCGGCTCAGCGCGACCGAATTCATGCGCAATGCATCTTCGAACAGATTGGCAATATTCAGCGGCTCGATCAGCCTGGCGGCCCCGGCGTAGGTTTGCTGGGTCGTGACGATTTCCTTGATGTGATCGATGCTTCTGGTCAGTTGCGCCAGCTCTTCAATGAGCAGCGCCTGTTCGGCGGCAACGGCGTCGGCCAGTTCATTGAAGTAGTGGGGCAACAGCTTGCCTTTTTCGTCCTCGGTGATGAACTGGCCGAGATCCTGGGCATGTTCGTTCATCATCCTGACAGCTCTGCCCAATCCCTGCGTCTTGCTGTTCTTCAGCTTGCGGCTCACCAGCTCCGCTGAAATATTCACGCTGTTGAGCACGTTGCCGACGTTGTGCAAGACGTTCGTCGCGATCTCTGCCATGCCCGCCATGCGTGCAGCATCCACCAACTCGCGCTCGGCCTCTTTCAACTCCTGCGTACGCTCTTGCACGCGCTCTTCCAGATTGTCGTTGGAAGCCTGCAGCTCATGGTTGATCTGATTGATCACCGAATAACTGCGCACCAGCCGCACGGCGAGGTAAATCATCAACAGCGCCATCAGGCTGGCGCAGACGGCCAGGTACATATGGTACTGGCGGTCTGTCGCGGCCGTCCGGCGTTGCGTTTCGTTCAACAGCTCGTTGATGCTGTCCAGTTCCTGGGCTACTGGTATGACGCTGATGCGATCCAGCAGGTCGTTGACCAACGGCTGCTCTTGAATGATGGTCTTGACGTGTTGTATCAGGGCGATAAAGGTCGGGCGAGAGGACGCGGGCAACGAATCAATGTGTTGGTCGAGTTCATTTAACTGCTCCTGTACTTCCACCGCTTTGTCCGATGTGACGTAAAGCGCGTATTCCAAGGTCGTCAACGCCAGGTCGAGGACATTGGAGGCGGCCGTCAAACGGGCAATCTCCCCGTCGGCTTTCATCTCCTGCAGCAAGGTTTGTATTTGATCCTCAACCGTCGGTAGTGCGTCCAATGATGTACGCAAGTTGGCATTGTGTTGCTCGAATTGCGCCACCAACAGGCTCTTGTTCTTGACCGCATCCACGTAGCCCTGGCGCCTTGATGCCCACAGCGTTGCCAGCGGACCGGAGTGGTTCAGTCGCTCCAATTGCTCCCATCGACTTTGCGCTTCGGGCGGCGGGGTGAGCGAAAGGTTGTTGTTGACGCCTATTTTTTTCCGAAGGATTTTTACGTTCCAGTTCGCGTCGGCTTGTTTGAGTTGACGAATGAAGTCGCGCGACTCGAAGTAAGTCGATGTGTCGTAGGTGTAGGACTTTATTAAAAAGAAAATCAGCGCCGAGAAAACAATCAGCGCCGCGGCCAACAAGGCGGGCCATTTATATTTTCTGAAGAGAGTGGTCACGCGTTTCTCCTGCGTCAGTGACCGAAGTGTAGCGTCAACGAGACGGGGCTGCGTTTCCTCGGTGGTGCGATGTAGGGGAAGCGCGGCCAGAATTGACCGCGCGGGTAGAACTTACTTCAGATCGATGAAGGGCAGTGCGGTGTTTGGCAGCATGGTCGTGGGCAACTCGCCGTTCCAGCGCTCGGCCTTGGTCAGTTCAACCAGGTTCTGGTTACTGGCCAGCGCCTGGGCGCGCGCCTTGATGGCCTCGGCTTCAGCCTTGCCGCGCAGTTCAGTGGCGAGCGCATCTGCCTTGGCCTGGGCAACCTGCGAATCGGCTTCCGCCTGGGCCTGGGTCACACGAATCTGCGCCTGGACCTGCTCGGTGGCGAGCTGTTGCTCACGGGTCTTGACCTGGACTTCCGCCGCCATGCGCGCTTCGATGGCTTTTTCGTAGGCATCGCTGAAATCGATGTTCTCGACCTGGACGCTGTCGATGATCACCGGTCCGGTGATCGTCGACTTGATTGCCGCCGAGATATCGTTGACCAACTGAACGCGGTTCTGCACTGCGGCGACGGCGTTGAACTTGCCAAACACGTTCTCGACCTGGGTCGGCACTTGTCGGCTGATCATCCGGTCCCGAATGCCTTCGAGGTCCTTGAACTGGGTATAGACCTTCGCCACGTCGGAAGGCGCGATGTGCCAGGACACCGACACCTTGAGCTCGGCGGATTGCTGGTCCTTGCTGTAAGCCTGCAGGTCATTGTAGGAGGTGACCTGGCTTTGCGTGCTGATCAAGCGGACCGACTCGATAAATGGCATCTTGAACGACAAGCCCGGCTCAACTACGCCGACCAGGGCTCCGTTGCGCAAGAGCACGCCGCGCTCGGTCTCATCAACGGTGTACCAACTGCCATAGAACACGCATAACAGGACCACGCCGAGAATTGCAGCGGCGATCGAACCGATGGTTTTGCTGTTCACTTTACTTTCCTTGAGTGGGGTTGGAGATGGCATGCACTGTTTCCTTTGTGAAGACCGTCACTGTTTTTTCAAACGCCAGACACGAAAAAGCCCTGAAAATTCAGGGCTCTAACGTTAGAAGATGGCGGAGGCGATGGGATTCGAACTCATGGACCTGTTACAGTCGACGGTTTTCAAGACCGTTGCCTTAAACCACTCGGCCACACCTCCGTATTGCGTTGCGGGCGCCATAATACCCGAATGAAACACACTGTCAAACTCTCTACGTAGCTTGTTACAGAGCGTCTGTTATGATCCATGCCACTGAATGTTTCAAAACCGGAGGAGTGTCGCCATGCGCGAACAGGATTACGCAGTGAACAACAGCGTGCAGGCTGAGCAGCTAGAGGTTAGCCGCGTCTTGCGCAACACTTATGGCCTGCTGGCACTCACGCTCGCTTTCAGCGGTGTGATGGCCTTCGTCGCACAACAGATGCGTGTCGGTTACCCGAACATCTTCGTCGTGCTGATCGGTTTCTACGGCCTGTTCTTCCTTACCAACAAGCTCCGCGATTCGGCCTGGGGCCTGGTTTCGGCGTTTGCCCTGACCGGTTTCATGGGCTTTTTGCTCGGCCCGATCCTCAACCGTTACCTGGGCATGCAGGGCGGCGCTGAAGTCGTCAGCTCGGCTTTCGCGATGACAGCCCTGGTATTCGGCGGTCTGTCGGCCTACGTGCTGATCTCCCGCAAGGACATGAGTTTCCTGAGCGGTTTCATCACCGCCGGTTTCTTCGTGTTGCTGGGCGCGGTGGTGGCTAGCTTCTTCTTCCAGATCAGCGGCCTCCAATTGGCAATCAGCGCCGGCTTCGTGCTGTTCTCGTCGGTCTGCATCCTGTACCAGACCAGCGCCATCATCCATGGCGGCGAGCGCAACTACATCATGGCGACCGTCAGCCTGTATGTGTCGATCTACAACCTGTTTGTCAGCTTGTTGCAGCTGTTTGGCCTGATGGGTCGCGATGACTGATATTGCTGGAGCGTCCGCTTCGGTGTGAGCTGTTGATTTGAGAAACGGCGCCTCTCCTGAAAGGGAGGGCGCCGTTTTTTTGTGCCTTTTTTCGGGTTTATTGCGGGACCGGCAAGAGAACCATCACAACCAGGGGTTTTGCGCCAAGTGCTGACTTTCAAAGCGGCGGATCTGTTCCGTGCGTTGAAGCGTGGCACCAATGGCATCCAACCCGAGCAGCAGCGATTGCTTACGCAATCCGTCGATCTCGAACGCAACGACAGTACCGTCCGCTAGTTCAATGCGCTGCCCAGGCAAATTGACGTTGATGTGTGCCGTTTCGGCCTGGCTGATAACGTCCGCGACTTTCCTCCATCGGGTCTCGGGAAGCTCAATCAGCAGTACCCCGTTTCGCTGGCAATTGTCGTAGAAGATCCCCGCGAAGCTCGTCCCGATCAGCGCCCGAATGCCCACCTGCTTCAACCCCCACACAGCATGTTCCCGGCTCGAGCCGCAGCCAAAATTGTCGCCCACCACCAGGAACGTTGCCCCGCGCCAGCCGGGTCTATTGAGGACGAAATCAGGATTGGGAACGCCTGGCTCCAGCCATCTCAGGTCGAAAAACAGACCACGGTCCAGCCCTTGGCGGTCGATGCCCTTGAGAAACTGCTTGGGCATGATCACATCAGTGTCGATGTTGGCAGCCAGCAGTGGGGCGGCTGTGCCAGCAACGGTGTCAAAAGGTTGCATGCTTCAAGCCTCCGCGAGCAGTGAACGAACGTCAGTCAGATGGCCGGTTATCGCTGCGGCAGCGACCATGGCCGGGCTCATCAGGTGGGTGCGCGCGCCTGCGCCCTGGCGTCCTTCGAAGTTGCGATTGGTGCTGGACGCGCAGCGATCCCCAGGGGCGAGTACGTCATCGTTCATCGCCAGGCACATCGAGCAGCCCGACTGGCGCCATTCGAAACCGGCGTCGCGGAATATCCCGGCCAGTCCTTCTTCTTCGGCCTGGTCACGCACGGCGGTGGAGCCGGGCACGATCATTGCGCGCACATGGGCCGCCACGCGCTTGCCGCGTACGACACGTGCCGCATCGCGCAAGTCTTCGATACGCGCATTGGTGCAGGAGCCGATGAACGCATGGCTGATGACCACCTCATTGAGCAACATCCCTGGCGTCAAGCCCATGTAGTCCAGCGCCCTTTGCAGGCCCTGGCGCAGGATTGGGTCGGGCTGCGTCGATGGGTCCGGCACGCGAGCGCCTACCGGCGACGCCTGGTCGGGGCTGGTGCCCCAAGTCACCATGGGTTCCAGCGCATTGACATCAAGTGTCACTTCCCGATCGAACACTGCGCCTTCATCGCTGTGCAATGCTCGCCACTTGGCCACGGCCCGTTCCCACAATTCGCCCCGGGGAGCTCGGGGCTTGGCTCGCAGGTAGGCGAAGACTTTGTCGTCCGGCGCCATGAAGGCGCCTCGGGCTCCGGCTTCAACGGCCATGTTGCAAATGGTCATCCTGGCTTCGACGCTCAGGGCGGTGATGGCCGGGCCCGTGAATTCGATGGCATATCCGGTGGCTCCGGAGGCGCCGATCCGTTCAATCAGGGCCATGATGATGTCCTTGGCGGTAACTCCCGCCCCGAGCACGCCATTCACTATGACGCGCAGGGTTTTCAAGCGCTTGTAGACCAGTGTCTGCGTTGCCAATAAGTGTTCTATTTCAGAGGTGCCGATGCCAAAACCAAACGCTCCCAATGCGCCATAGGTGGTCGTATGGCTATCGCCGGCGGCGACGACCATGCCCGGCAGGATAAAGCCTTGCTCAGGGGCCACGACGTGCTCGATACCTTGGCGTTTGTCGAGTACATCGAACAGCTCAATGCCGAAGTCGCGACAGTTTTCGGCAAAGTACGACACCTGCCGGGCACCGCCGGCATCCGGCATGGTCGCGATGCGCTGGGGCGTCGTCGGGTTGACGTGGTCGACCACCGCAAGGGTTGCGCTCGGCCGCCATACGCTGCGGCGGGTTTCGCGCAGGCCGCTGAAGGCTTGCGGGCTGGTGTACTCGTTCGCCACTTGGCGGTCGACGTAGAGCAGCACGTGACCTTGGTCATCCAGCGGGCAGACGGTATGGCTGTCGATGTGTTTCTGATAGAGGGTTCTCGGGCTGTTCATTCGAGCGCTTCTTGTCTTGGCGGGGCTTGCCTGCGAACAGCATATTCACCGTCAAGCAGGCATCAAGAGCGCTAAAGTGAAGGCGTTGCACACGAGTCGTGATCAATCATCCGGCCGGGGCGGCGGGCAGGCCGCCCCGAGCTGATGTGATCAGCGCCTGCCGCTGCGGGTGCTGACGTCCACCCACACGGCCAGGACCAGGATGCTGCCTTTGACGATCATCTGCCAGTAGCTGTCGACGTCGAGCATCGACATGCCGTTGTCCAGGCTGGTAATGACCAAAGCACCGAGCAACGCGCCGTAGACCGTACCGGAGCCGCCGCGCATGGAGGTGCCGCCGATGAAGCAGGCGGCGATGGCGTCCAGTTCGCCCATGTTGCCGGCCGACGGTGAGCCGGCGGCCAGGCGCGCGGTGTTGACCATGCCGGCGAGGGCGCACATCACGCCCATGATGCCGAAGATCCACAGCTTCACCGCCTGCACGTTGATGCCCGACAGGCGCGTGGCCTCCATGTTGCTGCCCACCGAATAGACGCGCCGGCCGAAGACGGTCTGGCTGGTCACGTAGCTGAACACGCCGAGCAGGATCAGCAGCAGCAACACCGGAACCGGAATCCCGTCATAGCTGTTGAGCGTGTAGACGAACCCCGCCAGCACCGCGCCAATCAACACCACCCGCACCACGTCCCGCGCCAGAGCATGCGCCGCGAGGCCGTGAAGGGCACGATTGCGCCGCTGCTTCCAGGTCAGAAACAGCGTCAGGGCGAACAACAGCACGCCAAGTCCCGTGCCGACCGCGTGGGGCAAATAACCCTGGCCGACATAAACCAGCTCCGGCGACACCGGGGCGATGGTGGTGCCATCGGTGATGCCCAGCAGAATGCCGCGAAACGCCAGCATGCCGCCCAGGCCCACGATGAAGGAGGGGATGCGCAGGTAGGCGGTCATGTAGCCGTTGGCAAGGCCAATGACCAGTCCGCACAGGGCGACCACGCTGAGGTTCGCCAGCAGCGGAATGTGGTAGACCACGTCGAGAATCGCTGCCAGCCCGCCCAACAGGCCCAGCAACGAGCCCACCGAAAGATCGATCTCGCCGCTGATGATCACCAGCACCATGCCGCAGGCCAGGATGCCGGTGATGGACATCTGCCGCAGCAGGTTGGAGAGGTTGCGCGGGGTCAGGAAACCACCGTCGGTTTGCCAACTGAAGAACAGCCAGATAATCGCCACGGCAATCACCAGGGCAAGCATTTTGTAGCGGGTGAACAGTTGTTTGACCTGGTTCATCTACGCGGACTTCCGATCATTATTGTGAGGATCTTCGGGATGGCTGAGCGCGGCGGCGAGCACCTGTTCCTGGGTCAATTGCTGGTTGATGAAGTCGCCGCGCAGCTGGCCTTCGCCGATCACCAGCACGCGATCGGAAACCCCCAGCACTTCGGCCAGTTCCGAGGACACCATGATGATTGACACACCTTCGGCGGCCAACGCGCCCATCAGCTTGTAGATCTCGTACTTGGCACCGACATCCACGCCGCGGGTCGGCTCGTCGAGAATCAACACCCGAGGCTTGGTCAGAAGCATTTTCGCCAGCACGGCTTTTTGCTGGTTGCCCCCGGAAAGGCTGGTGATCGGCAGGAACGGGGTCGCGGTTTTCAGGTGCATGCGCGAGATTTCCCGGTCGATGCTGCCCAGCTCGGCCTCGGCGTCGATGCGGGTCAGTTTCGAGTAGTTGTCCAGCACGGCCAGGGTGATGTTCTGGCCGACGCCCAGGTCCGGAATGATGCCTTGGCGCTTGCGGTCTTCGGGGACCATGCACAGGCCGGCGCGGATGGATTTGAGTGGCGTGCCGGTGTCGATGCGCTGGCCGTCCAGCCAGACTTCACCTTCATGACGACCGGGGTAGGCGCCGAACAGCGCTGACACCAGTTCCGTGCGGCCGGCGCCCACCAGCCCGGCGATGCCGAGGATCTCCCCGCGCTTGAGCACGAACGAAATATCGTCGACGCGTTTGCGCCTGGGGTTATCGACGTCGTAGCAGGTGATGTGGCGCGCTTCGAAAATCACCTCGCCTACCTCGTGGGGTTCGGTGGGGTAGAGGTTGCTCATTTCCCGCCCGACCATCTGGGTGATGATCTTCGGGATATCCATGTCAGCCATGGCGGTGGTAGCGATGTGTTTGCCATCGCGAATCACTGAAATGGTGTCGCACACGGCGGCCACTTCATCGAGCTTGTGGGAGATATAGACGCAGGCAACTCCCTTGGCCTTGAGGTCGCGGATGATGTCCAGCAGCACGTCGATTTCCGAGCGGGTCAAAGCCGAGGAGGGCTCGTCGAGAATCAGCAGGCGCGCCTGTTTGTTCAGCGCCTTGGCGATCTCCACCAGTTGCTGGTAGCCACCGCCGTACTGCGAAACCGGCAGCGAGACGTTCATGTCAGGCACTTTGAGTTCGCGCATCAGGGCTTCGGCGCGGTGGATCATCGCCGGGTAGTTCATGCGCCCGCCGGGCAGTGTCAACTCGTGGCCCATGAAGATGTTTTCGGCCACCGACAGGTCGGGAACCAGGGTCAGTTCTTGATGGATGATGACGATCCCGGCGGCTTCGGTTTCGCTGATCGATTGGGCTTTCAGCGGCTGGCCGTCCCAGAGAATCTCACCTTGCCAGGTGCCGTAGGGATAGACCGCCGACAGGACTTTCATCAGGGTGGACTTGCCCGCGCCGTTCTCGCCGCAAAGGCCGACGCATTCACCTGGCTTGACCTTGATGTCGATGCCATTGAGGGCTTTGACACCGTCGAACGTCTTGACGATGCCGTTCATTTGCAACAGATATTCGGACATGGCGAGGGCTCGTAGAAAAGGGCTCACACATCAACGACAACCCCGCGGGACGGATATGGGGCCCGCGGGGAGGGCGCTCAGGTCATTGTCCGGCGATCTGTGCCTTGGTATAGAACCCGTCCTTTTCCAGCAGGTCGATGTTGTCCTTGGTCAGCGCGGTGGGCGTGAGCAGGATGGTGTCGACTTTTTTGTTGCCATTGTCGTACTGCGAGCTGTAGGTAGGTTTTTCGTTGCGCGCCAGTTGGACCGAGAGTTTGGCCGCTTCGGAGGCGATCAGTTTCAGCGGTTTGTAGACAGTCATGGTCTGCGTGCCATCGATGACGCGCTTGACCGCCGCCAGGTCGGCGTCCTGGCCAGAGATGGGCACCTTGCCGGCCAACTTCTGCGCGGCCAGGGCCTGGATGGCGCCGCCGGCGGTGGCGTCGTTGGAGGCTACGATGCCATCGATCTTGTTGTTGTTCCGGGTCAGGGCGTTTTCAACGATGCTCAGGGCTTCGGTGGGGTTCCATTCCTTCACCCATTGCTGGCCGACAATCTTGATGTCGCCCTTGTCGATGGCCGGTTGCAGGACCTTCATCTGGCCCTCACGGAGGATCTTCGCGTTGTTGTCCGTAGGGGCGCCACCGAGCAGGAAATAGTTGCCCTTGGGCGCTGCTTTCAGCACACCGCTGGCCTGCATCTCGCCGACTTTTTCGTTATCGAAGGAAATGTAGGCGTCGATATCGGCATTGAGGATCAGTCGATCATAGGACACGACCTTGATCCCGGCCTTCTTGGCTTCGGCGACGGCGTTGGTCAGTACGGTGGCGTTGAACGGCACGATGACGATCACGTCGACGCCGCGGGAAATCAGGTTTTCGATTTGGGAAATCTGCTTTTGCTCGTTGGCATCCGCCGACTGCACGAAGACTTTGGCGTCGAGTTTTTCCGCCGCCGCGACGAAGTAGTCACGGTCCCGCGACCAACGTTCCAGGCGCAGGTCATCGATGGAGAAACCGATTTTCGGATGGGCGGCGTCGGCCATGACCGGGAGCGATAGCAGGGCCAATGCGCCGGCGAGCAGAGTGTGTTTGAAGTTTTTCATGGTGGTGCGTCCTTTTATTGTTTTTTGAAAGACACTGCCTGACGATGAACGTGATGCCGGTAGAACTGTAGAGAGTTACACGGCGTTGCGGGCACAGATTTGTCGCGCGAATGTAACAACCTCGCTGCGCCCGCGAACCGGGTTCACCGTCAGGGATAGATGAACCGGTTGACGACGTTTTCGAGCATCTCCTGCCGACCGCTGACGGCTGGCGGATCCAGGTCGTTGGTAAAGGCGTGCTCGGCCAGCGATTCGAGGCTGAAATCACCCGCCAGAACGGCCTTGCCGAATGGCTGCCGCCAGCCGGCGTAGCGCTGGTCCTTGAATGCCTGCAACTGATCGTTCTGCACCATCGCCGCTGCGCGCTCGAGGGAAAGCGCCAGCACGTCCATCGCCGCGACATGACCGTGGAACAGGTCGATGTCGTCCACGCTTTGCCGGCGGACCTTGGAATCGAAGTTGAATCCACCGTTGCCGAAGCCCCCAGCCTTGAGGATTTCATAGGTGGCCAGGGTCATTTCCTCGACGCTGTTGGGGAACTGGTCAGTGTCCCAGCCGTTCTGCGGATCGCCACGGTTGGCGTCGATGCTGCCGAAGATCCCCAGCGAGACCGCTGTGGCGATTTCATGATGGAAACTGTGCCCGGCGAGCGTGGCGTGGTTGGCCTCGATGTTGACCTTGATCTCGTTTTCCAGGCCGAACTGTTGCAAGAAGCCGAACACCGTTGCGCTGTCGTAATCATATTGATGCTTCGTCGGTTCCTGGGGTTTGGGCTCGATCAGCAGGTCGCCCTTGAAGCCGATCTTGTGCTTGTGATCGACCACCATGCGCATGAAACGGCCCAGCTGTTCGCGCTCGCGTTTCAAATCGGTATTGAGCAGGGTTTCGTAACCTTCACGGCCGCCCCACAGCACGTAGTTCGAGCCTTTGAGGCGCTGGGTGGCGTTCATGGCGCTGAACACCTGGGCGGCGGCGCAGGCAAATACTTCCGGGTTCGGATTGCTGGCGGCGCCAGCGGCGAAGCGTGGATTACTGAAGCAATTGGCGGTGCCCCAGAGCAGCTTGATCCCGGTCTGTTCCTGATGGCGCTCCAGGTGGTCGACCATCTGCGCGAAGTGGTTGCGGTACTCCTTCAACGACTGGCCTTCCGGCGCGACATCGGTGTCATGGAAGCAGTAATAGTCGATGCCCAGTTTGGAGAAAAACTCGAACGCCGCTTCGGCCTTGCCGATCGCCAGCTCCATCGGGTCCCCGGCGTGCTGCCAAGGGCGCTTGAAGGTGCCGGCGCCGAACACATCGGACCCCGGCCAGACAAACGTGTGCCAGTAGCAGACGGCCATGCGCAGATGCTCGCGCATGGGTTTGCCAAGCACCAGTTTGTCGGCATCGTAATGGCGGAAGGCGAGCGGTGAGTCGCTGCGCGGGCCCTCAAAGCGAATCGTCTCGACATCGGGAAAGTACGGCATGGGACGGTTTCCTTTTTATTCTTGGCGGTGTCCCGATACTAACGCCGCCCCTGTCGGTGCAGATTATGAAAATCACCAACAGACAGTTCGATTTTGAGTATTGAGAATCAACGCCTGCGCGCCTAGTCTGTGTCGATCGGCATAGGGAACACACCATGAAAACCGTCCCGCCCGTTCACCGCATTGCCCTGCTGTTCAATGGCAGCAAGATCTACGATCGCGGCATTATCAGCGGCATCGGCAACTACCTGAGCAGCACGCGCGCGTCCTGGGATCTGTTCCTCGAGGAAGACTTCCTGTGTCGCTTGAAAGGGATCGAACGCTGGCAGGGCGACGGGATCATTGCGGACTTTGACGACCCACTGATTGGCGAGGCGCTGGCCGGAATCAAGTTGCCCGTGGTGGCGGTGGGCGGCTCGTATCAGGATGAGCGCGCCTACCCCAAGGGCATCCCTTATGTCGCCACGGATAATCACGCGCTGATCAAATTGGCCTACGAGCATCTGATCGAGGCCGGGTTGACGCGTTTCGCCTGCTTCAGCCTGCCCGAAGCACAAGCCAATCGCTGGGCCCAGGAGCGGGAGAAAGCCTTTCGCCAATTGGTCCAGCGCGATGGCCTGCACGCTGAGGTCTATCGCGGCATGGGCACTAGCGCGCCACTCTGGGACAGCGCCGTCGAGCAGCAGATCGCCTGGCTGCAAAGCCTGCCCAAGCCCATCGGCATCATCGCCGTCAGCGACGCCCGGGCCCGGCAGTTGCTGCAAGCCTGCCTGACCGCCGGGATCGCCGTGCCGGAAGAAGTCGCCCTGATCGGCATCGACAACGACCCGTTGACCCGCAGCCTGACCCGGGTGCCGCTGAGTTCAGTGGTGCAGGGCACCGAAACCATGGGCCGGACCGCCGCGCGGTTGCTTCACCAAATGCTGCATGGCATGCCGTCCTCGGGCACGCAGGTTCTAATCCCGCCTGATGCGATCAATGTGCAGGTATCGAGCCTGCACCAACCATTGGGCAATCCCTATGTCATGCAGGCACTGCTGTTCATCCGCCAATACGCCTGCCAGGGCATCAAGACCGCCCAGGTGGCGGCTTACGTAGGGGTGTCGCGTTCATCGTTGGAATCGCACTTTCGCAAGGAGCGGGGCTGCAGCGTCCACGACGAAATCCTCCGTTTCAAACTGGCCGCCGCCGCCAAAGGGTTGGAAAACACCGGCTCGCCGATTGCCGACATCGCCCAGAATTGTGGTTTCAAATCGGCGCAGTACCTGCACACGGTGTTTCGTCGCGAATTCGGCTGCACGCCTCGGGAGTATCAAGTGCGTCAGGTTGATTGAGGAAATGACAGAGGGCTGCACACCGCTCTGGTCATCCTGCCCGGCTTGCAACTATTGCTGGGAGTAATAGTGACCATTACCAAATGCAAGTTCTGCTTTGAACACATTCATTGGAAAATCACCGCCATCGAACACGCAGCCCCCTCTTTGTTATTCAGGACCCGACCATGCGCCCTTTATTTTTGTTTTCCCTGGCGTTGACCCCGTTGCTGCTGGCGGGGTGTGCCTCGGCGCCGAACGATCCGACCCTGACCTTGCAGACCAGCAAGACGCCGGCTGAATACGCCGAATGTGTCGTACCGAAGCTGCAAGGCAGTGCGTTGAGCCCATTGGTCTCGCAGACCCAGCGCAGCTATCGCATCGTCGTGCCGAGCAAGGTGCTGGCAGACAATGTCCTGGAAGCCTACAAGGCCGGCAGCGGCGGCAAGGTGTTCATCTACGAGCGCCATCTGCTGGCCTCCAATCTCATGCCTTCGAGTTTCGAGCGCGCTGCACAGGAATGCATCTGACCGGTTCGTAAACGCTTTTTACCGTGCTCCTTTGGTTGGCCGCAACCAACCAATCCCCTTGCCCCGCACCGCATTCGGTCGCGGGGCTTTTTTTTGTCGACGGGAACCATGCGTGCCGGATGTGAGAGGATGGCGAACGCAAAGTCGCCGCACATCACAAGGATCGAAATGAATATGTTCCCAGCGCGCGCCGTTCCATTCGTCTTGACGCTTGCGACCCTTTGCGCGCCGGTGCAGGCCTCGACGTGGCAGATCTGTGAAATTGAGCTGAAGGTTACCGAAGTGGTGAAACGACCCACGCCAGAGCTTAAGGTCCAGGTGCTTAAAGCGCGTCCGGTCTCACCCGGCGTGGAATGTCCGGCGGAGGGCGCGGTGCTCGGTTTCGTCCCGGAAACCGCCGACTACCAAGGCACGCTGCCGCGCCGGCAATGGCCCGCAAAAGGCCAGACGGTCCGGATCAAATACCGCTACCTGGATGGGATTTGCAAAGGTGATGGCAACGACTATCCCTGTCGTATCAAGCATTATCCGTTTGGGTCTCGATAAACTGGCCCCTGAAGCTAGATTGAAAGGCCGTACCAATTGTCATGCCCGGTTTCGTCCCGGTTGGAACGCTCCGGCAGAAAACCACAGCGCAGAAGCACTTTTACCGAGCCTATGTTGGTCGCGTAGACATTGGCCTGCAGCCGACCGAGTCGCCAGTGCGACTGGGCCTGTTGGATCAAGTGTTTCACCGCCAGTGTCGCCAGTCCTCGACCGCATGCGTCCTGGGCGATCCGATAGCCGATTTGCGCTGACCGCCCCCAGGTGTCGATGTCTTTCAGGTTCGCTCGTCCGATAATCTTTCCGCTTGCGTCTTCAATCACAAACGGGTGCCAGGTCGCAGCGGCTAAGCCGGACAGGTAATCGGCGATGTGCTCGCTGACACCCTGCATCGAATAGAACGCCGAGTCACGCGCGTCGATGTGGCGTTCGAACCATTCGCGGTTCTGCACTTCAAACGCCAGCAATGCCTCGGTGTCGCTGAGTTGCAGGGTACGAATCCTGATGTTGTCCTGGTCCATGTAACACGTCCTGTTTTCTACCAAATACATTCATGGTGCCAGTGCCGCTACTGCGGCGTAATGCTGTTCATTTAAGACGTTCAACAAACCTGTGGCGAGGGAGCTTGCTCCCGTTGGGCTGTGAAGCAGCCCCAAATGGGCAATGCGGTCTTCCAGACGGAGCGCGTTGGCAGGTTATGCGACTGCTGCGCAGCCGAGCGGGAGCAAGCTCCCTCGCCACGGTTCAAGTGAACAGCATTACGCTACTGCGGCGGGCGTTGCGGCAAGGCGGAATTGCCAAAGGTGTTGCCCATGCGAATTCGCGTAGCGGACTGGTTGTACAAGCCGAGCTTGTTCGGCGCGCGCTGGTCGATCGGCACGTTCATCGCTTCCTGGTTCTTGCGAGCTGCCGCCGTGCCCTTCGGGTTAGCCATCTGCTCGCTCAGGCATTCATAGGAGAGTGCCTTGTAGCCGTTCACCTCGACATTGATGCATCCCTCATTCACTGGCTCGGCGGCTTGCACCCACAAGGGAAGAATAAGAAGCAGTGGCGTGAATACGCGACAGTCCATGACGAGGTTCCTTTTCGCGGCGGCAGAAGAATCCAATCTACCTCGGAATCGCGCAGCGTATGGCGATGTTTTTTTTGCAGCGATCGTCACACAAACGACATGTACAGCTCTCATGATGCGCCAACGCAGGGCGTCGACACGCCGTTCGGGCCGGAAGCCGTCTATGTCAAGAGAAGCGCTGAGCAGGTGCTGCCTCGCGCCCACGGTACTGTTTTTTTTGCTCCAGGCACTGATGCCGCAAAGGGATGCGTGGTCAGCCACGCCTGCGCCTCGTGAGGCTGGCCACCGAGCGGATCGCTTGGTCGAATTTGCAATCCCCGCTCAGGAGCTGAGTGCCGCCCTGGACCTTTTCAGTAGAACCAGCGCAATGGCAATCCTGGTTGATCGCCAGCTGACGCATGGACGGCGATCGACGGCGGTGAATGGGCGCTTGCATGCGCGCCAGGCGCTGGAGCAGTTATTGGCCGGAAGCGGCCTGATGGCGCTATACACCGGCGCGGATGCATTTACCGTCAAACGAGCCGAGGTCGCCAGCCGTGCAGGTACGCCGCCACGCCACGGCAATCCCAGGTTACGTGAGAACAGTTTTGCCAACGCCTTGCAGTCTGCGCTGGAGCAGGCGCTATGTCGCTCCGTGGTGACTCGCCCGGGCCGTTATCGCGCAGCGTTGCAAGTGTGGGTGGGCGCGTTGGGCGAGGTGCAGCACAGTCGCTTGCTGGCTTCCACCGGTGATGACCAGCGTGATGCGGCGATAGTCGAGGCGCTGGGCCGATTGAATATTGGCCAGCTACCGCCGTCGTCGTTGCCGCAGCCGGTGACGGTGCTGGTGGTGCCGGACGCCGCTGCCGCTGGCATGGAATGCAACCCATAGGAAGGAGCGGTAAAGCCATGACGGAAAAGGAGCAGAGCGCCATGCTCAAGGTGTTCCTGGCTTCCTATGATGTGTTTCGCGCGCGCCTGCGCCGGCGTCTGGGCTCCGATGACCTGGCCAACGACGTATTGCATGAAACCTATCTGCGGGTAGACCGCATGGAACAGCCGTTGGATGTGCAGAAACCCGGTGCCTACCTGTTTCGCATGGCCCTGAACATCGCCGCTGACCGTCGTGCACAGGACGCGCGACTGCTCACCGGTATCGAAATCGAAGAGCTGATGCAAACGGTCGACGAGCATCAGGACCCGGCGGTGATCGTGGGCGGCCAGATTGAAATTCGCGCGCTGATGCAGGCGCTGACCGAGCTTTCCTCCAGGCGTCGGCAAATATTGATGGCATCGCGCATGGAGCAAACGCCGCATCAGGAGATCGCCCAGCGTTTTGGCATTTCCACCCGGATGGTCGAGAAGGAACTCAAGGCTGCGCTGGAATACTGTGCGGATCGCCTGGAAAGAAAAGTGATCCAGCGGTTCGGTCCCGGCGCGGGAAAACAGTCTTAGGTCATGAAGCGCGTGTCGCGCGTACTTTCTCGAGTCATTGCACGTTTGAAAAACATGTCCATAAGCGCATCTGAATCGGCCACTGCCACGGTTAGCCAGCTCCGGGACGAAGCCTTCCATTGGCTGGTGCGCCTGACGTCCGGGCACGCCACCCAAGCCGATGCCGAGGCCTTTCGCCGGTGGAGCGCACAGAGCTCCGAACATGCCCGGGCATTTGTCCAGGCCCGGCAGTTGTGGCAAGCCATGGCGCCTGCCGAGCAAATGCTCCAAGGCGTACAGGCGGCTAAGGTCATCGATCACCCCCGACGTTTCGGCCGGCGAGCGTTTCTCGGCGGGGCGATTGCCGCGTCAGTGGCGGTATTGGTAGCGCGTCCGGCGCTGTTCGATGGCGGGTTCATGGGGGCTGATTTTCAAACCGACGTGGGTGAGCAACGGCGTGTCGACCTGGTCCAGGGCGTAGTGCTTGAACTCAATACCCAGACGCGTATCAGCCAGCGCACCGTGGCCGCGGGCGATGCCGCCATCGAAGTGCTGAGCGGCGAAGTGGAGGTCCAGGCCCGTACGCCTTTGCGCGTATTGGCCGGTAATGCCGAGCTGCTGGCCGATGGTGCGCGATTCAATGTGCGAGCCATCGATGGCAGCGTGTGCGTAACGTGCCTGGAAGGTCGCGTGCAAGTCCAGCATCAAGGACGTCGCATAAGCCTGGTGCAAGGCCTGCAACTGACCTATACCGCGCAGCGACAAGGCCAACCCAGCGCCTTCGACACGCAGCAAGTGATGGCCTGGCGTGAGCAGATGCTGGTGTTCAACGACGCACCGTTGGCGAGCGTGATTGATGAAATCAACCGCTACCGCCCTGGGATGATTGTGTTGATGAACGCGCAACTGGGGCAGCGCAAGGTGCAGGCGCGCTTCAGCTTGGCGCAATTGGCGAATGTCGCCGTGCTGATTCGCGATGCCTATGGCGCCTCGATCACCGAGCTACCGGGCGGCATCGTGCTGGTCAGCTAAAACCACTCATGCACTATCATTCAACCGG
This sequence comes from Pseudomonas sp. SWRI154, assembly GCF_014268645.1. NCBI lineage: Bacteria > Pseudomonadati > Pseudomonadota > Gammaproteobacteria > Pseudomonadales > Pseudomonadaceae > Pseudomonas > Pseudomonas sp. SWRI154. The sequence continues at coordinate 67,489 of NZ_JABWQW010000003.1, forward strand.
CGCCAATACCTGGCGGTACTGCTCGGTGCCTTGCGCCGTGCGACGGCTGAAGCTGAACTCCAGGCCAGCCGGGTTTTCCTCCTTGCTGCCGGTCAGATGGCTCCAGCCACGATCCGCGCGCCATACCCGCACATCGACGCGCTCCAGTTCACTGAGCACCGCCACGCCTCCCTTGGGCGCAGGTAATGGGTAGCGCGACCGGCCGGCACCGGCGGCGCGAAACAACGTGCCGTTGTCGATCCACCATTTCACGCGCTGCACGCTGCCGTCCTGCGCCGCCGTGGCGCGTATCAGTTCCAATTGCAACGGGTTGCTGTCGCTGCTGCGGATGCTGATCGCCGCAGGCGCCGGAAGGCTGGCGACAGACGGGTCGTCAGGGGCTTTTGGCTCGGCCAACTCAGTGGTGGCGCGCAGGGCAAAGTCTCGCTGCAACTGGTTGAGCGCACGCATCAGTTGCGCGTGTTGCTCGACGCTGTCCTGCAAGTGAGCGTCGGCGCGGGTCACGCCGTCGAGCCCGCGCCAGGCGATCAGGCTGACGATCGTCATCAGCATAATGGCGACCATCACCTCAATCAGCGTGAAGCCTCTTTGGCGGTCCATCACTGCACCTCGATGCGGCCAGTCGCGGTGCGCGTCACCGATACGCTGGCCTGGTTGCTGGACAGGGTGACTTGCAGAGGGGCGCCAATCCATTCGGCGTCGAGCACCAGCGTTTTGCCCTGGCGTATGCGCACCTCCACTGGCGCCGAATCCCAGCGTCTGGGCCGTAGTTGCGGGTCGTTGATGAACTCCCGATCCCGCGCATCGACGACATCCCTTCGCACGAAACGGTAGCCCTGGTTGTCGGCGACCCAGGTGATGGGCCGGCCGTCGCTGCGCGCTTCGGCCTGGGCGGTCCCGAGCAGCAAGGCCAGGCGCTTGGCGTCTTCACGCAGGCCGCGCGCCGGGTCGGCGTGGATGTTCAAGCTGATGGCGGCGCTGGCAATGCCGATGATCACCAACACCACCATCAGTTCGATCAGCGTGAAGCCTTGTTGCCGGTGTCGCCAATTATTCATGGCGCTGCGCCTGTATCTGGGGTGGATTTGCAATAAAAGCGTGAGAAAGCACGGGTAGCCTGATTCACTCGAATTCACGGAGGATCCGCTCATGCGCCATTTCCATCGGTTGAACCCGGCCACCCTGGTACAGGCTGCCGCCGTGCTTGCCAGCGTGGCGGGGCTGGTCACATGGGGTTTTTTGCTCAACGATTCGGCGCCCGTGCAAGCCCAGGCCAGCAGCGCAGCCTTGCCACCGCTGGCCGCCACCGGCCAGGAGGCGGCCCAGTGGTTTGCCAGTTCGGCGCATACCCTGGAGATCAAGCTCAGCGGCCTGTTGGCCGGCCCGAATGGCGCGGTAGCGGTCCTCAGTATCGATGACGGGCCGCCCCGGGCCTTCCTGGCGGGGGAGCAACTGGGCGAGGGCGTGCGCTTGCGCGGTATCGAAGGCGACGCCGTGGTCATCGACCGCGCCGGCACTGAGTCGCGTTTGCCGATAGCCCGCCTGCCGGCGCCGGTGGCGCTGCCGTCGCTGCGTTGATTCATGGTTTGGCGATGGGACGGCTGAACAACGTTTCCAGGCGCGCCAGCGGCGGCCCGTGTTGTTCACGATCATGCACCAGGACCTGCACCCGCAGCAGATCGCCGCTGCGAGTTACCCGCTGTTCACAACTGAGTTTCAAGCGTCCTTGATCACAGCGCTGCATGGCGCTGTCCTTGTTTTTCACTCCGCGCAGACGCAGTTCGGCCAGGCTGTTCTGCGCCGCCAACAGTGCCACCGAGCGCTCGCGCAGAAGCGCGTTGCTCTGGCTCATTTGTCCACTGGCGCGTACCGCCGCCGACATCGCCACCGCCACGATCAGCAGCGCCACCAACACTTCGATCAGGGTAAAACCGCGTTGCCGGGGCACCTGTCTGGTCATGGTGATGAACGTCGTCGGGGAAATGGACTTCAGCCTAATGCCCGCACTTGACGGATTGCTGACCAAAGCTCCTGAGGATTTTTTATACCAGTGACATATGCGACTGGAACAATCCGCAGCGAATGGAAACCTCAATCCGCGCCGAACCAGGCGCCAGCCAAGGAGTGTCGAGATGGGTGTCGCGTCGTCTAACCGTCCCACACAAGGCCCTCGCCGGCAGCGAGGTTTTACCCTGATCGAAATCATGGTCGTGGTGGTCATCCTCGGGATTCTCGCCGCCATGGTCGTGCCCAAAGTCCTCGACCGGCCGGACCAGGCCAGAGCCACGGCGGCTCGCCAGGACGTCGCCGGGCTGATGCAGGCGCTCAAGCTGTTTCGCCTTGATCAAGGACGCTACCCGACCATGAACGAAGGCCTCGCAGCCTTGGCGCAAAAGCCCGCCAATGCCACCAGCGCCAATTGGCGCGCTTATCTGGAGCGATTGCCCAAGGACCCTTGGGGTCGTGCCTACAATTACCTCAACCCAGGCACCAACGGCGAGGTTGATGTGTTCTCCCTCGGCGCCGATGGCCAGCCCGACGGTGAAGGCGTCAACGCTGATATCGGCTCCTGGCAGCTTTAGCCGTGGGGCATTCAGCGCAGCGCGGCATGGCGGTGATCAGCGCCTTACTCGTAGCGACCGTGGTGGCGGTGATTGCCGCCGGCATGATCGCCCGGCAGACGCAGGTGACTCGTGGCGTGGAAAGCGAAAGCCAGCGAGTGCGGGGCGCCTGGCTGTCCAACGGGGTGCTGGAGTGGACCCGGCAGGCGCTGTGGCAGCAACGGCTGCGCGAACCCATGACGCGTTTGGACCAGGACTGGGCGCAGCCCATGCGCGGCGTGCGCCTGGGCTCTGAGAGCGGCGTGTTCGACGGTCGCATCAGCGATGAGCAGAGCAAATTCAATCTGCGCAACCTGGTCCTGGACGGACAGCTCGACACGCTGGAATCCGCTGTGTTCGAACGCCTTTGCGCCGAACTGGGCGTGCCGCTTGCCCAGGCCAATCGCATCGTCCAGCGAGTGATCGAAGCGTACCCCAGGCGTTTGCAGCCTGCGTCGCAAAGCACGAGCGCCGGAACGGGATTGGCCAGCGGCCGCCTGACATCGCCCGACGCAGACAGCCGTCCGCTGCCCGCCACCCGGCCGATGTTGCGCCACTTCGATGACTTGGCCAGCTTGCCGGGTATCGACCCCGCCACTCTTGAGCGCTTGCGCCCCTTTGTCACGGTGCTGCCAGCAATCACCTGGGTGAACGGCAACACCACCACCGCCCAAGTCCTGGCCGCGCGGGTGCCCGGCATGAGCGTGGCCCAGGCGCAAGCGCTGATCGCCGAGCGCGACCGTGGCCAGTGGTTCATCAATAGCGGGGATTACCTCAACCGCTTGCGTGTACCGCAGATGAGCACTGAACAACTACGGCTGGGTATCACCAGCGAGTGGTTTCTGTTGCGCGGGCAATCCACCGTCGAGCAGCGCCAGTTCAGCGTCCAGGCGCTGTTCTATCGCGGTGAGCTGAACCGGCCCCGAGTGATTTGGTCGCGGGTGGGCGCATGAGCGCTTTACTGCGGATGGCCCTGGCGCCGTTGGCGCAGTTGAGCGCCGACAGCCTGTTGGAGTGTGCCTGGCTCGACCGTAAGGGCGCGTTGGTCAAGCAGGGTCGACAGTCTTTGCGCGAGCTGAGCAGCGCTGCCCAAACCCAGGCGTTGGAGCTCTGTCTGCATCCCCAGGACAGCTTGCTGGCCTGCGTCGAATTGCCCCCGCTGCCACCTGCGCGCCTGGGCGATGCCGTGCGTTGCGCGGCGGACAACCTGCTGCTGGGCAGCGACGATATCGTTCACCTGGTACACGGGCCTCGCGACATGGGCGGCCAGGTGCAATTGGCTTGGTTTGACCGGGCGGCCCTGCAGTGTCTTTCGCAGTTGTTGCAAACGCTCAAGTTGCAGCCGCGCGGCCTGTACGCGGCGCCGTGCTTTTTATCGTTGGCCGAGGCCGGCGCGTGCACGGCAACTTGGGTGGAAGATCATCTGCTGGTACGCGAGGACCTTCAACGCGCCTGGGTTCATCCCTTGATGGAAGAAGGGCTCGAGCAATTGCGCGAGAGGGCGGTGCGTTGGGTCGGCGCGCGGCCAGAATGCTTGGCCGACGTCGATCCATTGCCGGGCGAACAGCGCTGGATCGGCCCGGTGCCGTCATGGAGTCTGCTCAGCGGCATCGAGCAGAACCCACGGGGCAATCAGCGCTGGGGCCGTGCCGTCGCTGGTTGCGCGATGGCGGCGTTGATCTGGACCTTGGGCCTCAATCTGTATGCCATGCGGCTGGCCGATGAGGGCCAAGCAATCAAGAGACAGATGGTCAGTCGGGTGCAGCAGGTTTTCCCCGAGTTGCCGGTGGTCCTCAATCCCTTGCAACAGGCGCGTCAGCAACGTGATGCGCGACGCGACGGGACGTTGGCCGAAGGACCGCTCAGCTTCGCGGTCCTGGTGCAGCAGGCGGCTGGGCATTTGCCGTTCATGGCGGGCGCCGTCGACAAGCTCGACTTCGATGGCACGCAATTGCACCTGATCCCGCGCGCGCCGGCCCGCAAACCCCCTGCCGAGAGCAGTTGGCAAGCCAGCCTGGCGCAAGGCGGCATACAAGCAGATCTGGCCAACGGGCAGTGGACCCTTAGGCGTTTGCCAGCGGACGCCAAGACGACGCCCGTCGCGGAGGCCGCGGATGAGTAGCCTCGCCGGCTATCGCGCCCGCTGGCAGGCCCAGCGCGCCAGCGCACTGCAGTTCTGGCAACGCAGCAGCGCGCGGGATAAACGCATCTTGCGCGTCGCCGCCGTGGTGTTGCCGGTGATGGTGCTGTGGTACGGCTTGATCCAACCGCCGCTGCAACGCATCGATCATTGGCAGGTCGAGCTGCCGCGCCTGCGTTCCCAGGCGACAGCGCTGGAATCGGTGCTGGGCGAGGTGCAAGGCGCCAGCGTACCGCCCGGCGCGATCACCCCGCAGGTTTTGCATGAGCGTTTGGATGGCATCGGTCTCGCGGGCGCCTACCGCCTGGAAAACAGCGCAGAGGGTGATGCCACGACGTGGCGGCTGACACTCGATAACGCGCCGGCCGACGCCGTGTTGAACTGGTTACTGGACGACGCACCCAGGCTCGGCCTGCGGGTGCGTGACGCTCATTTGCAACGGACAGCAACGCAAAGTACTGAGACGGCCGCGCGGATTTCCGGGGTCGTCGGCATGGAACAGGCGCCAGGCGCTAAGGACTCTTCATGAAGCGGTTTGGTACGTACGCGTCAACATTTCCCTTGGCGCTGCTGCTGAGTGCCTGTAGCCAATGGGGCGGCGAGCAACCGCAGCCCATTGCCGCGCAAAGCGAACTCGGCCAGCCCCTGGCGCAGACCGGCAGCGGCGATGCGCTGGTGGAACGCCAGCGAGCCCAGGCGCAGGTGCAAGAGCAGCGGCAGCGGCAGGTCAACAAGGCACCGTCGCGCTCGAGCCCGCGTTCTTCCGCCGACGCTGCGGCGGTGGCCGGCAACGGCTTGGGCAAGCAGCCGGTGCAGTTGAATTTTGTCGAGGCCGACATTCCCGCCGTGGTGCGCGCTTTGTCCCGGGCAACCGGTCGCCAGTTCCTGGTCGATCCGCGCATCAAAGGCCAACTGACCCTGGTGTCTGAAGGCGAAGTGCCGGCTCATACCGCCTACGACATGTTGCTGGCGGCCCTGCGCATGCAAGGCTTTGCCGTGGTCGAAGTGGAGGGCGTCAGCCAGGTGGTGCCGGAAGCCGATGCCAAGTTGCTGGGCGGCCCGGTGGGGGACGCCGACCGTCCGGCGGGCAATGGCATGATCACGCGGACCTACCGCCTGCAGTACGAAAACGCGGTCAACCTGATTCCGGTGCTGCGGCCTATCGTGTCGGCTAACAACCCCATCAATGCCTATCCTGGCAACAACACGGTAGTGGTCACCGATTACGCGGAAAACCTCAGGCGCGTGGCGCAGATCATCGCCAACATCGACATTCCCGGGGCCATCGACACCGATGTGGTGCCGGTGCAGAACGGGATTGCGGTCGACATCGCGACGATGGTCTCCGAGCTGCTGGACGTGCAGGGCGCCGATGCCACGCAAAAGGTCTCGGTGATTGGGGACCCACGGTCCAACAGCATCATCCTGCGCACCGGCAGCCCCGAGCGTACCGAATTGGCCCGCCAGTTGATCTACAAGCTCGACAACGCGCAGAACAACCCGAGCAATCTTCACGTGGTGTATCTGCGCAACGCCCAGGCCAACAAATTGGCGCAGGCCCTGCGCGGCTTGCTCACCGGTGAAGGGGAAATGGCCGGTGCGTCCACCGACGGCGCGCGAGCGCTGTTGAGTGGCGGCGGCCTGGGGGGCCAATCGGGCAACAGCACCACCGGCAATGGCAGCAGTTCCTCGAGTACCGGCGCCAGCTCGCAAAACAGCAACGGCCAGGGCGCCGGCCTGCAAATGCCGAGTGGTCAGAGCGGCCAGAGCGGCCATCAGTCCGGCGAAAGCGCGGTGGCGTTTTCCGCCAATGGCGTGACCGTGCAGGCCGATACCACCACCAACACCTTGCTGATTTCCGCCCCCGACCCGTTGTATCGCAACCTGCGGGAGGTCATCGACCTGCTCGACCAGCGCCGAGCCCAGGTGGTGATCGAAAGCCTGATCGTCGAAGTCAGTGAAGACGATGCCAGCGCATTCGGCATCCAATGGCAGGCCGGCGACCTTGCCGGCAATGGCTGGATCGGCGGCGCCAACCTGGGCGGCGCCGGCATCAATACATCGGCCAAGAACAGTATCGATGCGCTGCCCGGTGGCCTGAGCATCGGCAAGGTTTCGGGCACCGTGAATATTCCGGGCATCGGCCAGGTGTTGGATCTGAAAGTGCTGGCCCGCGCGCTGAAAAGCAAGGGCGGCACCAACGTGCTGTCCACCCCCAATCTGTTGACGCTGGACAACGAAGCGGCGAGCATTTTCGTCGGTCAGACCATCCCGTTCGTCACGGGCAACTATGTGACCAATGGCGGGGGCAACAGCAACAACCCGTTCCAGACCATCGAGCGCGAGGAAGTAGGCCTGCGCCTGAACGTGCGTCCGCAGATCTCCGAAGGCGGCACGGTCAAGCTGGACATCTACCAGGAAGTCAGCAGCGTGGACCCGCGTGCCTCCAGTGACGCCGGCACGGTGACCAACAAGCGCGCCATCGACACCAGCATCCTGCTCGACGATGGACAGATCATGGTACTGGGCGGCTTGCTCCAGGATGGTTTTACCGAGAGCTCCGATGCCATTCCGGGGTTGGGCAGTATCCCCGGCATCGGCGCGCTGTTTCGCAGCGACAGCCGTTCGAGGACCAAGACCAACCTGATGGTATTCCTGCGCCCGTACATCATTCGCGACAACAATGTCGGACGCAGCATCACCCTCAATCGCTATGACTTTATCCGTCGCGCCCAAGGCAATCTGCAGCCAACCCACAAATGGCCGCTTACCGATATGCAGGCGCCGCAGTTGCCCCCAGCCGAGCAGGCGATGCCGCTCAACGTGCCGTCACGCAATCCAGCGCCGCTCAATCAGGTGCCCCGCGCAGCCATCCGCGCCGTGCCGCTGGAAACGGGCAAGCAGCCATGAACCCTGGGCAACCAACCCGCCAGGGCGCGTTGCCCTACGCCTGGGCCAAGGCCCAACGGCTGTTGCTCAAGGCTGGCGAGGAGGGCGATGTGCTGTTGGTCAGCGCCGCAACGCCCGGCTGGGCCATCAATGAGGTTCGTCGCCGTTATGGCATCACCGCCTTGCAACGCATCCGCGACGATGAGTTGGAGGCGCTGCTGACCAGCGCCTATGCCGATACCGGCAGCGCCGCCGCGATCGTCGGCGCGGCGGAAAATGAAGTCGACCTGGACCGGCTGATGCAAGACATCCCGGAAGTCGCCGACCTGCTGGACAGCGAAGGTGGCGCCCCGGTCATCCGCATGATCAACGCGTTGCTGACCCAGGCGGCGCGGGATGAAGCCAGCGATATTCATATCGAGCCGTTCGAAAGTCATTCCGTGGTGCGCTACCGCGTCGATGGCGCCCTGCGCGATGTAGTCGCTCCGCGCAAAGCCTTGCATGCGGCGCTGGTGTCGCGGATCAAGATCATGGCGCAGTTGGATATCGCCGAGAAACGCTTGCCCCAAGACGGCCGCATCGCCCTGCGTGTCGCCGGACGACCCATCGACGTGCGGGTATCCACCGTGCCCACCGGCCACGGCGAGCGGGTGGTGATGCGCCTGTTGGACAAACAGGCCGGGCGGTTACAGCTGGAAACCTTGGGCATGGCGCCCGCCGTGCTCACTCAACTCGACCAACTGATCCGCCAACCCCACGGCATCGTGCTCGTCACCGGTCCTACCGGCAGCGGCAAGACCACCACGCTCTATGCCGCCCTGGCCCGCCTGGATGCCAGTACCAGCAACATCCTCACCGTCGAAGACCCGGTGGAATACGATTTGCCGGGCATCAGCCAGATTCAGGTCAACAGCCGGATCGACATGAGCTTCGGCCTGGCCCTGCGCGCCATCCTGCGCCAGGACCCGGACGTGATCATGATCGGCGAAATCCGCGACCAGGAAACCGCCCAGATCGCGGTCCAGGCCTCGTTGACCGGGCACTTGGTCTTGGCGACTTTGCACACCAACGACGCCGTGTCGGCTGTGTCCCGGCTGACCGATATCGGCGTGGAACCCTTCCTGTTGGCGTCGTCACTGCTCGGCGTCCTCGCGCAACGCCTGGTGCGGCGCTTGTGTCCGCAATGCAAGCAGCCTGATGAAGCGGTGCCGGGACAGTGGCGCCCCCACGGCTGCCCACGTTGCAATCACACCGGCTACAGCGGCCGTACCGGCATCCATGAATTGTTCGTGGTGGACGACGAGGTGCGCCGGCTGATCCACCAGGGCGAAGGCGAACAGGCGCTGCGCATAAGTGCGCGGCAGGCCGGTATGTCGAGCATGCGCGAGGACGGCGAGCGGTGGGTGACCAGTGGCTCCACCGCCCGCGAGGAAATCCTGCGCGTGACCCGGGACGCTTGATGAACCGCTACCGTTTCGAGGCCGCCGATGCCTCCGGGAAAATCCAACAGGGCGTGTTGGAAGCCGACAGCCAGCGCAGTGCGATGGGTGAACTGCGTGGCCGTGGGTTGACGCCGTTGCGCATCGATGAACAACAGGCCGTCAACAGCGCCAGTGCGCCCGGTATGTTCAGCCCCAAGCTGTCCGACGGCGATCTGGCCTGGGCCACCCGCCAACTGGCGAGCCTGCTGGGCGCCAGCTTGCCGTTGGAAGCGGCCCTGTCGGCCACCGTGGACCAGGCCGAGAAACGCCACATCGCCGAGACCCTGGGCGCGGTGCGTGGCGATGTGCGCAATGGCATGCGCCTGGCCGATGCGCTCGCCGCACGGCCACGGGATTTTCCCGAAATCTACCGGGCGATGATTGCCGCTGGCGAAGAATCCGGCGACCTTGCCCAAGTGATGGAACGCCTGGCCGACTACATCGAAGAACGCAACAACCTGAGGGGCAAGATCCTTACGGCGTTTATCTACCCGGCGGTGGTGGGCGTGGTCTCCATCGTCATCGTGATTTTCCTGCTGGGTTTCGTGGTGCCGCAGGTGGTCAGCGCCTTTTCCCAGGCGCGCCAGGACCTGCCAGCCCTGACCCGAGTGATGCTGCAGGCCAGCGATTTCCTGCGCGCGTGGGGCTGGGCCTGTTTCGCCGGGCTGGCCGGTTGCTGGTGGGGGTGGCGCCGCTATTTGCGTAACGCCGAGGCACGCCTGGCCTGGCATAGCCGGGTGTTGCGGCTTCCGCTGATAGGCCGCTTCGTGCTCGGGGTGAACACGGCGCGTTTCGCCTCGACCCTGGCGATTCTCGGCAGCGCCGGCGTGCCACTGTTGCGTGCCCTCGACGCCGCCGGGCAGACGCTGGCCAACGACCGCCTGGGCCATTGCGTGGCCGATGCGACGCTGCGGGTACGCGAAGGCGTGGGCCTTGCCAACGCGCTGCGAGTCGGCAAGGTGTTCCCGCCCATCCTGATCCACCTGATCGCCAGCGGCGAAAAAACCGGTAACTTGCCGCCCATGCTCGAGCGCGCCGCGCAAACCCTGTCCCGCGATATAGAACGTAGGGCCATGGGCATGACGGCGCTGTTGGAGCCGCTGATGATCGTGATCATGGGTGGCGTCGTGCTGACCATCGTCATGGCTGTGCTGCTGCCGATCATCGAGATCAATCAGCTGGTGCAATGAAACCTGCGTCATCCCACACCAGAGCGCCACTCGGGTTCATCCGTTCGACATGTACAGCGCGCCAGGCTACGGCCCACGGGGAAGGGCACGGCATGGGGTTGCACTCATGCTGCGAAAGCTGAGCGAAATGTCAGGAAGGTGTCGGTAACTCCCGAGAATATTTAGGAAAAACAGCGTCGAACACCCGAGATTTTTTCCTTTCTCTGTCACCGGAAGTTGAGAGCTTCTACGCCGTGGCCACCCCTTTAAAAGAGCGCTGGAAATCTGCTCGGGGCAGCGGTCGCGATGAGAAGCACAAGCGAACTACCAACGTCCAGACACGATGAAAGGAGATTCTTCATGTTCAAGCGCAACGTTCTTGCTGTTTCCATGGCCGTCGCCGGCCTTTGCTCCGCCCAGGCCATGGCCGCTGTCGTCGGTGGCGGTGCCACTCTGCCGCAGAACCTGTACGGCGTGCCTCCAACCGGTGGCGTCGCGGCTCCCGTCGGCATCCTCAACGGCCCTGCGCCACAACCGGCCTTCGCCAACTACGTGGGTGTGGGCAGCGGCGGCGGCAAGACCGCTTTCCTGACCAACAACTCCGACGTGCTGGTCTGGAACCTGGACGGCAACTCGGCCACCGCCCTGGAAAAGGTCTACGTTCCGGCCGTGACCGTTGACTACGCCGGTAGCGACTCGATTCTGTCCAGCGCTGAACTGACCACCTATCGCGCCGCTCACCAGTCGCCCGCCGTGCCGACCGGCAACGCCGCCAACTGGGGTCCGATCATCCAGATTCCTGCCGAAGCCACTTCGGTGACCGTTCCATACAAACTCACGTTGGCCAACGGCACCGCCGTCAACAACCTGAACCTGACCAGCGCCCAGCTGTGCAACATTTTCTCGGGTACTGTCACCACTTGGAACCAGGTCAACAGCACCTATCCAACCACCCCGATCAAGGTCTACTACCGCGCCGGCAGCAGCGGCACCAGCGAGATCTTCACCCGTCACCTGAACAGCCAGTGCCCGACCAAGTTCACCACCAACGGCACCTTCACCACGGCCGTCGGCACCGTTCCGGCAAACGCCACTGCCGTGACCGGCAGCACCGCGATGGCCAGCACCGTGCTTTCCACCGAAGGCGCCATCGGCTACGTCGGTCCGGAAGACGTCAACGCCAGCAGCAACGCCGTGGTCGCTCGCGTCAACGGCAACCTGCCCACCATCGGCAACGTGACGACCGCCCTGAGCACCATCGCTCCGCCAGCCGCCGCTGATCGTGGCCTGCCGGAAAACTGGGCCAAGGTCCTGCCTAACCCAGCGACGGGCTACAGCATCGTTGGCTACACCTTCCTGGTATTCAACCAGTGCTACAAGGACAGCACCGATACTTCCGCTGTTCGCAGCTTTATCGGCCGCCACTACACCCTCAACGACCTGCTCAACAACGACGATGAAATCATCGCCGCCAAGCTGATCCCGATCACCGACACCTGGAAAACCGCGGTCCGCGAAACCTTCTTCACCGCCACCAACTCGCTGTCGGTGGGCAACACCACCGCCTGCAACGGCATTGGTCGTCCGCTCTAAACCCTGAACACCGGGTTCGCTGCATGAACCGGCAACAGCCTCGCGCTGTTGCCGGTTTTTCGTTTCAGGCAACCGCCCGGCAGATGAACATTGCATGACAAAAGTTCGGTCGCGATGGCGTCAACCTGCCTTGGGATTAGTCATTTGCGTGCCTCGTCCAGAGGGCGCTACCGAATTCGCCCTGCGTAAAAAGGATCCGTAGTGATGCGTCGCCGCCCACAGAAAGCCATTCGCCGTAATGCTGAATCCACCGCTGTGCTGTGCCTCAAGCCCTTGGCCCAGGCCATTGCCTTGCTGCTGCTGGCCAACCCCGCGTACGCAGCGACCAGTTTCAGTTCGGCCTGGTTCGCGGCCAAGGGCGCGGCTCCGGCGGCGGGCCCGACCAGCCCCAGCGCGCCGCGCCCTGGAACGCCTCCACCGCTGGCGCAGCAACAACGGGTGCAGCAGCAGTTGGGCCGTTCGCTGGCGAACATGAACAGCACGGTGGCGGCGATCGCGGCCAGCCAGGCTGCCCAGGCGGCAGGGCGTGCGGCCACCTTTGGCGCACCGCAAACCATCCATAACGGTTTGGGTGGCAATGGCCTGAACGCGGTGATTGGTCCGGACGGCAAGCCGCTGTTCGTCAACGCCAATGGCCCGGTGCAGACCGATGCCAATGGCAAGGTCGTGGTGACCGTCAAGCAGACCGCCGACAAGGCAATCCTCAACTGGGACACGTTCAATATCGGCCGTGACACCACCCTGGCGTTTCAACAGGACGCCAGTTGGGCGGCGTTGAACAAGGTCAACAACAGCACCGCGCCGAGCCAGATCCAGGGCCAGATCAAGGCCGACGGCACGGTGATGATCCTCAACAGCAACGGCGTGGTATTCAGCGGCAGCAGCCAGGTCAACGTGCGTAACCTGGTGGCGGCCGCCACGGATTTCAGCGACGAGCAATTCAAGACCGGTGGCCTCTACAACGCCAGCGCCGCAAGTTTCACCAACGCCCAAGGCGCGATTCGGGTGGAGCAGGGCGCGCAGATTTCCACGGCCGCCCCAAGCAAATCGACCGCCGGTGGCGGCTATGTGTTGTTGCTGGGCAAGACCGTCGACAACGCCGGCACCATCAGTACCCAGCGCGGCCAAACCGTGCTGGCGGCCGGTGACAGCTTCACGATCAAAAAAGGCTTCGCCAGCGACGGCAACTCGACTTCAACCACCCGCGGCAATGAGGTCATCGCCCATCAAGTAGGCGGTACGGGTGCCGGGCAGGTGAGCAACACGGGGCTGCTGATGGCGGCCAGCGGCGACGTGACCCTGACCGGCAACCAGGTGCGGCAAAACGGCGTGGCCGTCGCCAGCACTTCGGCGGACACCCGTGGCACGCTGCATCTGACCGCGCGCGGTAGCGAGGCCAACGTGACCCTCGGCGAAGGCAGCACCACGGCGATCCTGTTGGACGCCAGCGCCACGGCCCTGGACAGTCAGCGCGACAGCTTGTTGAAGCCGGTCGTCAGCCAGGACGGCAAGGTGATCCCCGCCGACACCTATCGCCGTGACCTGTCGCTGGTGCGGATCGACAGTGCCGGCAGCGTCGACTTCCAGAAAGGCTCGATCACCCTCGCCACCGGCGGCCAGGTCGCGGTGAATGCCGGCACCCGCAGCCTGGTGCGCGACGGCGCGGTGATCGATGTGTCCGGCGCCACCGGGGTCAAGGTGGCGATGGAAGCGAACAGCATCAAGGTCAACATCCAGGGCAACGAGCAGCGTGATGCCGCCGGCAACCGTGATGAAGGTGCGTTGAATAACAACGATGTGTGGGTGGATACCCGCGAGCTGGTGTTCGTCCCGGCGGGCACCAACGGCTACGCCACCGATCGCTGGTACACCGCCGGTGGCTTGCTGGAAGTCAGCGGCTACCTCGGCACCCAGGGCCATAGCGCCGCCGAATGGATGGCCCAGGGCGGTACCGTGAGTTTTACCGGTAATGACTTGGTCACTCAGGCTGGCTCGCAGATCAATATGTCCGGCGGCACGCTGGACGTGCAAAGCGGCACGATCAAGCAAACCTGGCTCAGAGGCGCCGATGGCCGCTTGTATGAACTCAACAGTGCGCCCGGCGACAGGCTCTATACCGGCCTCTACAAAGGCTACGAAGACCATACCCAGCGCTGGGGGCAAACGAACTATTACTACAATCCCCTGATCGCCCCGCGATCGCGCCAAGAAGCGGGCTACACCGTTGGCCGCGACGCCGGCACCCTGGTGATTGGTACGCGTAATGCGGTGCTCGAAGGCACACTCGCCAGCGACACCTTCCAGGGTGATCGCCAGACCCGCGCCGCCCAGGTCGGCCTGGATGGCTACCAGCAGTCGCAAAAAGCCGTGGCCCGGGGTGGGCAACTGGTGGTCGGCGCGTACGTGCCGTTCTACGTGAAGGAAAGCGGCACCGTGGAATATGCCCTTGGCGCCACGGCCGATACGCTAAAGAGCGTCGTCATCGGCAAAGGCGCCGCAGGCGTTGCCAATGGCATCGACCTCGGCAGTGCCTTGCCGACGGATCGCCAGGGGACGTTGTACCTGGACAGCAACCAGCTCAGCGGCTTCAAGCTGGGTGCGATCAAAGTAGCCGCCAGCGAAGGCATCAATGTCGATGGGGCGTTGCAGGTAGCCCCGGCCGGCACCATCAGTTTGTTTGGCCCGAAAGTGGCCGTGAATGCTGACATTACCGCCCACGGCGGCGTCATTCAGGTGGGCAGGGATTTCGTTCAGGTCGATGGTTCGATGCCGGTGGCCGGCGCTTCCTCGATCACCGTGGGCAAAGGGGTGCGCCTGGACGCCAGTGGGCTGTGGAGCAATCTGCAACTGGACCCTGCCGACATCAGCGCCTTGCCCTATCAGAACGGTGGCAGCATTGCCCTGAAGACCGGCGGCGCCCTGGTGCTGGGCGCCGGCAGCGTGCTGGATGTTTCTTCCGGCGCGGCCTTGCTCAATTCGGGCAAGTTGCAGGGCGGCAAGGGCGGCGATGTCAGCCTGAGCACCGTCACTGGGGAATTGAGCTTGGGTGGGGAGTTGCGTGGCCAGGGTGTGAAGGGTGGCGGCACCTTGCAACTGCATGCCGGTAAGGTGCTGATCAGCGACACCGCGACATCGGCGGCGGCAGGTACTTTGTTGCTCGATGGTGGTTTCTTCAAGAAAGGCTTTTCCGCCTACGACATCATTGGCAGCGATGGCCTGGAAGTCGCCGAGGGCACTCGAGTCGACGTCACGTTGCCGGTGTATCGCCAAGGCTCGGCCGCCGCTGGGCTCGCCACCGGTGGCGCGCCTGACAGCGCGCTGGAAACCTGGACGCCGCCGCTGTACCTCGAAGATGCCGGCAAGGGCGTGCTGACCCAACGCCAGGGTGCCAGCCTGTCGCTGCAAGCCGGCAGCCAGAACACCCGCCCGGGGAACGTTGCCACCGCGGACCTGCTGGTGGGCAAATCGGCGGTGCTGAACGTCGATCCCGGGCAGGCGATCCGCTTGAGTGGGATCGGCCAAATCACCGTGGACGGCACGTTGAATGCCTGGGGTGGCTCGATCACGGTCGGCTCCGCGCCTGGGCCGCAAACGGCGCTCATACCACCCACTGACAACTTCAAGTCGATCTGGATCGGCGAGAACGCGGTCCTGGACGTAGCCGCTCGCGCCGCCACCGCCACGGGTGCCAGCGGGAACCCATACGGTTTCGTACGTAACGGCGGAAGTATCGTCATTGGTGGCGAAATCAACCATGCGACGGGCGACGGCGGCGGTATCGGCAAATTCATCGTGGTGCGTGAAGGCGCGTTGCTCGATGCTTCGGGTGCGAGCGCCGTTCTGGATGACGCGGGGCAAAACCGCTTGGTTGCCAGCCACGGCGGCAGCATCAGTTTTGGCTCGACCAGCGGCCTCTACCTTGACGGTCAATTCAAGGCTGCCGCCGGTGGCACCGGCGCGGCGGGTGGGAGCCTGTCGGTCGGACTGGGGGCCACCGTTTATTCGAACAATTCCGATTTGCCGGACGATCAGCGCAAGACCCGCGAACTGATTATCGAGCAACGCCATTCCGCGACGGGGATCGCCGCCGGTAGCGCTCCCGAACAGGGCGCCGCCCTGTTGGAACATGGCTATGCACGGCTTGCGGTGGATCAGGTCGAGGCCGGAGGCTTTGATACGTTGTCGCTGTTCAGCACTGGCCTGTTGACCTTCGACGGCAATGTGAACCTGTCGAAGGCCAACGCGCTGCAACTCTATGCGGGTGCGTACGGCATGGCAGAGACAGCCGCCGCGGACTCGGTGGTCAATCTGCGCGGCAGTTACGTGCGCTTGGCTGGCGCGGTGGATAAAACGGCCGCCGGGGCTGACAACAGCAGCACCGGCATAGGACTGACGCCGTCGGCACGACCTGCCGCGGGGAAACTGCTGCTGACAGCGACCGGGCTCCTTGAGGTCCGTGACGCGGTGAGGATCGGCGGCAGCGGAACGCTGACGATGGCCGACGGAGACGTCCGGCAGGTTGACCGGCGCGGTTTTGCGGATCTGCAGCTCAACAGCCAAGGTGACATTCGGATGGCGAGCAGCCAGACCGATCACAAGATGTTGATTCGTACACCGGGTGTGCTGGGCCTCACCGCCGCGCAGATCTACCCCGGCACCGGTGTGCAAGGGACCCTGACTGCCAAGCGAATAGACATAGGCCGCAATGGCTCGGCGATCCCTTCGGTGCCTTACTCCGCGTTCGGCGAGTTGCGACTCGAAGCGGATGTCATCAATCAGGGCGGCATTTTGCGGGCGCCCTTGGGCAACCTGATCATCGGCCAGACGGCGCTGGAAACGGCGTCGCGTCCCGGCAGTGACGTGAACTTTCTGCCGGGCAGCCTGACCTCCGTCAGCGGCGCGGGGCTCGTCATGCCCTATGGCGGAACAGCGGATGGCAAATCCTACGTGTTCGATGGCGTGACGCTCGACAAGAGCCTGCTGCAGCCAGCCCTCAATGGCGTGCCAGGCAAGATCGATCTGGTGGGCGAGACCATCGACGTTGCGGCGGGGGCGGTGGTGGATGTGTCCGGCGGCGGTGAATTGACCGGCGCCGGTTTCATCTCGGGTCGTGGCGGTTCCACTGACGCGCGCTTCAATCCCTTGGTGCAGTTCGGCCCGGACGGTTTCCTGTTACCGGCACTGAGCAGCAACCCGGTCTACGCCATCGTACCCGGCGTACAAACCGGCTATGCGCCGGTGGGTGGCGAAGCCGGCGCCGTCGCCCCCTTGGTCGGCCAGCAGATTACCCTCGGTGCCGGCATACCCGGCTTGCCGGCCGGCACCTATACCTTGCTGCCCTCGACCTACGCGCTGCTGCCGGGTGCGTTTCGCATCGAGGTCAACGGCCTGGCCGGGCAGGGCGGGGTGGTGCCGACCCAGGCCATGCGTAACGGCTCCTGGGCAACGGCCGGCACCCTCGGCATTGCCGGCACGGGCGTACGCGACAGCCTGGCGAGCCAGGTGATCGTCACCGCGGCGGATACGCTGCGCCGCTATTCGCAGTACAACGAGACCAGCTTCAGTCAGTTCGCCCTGGCGGATGCCGCGCGCCTGGGGGTTCCCGCTGTGCTGCTGCCCCGGGATGCCAAGGCGTTCAACGTCACGTTCGAGCGCAACCAGAGTGACCAACCGAGTTTCAGTTTTGCCGGAAAACTGCTGAGCAAAGCAGCCAAAGATGGTCGCGGCAGCACCACCACACTCACGTTGGTCAGGGCTGGGAACCTGGAAATCATCAAGGCAGGAGAGGCGGCCAGTTCTGGATCGGACGTTGTAACCCTGACTGACGATGCGGTGAATGCCATCGGCGCCAGCAGCCTGTTTATCGGCGGTTACGCCTTGGCCCGCTATGGCCAGGGCGGTAACTTCCTTGAATTCGGAGATGGTAACGGCTCCGTCGCCCGGACCCAAAATATCACCTTGCGCAGCGGCGCGACCTTGCGGGCGCCTGAAGTGTTCCTGGTGACGTCCAGCCCGAATGGTGGAATTACCGTGGAGCAAGGCGCGTCGATCAATACCCTGGGCATGGGCGCCGTGGCCCGTGACTCGCACGACGGCTATATCTACAGCCCCGGTCGCAACAGCGTGCTGGCCGTGTCCAATGGCTACTTGAACATGCTGGCGCCTTCCGCGCCTAACCCGCAGGAGCCAGAAAACGCCCCCGGCAGTATCCGCATTGGTGTATGCGATGGGGTTTGCACCGGCACCACCCGCCTGTATTCCGAGGGCACCATCGCTTCGGCCACGGACAATCGCTTCGAGCTGACGGATGCCGTGCGCTTCGGCACCCGCAACCTGACCCTGGCGGTCGGCGGCATCAACGTCGGCAGTGCCGACACCCTGGCTGACCTGGCGTCACGCAACCTGTTGCCCAATGGCCTGACGCTCAACCAGCAGGTGCTAGATCGTCTGTTGCTCGGCGATACCAGCGCCGGCGCGCCGGCGCTCGAAACCCTGGTGCTGGGCGCTCGCGATTCGCTGAATTTCTATGGCAACGCCAGCCTCGATACCTTTGACGCGGCGACCGGCAAATCACGGCTCAAGGAGTTGGTGCTCACCACGCCCGCCATATACGGCAAGGGCGAGGCGGGTGAAACCGCACGAATCCGCACCCGCGACCTGATCTGGAACGGTGCGCAAAACGAGGCCGCCAGCATCGTGCGCGATAGTGCCGGTACGGGGGCGGGCAACCTGCAAATCGACGCCGAACGCATCGGTTTTGGCTATGCCCCGACCACCGAGCCCAAGGTGGTCAAGGCCTATGACCGGCTGGCGCTGGGATTTGCCAACGTCAATCTCAACGCCAGCGAACGCATCACCGCCAACCATAAGGGTGGCCTGCTGGTTTACCAGCGTCAGGGTGAATACATCACGGGCAAAGGCTTTCAGTACAGCGGCGGCAACCTGAACATCCTGACGCCGTTGATGACCGGCGAGGCTGGGTCGGTCAACCGGATCACCGCAGGCGGCAATATCCGCGTCAGCGCTCCGGCGGGCAGTCGCCTGCCGGTGGCCGGCGCCGATAGCTTGGGCGCCGAGCTGGCGTTGAACGGCAAGAACGTGCGGGTCGAAGGCAACGTGGTGCTGCCCAGCGGCAAGCTGACCCTCAGCGCCGAGGATGAATTGACCCTCACCGCCGCCGCGCGCCTCGACCTGGCCGGACGCAAAATCACCTTCAACGATGTCAGCAAGTACAGTTGGGGCGGTGACCTGATCCTCGAAAGCCGCAACGGCAATATCCGCCAGGCCGCCGGCTCGGTGATCGATCTCTCCGCCGTGAACAACCAGGCCGGCACTCTCAAGGCCACCGCACTGGCGGCGGCCGCCGGCAAGGTCGACCTGGCGGGCAGCGTGCTGGGCAGCAGCAGCGGCTACTACGATGCGGGCGGCACCGCCGTGCCCTACAAGGCCGGCAGCGTGGACATCCGCGCCCAACGCCTGGGCGATGGCAGCCTGAGCGATGACTTTGCCGCCCTCAACCAGCGCCTGAACCAGGGCCAGGTATTCGGCGGGCGCAGCTTCCAGCTCAAGCAGGGTGACCTGGTGATCGGCGATGGCCTCAAGGCCGGTGTGGTCAACGTGTCGGTGGACGGCGGCAAACTCACCGTCAATGGCACCGTGGACGCCAGCGGCGAGCGCGTGGGTTCCATCCGCCTGGCCGGCAAGCAAGGCTTGACCCTTGGCGGCAACGCCGTGCTCGATGCCCACGGCCGCGTGCTGCGGGTCGACAGCTACGGCCAGATCATCGATTCGCCGAACCGCGCCATGGTTGAACTCAGTTCCGGAGATGGCCTGCTGACGCTGGCCGGTGGCGCGCGCATCGATCTGCGCCATGGCACCGCCACCACGGTCGGCCACGACGGCAAGGCCCGTGGCACCCTGGAGCTGAATGCGCCACGCCTGGGCGGCGCCACGGCCGGCGACATCGCCATCGATGCCAGCGGCAGCCTGAACATCCAGGGCGCCAAGCTGATCGCGCTCAATGGCGTGCAACGCTACGACGATGCCGCCTACGGCACCGACCCGGCCGCCAGTGGCCGGCCGTACCAAGTCATCAATCAGGACTACCTCAATGGTATCCATGACGACAACCGGGACTTTATCGACAACGCCTTGAACAACAATGCCTTACGCGATGGCAAGCTGGCGGGCCTCAACAATGCCGCCTATCGCAACGCTTTCCACCTGCGCCCCGGTGTCGAAATCGTCAGTGCCACCGCCGACGGTGACCTGGTGGTGCAGGGCGACCTGGACCTCTCCGGTTACCGCTACGCCAGCCTCAACCCGCTGACGCCAAAAACTGCCGTATACGGTTCCGGCGAAGTCGGCAGCCTGGTGCTGCGCGCCGGGGGCGACCTCAGCGTATATGGCAGCATCAACGACGGTTTCGCGCCGCCGCCGGCAACCCCGGACGACGATGGCTGGGTGCTGACGCCCGGCAAGCAGCTGTTCAACGGTGATGTGATCGTGCGGCGCGCGGGCATCGAGTTGCAGGAAGGCACCACGTTCCTGTCCGGTGTCATCCTCAACTACGACCTGCCATTGCAAACGGTCACCCTGGCCGTCGGTACTCGCTTGCCGGTGTCTGGCACCGTTGCCGAGGCCGTGAGCCTGCCGGCCGGCACGGTACTGGCGGCGAATATCCGCAACGCCGATGGCTCGCTGGCCCACGCCGCCGGAACCCGGCTGAGTGCTGACCTGATCCTGGACCCAGGGATGATCCTCGATGCCGGCTCGGTGCTGGCGGGCGACATGGCGCTGACCGGTCTGGTGTGGCCCAAGGGCGTGGCGTTGCCCAGCCGTCCGTTGAACATGGTCGATATGGCCAACCCGAATGTCATGGTGCAAGCGGGCGCGCTGCAGCTCGCATTGGGCGCGCTGATTCCGGCGGGCACCGATGTGAAGCTCGCCGACGGCGTGGAGAAAATCAACTTGCGTGGCGGGGACGGCAAGGGCCGTAACTGGGCGATTGCACCGATGCTTGCCGAAGGCTCGCAATCGTGGTCGGTACGGACCGTGGCGGGCGCCGATCTTCAGGCGGCCGACACGCGTCTGGCGGACCCCTATGCGCAGAATGGCAAGCTGACGGTGGCGGACACCCATTATGCAATGCAGGGTACCCGCGTTCAGACCGGGGGAGGAGCACCGGTGCCGGGCACCGCGAGCGATCCACTGGTGACGACGGTGGATTTCTCGATGGAGTTCAACGGAAATCTCGAGGCTGTAGGTTTTTCCGCAGCAGCGATGGCGGCGCAGCTTGGCATGAGCGTGGAGGACTTTTGTTCGTTGGGACCAACGTGGTGCACGAACAGTCCCCTGTTCATCACCGCTAACGGTGCCGGTGCCTTGGGCAATCCGGCTTATGAAGGACGTTCGGCCAGCGAACTGGCGGCTGAATTGGGCCAGACCGTGGACATGCTTTGTGTGTCCTCCGATGCCTGCCTGGCGAAGTTGTCCGAGGGTGAGTACCAATACGTCTACAAACCCGAGGCGAGCAGTTTCAGTGTGCTGCGCACCGGTACCGGCGACCTCGACCTGGTCAGTGCGGGCGACCTGAGCCTGCACTCGCTGTTCGGCATCTACACGGCGGGTACTTCGACCCTGACCCAGGCGCAATCGGCAGGCTATAACCCTGCCCGAGGGGTCTGGAAAGATGGTTCAGTCGACCAGGTGACGGACCAAGTGCTTCCTTGGGGCGCCGGTGTCTATGAATCCTTGGTAGACGGAGGCCCGAGCAGCCTCTATCGCGCCTGGTATCCCGATCAGGGCGGCAACCTGTCGTTGACCGTTGGCGCCGACTTGACCGGCGATGTCATCAGCCGAACCGGGCTGAACGCGAGCTCAAGCGTTGGCAACTGGCTGTGGCGCCAGGGCGGCGGCGTCGACGGCACCACCCCCACGGCCTGGTGGATCAACTTCGGCACCTTCGCGGCCGAAGGGCAAAACATGGCACTGGTCGGCTTCACGGGCCTGGGCACCTTGGGCGGCGGCAACCTGGCCGTGGACGTGGCGGGCGATGCCGGCATGTTGGCGCCACGTGGCGACACCGGCGAGCAATACGCTACGCGCAGCCAGGGCTTGGTACTGGCGGTGGGCTCGACGGGGCGCATGGTCAATGGTCAGTTGCAGATGACCGGCGGCGGTGACTTGAGCCTGCGCGTCGGTGGTGGGCTCAACCCATCGCTGAGCGCGCGGGCGCTGGAAAGCGCCAACAGCAAAGGTCCGGTCGCCCAGCGTCATGCATTGAACGGCAGCCTGATCAATTTGCGCGGGACCGTCAGGGCCCATGCCGGTTCTTTTGGCGGCATCGAATTGGTCAGCGGCCCGCATGCGCTGTGGCAGGACCCGCGTGAATCCCGGGCCTACGATCCGTTCCAAGCCACTTCGGCAAGTGCCACCGGCGGCATGATCGTGGTGCCGGGGGACGCCACCGTGGCCCTGGATGCCCGAGGCGATCTGGTGCTGGGCGGCGCCGCCGATGCCGGGCGCCTGCTCTCGCAAGGTACACAGCTCGTCAACTTGGGGGCCGCAGGAAAGGGCACCGGCTCCTCGTGGTTCAGCCTGTGGACCGATCACACCGCCATTGACCTGTTGACGGCGGGGGGCAACCTGACGCCGTTCACGCGCGTCGGCGAGGTGGCCATAGGCGGTAGCGCCCCGGCGCCGGGCGACTCGGCACCCACCGACGGTCGTTTTGTCTATCCGTCCATCCTTCGAGCCACCGCCGCCAACGGAAGCCTTTACTACGGACCTTCCGGGACCTGGACGGGGGGCACGGCGATGCCCAATCTGCCTTACTCGCTAGTACTGGCGCCGGGCGCGCAGGCGCAACTGGAGTTTCTCGCGGCCGACTCGATTTACGCGGGAGGTTTTACCATTTCCCCCACCAACGCTCCTCAGGCGAGCCTGGCCACGGTGGCTCGTCCGGGGTTCAGCTACATGGACAGTACCGGCGTCAAAACCGACACGAATGGCACGGGTACTCTGTTCGCTTTCGGCGGCTCCGGCACCGAAGGCAGTTACCGGGGCGCGGACCAGCCGACACGTTTCTACGCGGTAAACGGCGATATCGTGGGGCTGCGCACGGGGGAGATCCTGTCCTTTTCCGTTCAACCCTACGAGGGTGATATCTGGTACGAAGCCGCTCGGCCGGCCTGGATCATGGCGGGGCGCGACATAGTCAACAGCGGACAGCTCACCAACAATTCCGTGCCCCAGCTCCCTGGCGATGCGAAAAGCACCGGCAACCTGTTCGTCCACGACGACCCCACCGACATCTCCATTGTCTCCGCCGGCCGCGACATCCTCTACAGCACCTTCAATGTCGCCGGCCCCGGTACGCTGGAGATCAGCGCCGGGCGCAACATCCTGATGGAAGACCAGGCCGCGGTGACCAGCCTCGGTCCGGTGAAAGCCGGTGACAATCGCCCCGGCGCAAGCATCGTGATGCAAGCCGGCGTGGGCGCTGCCGGGCCGGATTACCTGGGCTTCGTGCGCCAATACCTGGATCCGGCCAACCTGGCGGACGCCGCTGTCGGCCTGGCCCAACAGCCGGGCAAGGTGGCGAAAACCTACGAGGTCGAACTGGCGGCCTGGCTGACGTCGCGGTATGGCTTCAGCGGTGAGGCCGATCAGGCGCAGGCTTATTTCGCCGCGTTGCCGGCCGAGCAGCAGCGGGTGTTTGCCCGCGAGGTGTACTTCGCCGAACTGCGTGCCGGCGGTCGCGAGTACAACAACGCCAGCAGTCCTCGTTCCGGTAGCTACCTGCGCGGTCGCAACGCCATCGCCGCGCTGTTCCCGACCCACGACGTGGCCGGTAATCCGCTGGCTTACCAGGGCGATATCACGATGTTCGGCGGCGCTGGGGTGCACACCAACTTTGGTGGCGATATCCAGATGCTGACGCCAGGCGGGCAGCAGGTTTTTGGTATCGAAGGCGAAGCGCCGCCGTCCACTGCCGGGGTCATCACCCAAGGCGTTGGCGACATCCAGTTGTTCAGCAACGGCAGCGTGTTGCTGGGACAAAGCCGGATCATGACCACCTTTGGCGGCGACATTCTCGCCTGGTCCGCGACGGGGGATATCAACGCCGGTCGCGGTTCGAAAACCACCCTGGTTTACACACCGCCCAAGCGCGTCTACGACAACTGGGGCAACGTCACCTTGTCGCCGTCGGTGCCGAGCACTGGCGCCGGTATCGCCACGCTCAACCCCATTGCCGAGGTCGCACCGGGCGATATCGATCTGCTCGCGCCGCTCGGCACCATCGACGCGGGAGAGGCGGGTATCCGGGTCTCGGGCAATATCAACATCGCCGCCTTGCACGTGGTCAACGCGGCCAACATCCAGGTGCAAGGCAAGTCCAACGGCGTGCCGGTCAGCGCCGTGGTCAACACTGGCGCCCTGACCAACGCCAGTTCCGCCGCGGCTTCGGCCAGCGACGCGGCGCAAGGCGTGGCTCGCGAGCAACAGGCCGCTTCGCGCAATCGCATGCCGTCGGTGTTTAGCGTGCAGGTCCTGGGCTTTGGCAACGAGCGCCTGGCGCCGTCGCAGGAAGGCGCCAGCCGGGCACCGGACCATGAACCAAGCAACAGCGTGCGGGTATTGGGCGCCGGACGGTTGGACGACCAGGCGCGTAATCAGTTGACCCCGGAGGAACAACGCAACCTGACGCTCTGAGAAACGTCAACAAAACCCCGAGGGCGACAGGCAACTGTCGCCCTTTTTTCATGGGCGCTCGGTCGCTGTCGGTAACCGTTCATGAAGATTCGATGACAAAAGTTCGGTAGTGGCAGGTGGCCGGGGTCAAGGTTGTGTGAAACGGCAACGGCGCAGGATCGCTGTGGACGAAAAGGCCTTTTGCAGGGAAGCCGGACAACTTTTTCTGGCGCTATTTCGCGCTGGATGCCAGGTGTGACAGGGGCATTGGGGTCTATGGAAAGTTACTCGAAAGTGGGCATGCAGGAGCTGGACCAGCGCCTGTCGAAAATTGTTGAAGCCGCGCGCAAAAAACCGGTCTCGGTGTACCGCTACGGAGCGCCTTGGGTGTGGATCGTGTCCCAGGACGATTGGCAGAGTGCCTTGAAGGAACTGTCCAGCTACGTGCCGCCAGGTCATTCCCTGGTGATGTTGCGCCCACAGATCGAGGAACTGCTGGAGGCCGCGTCCGAGCCTTTGCAGCAATGGGCGCGCGAACACCAGATCCAGGTGCCGGTACCGGCCTTGATGCTCGCTTTGCTGTTGCAACTGCTGTACTCGCTGCCCAGTGAAAAACAGCTGTACGAGCAGCTCAATTACAACCTGTTGTTCCG
Organism: Pseudomonas sp. SWRI154; assembly: GCF_014268645.1. Lineage (NCBI taxonomy): Bacteria > Pseudomonadati > Pseudomonadota > Gammaproteobacteria > Pseudomonadales > Pseudomonadaceae > Pseudomonas > Pseudomonas sp. SWRI154. Next base: position 92,710 of record NZ_JABWQW010000003.1, read on the forward strand.
CTGGTTCGTGGGTCTTGAGTTGAACCAGCGGGTCTGGGCGTTCTCGGTCTTCGTGCGCGATATCGGCGAGCTGCTGGACAGCCCGCACGCGGCGAAATTGCTCGAGCGCATTGTCAGCGAAGTGTTCTGCGGCGACCTGATGCACATGCCGGAGTTTTCGCTGAACTTCGCCTTGTTGCACACCTGGCTTTCCAGGCACGCAGGCCATTCCAAGCGCAAATAAACCGTCAGCAAACAACACGATGCCAAGGCAGCGCGTCACGCGGCGCGCGGCTTTGCAGCAGGCGCTGCGCGCGTGGCGCAATTGAATCGAGGGGGATGTGTGGATCATTGGGACTTCAACATCGGCCGGTGCAGGCCTTACCTGCCCATGGTGCTTGCGCTGATGCTCGTCGCCGAGGCACCAACGCTGTGGGCCGAGGAAGCCGATACACCGGCCGCGGCCGAGGCCGGAACGCCTGCGCGCCTGGTGGACGTGAATGAGTACGTCGTGCGCGGCAATACCGTGCTCGATGCCCGGGAAATCGAAGAAGCGGTGTATGCGTTCCTGGGGCCGCAACGCAAGCTCACCGACATCGAAGGCGCCCGCGACGCGCTGCAACAGCGTTACCAGGCCAAGGGTTACCAGTCGGTGTTCGTCGAACTGCCGGAGCAGCAGGTGGAAGGCGGCGTGGTGTACCTGCAAGTCAGCGAAACCAAGATCGGCCGAGTACGCGTGGTCGGCACCGAGCACTATTCGCCAGTCAATGTCCGCGAAGAAGTACCGGCACTGGAAGAAGGCAAAGTGGCCGATTTCGCCGCGGTGCAAAGCCAGTTGGCCGTGGCCAACCGCAACCCTGGGCGCCAGGTGGTGCCGGTGGTGCGCGAAGGGCAGCGTCCGGGAACCATGGATGTTGACCTGCAAGTCGAAGACAAGAACCCCTGGCAAGCCAGTGTCGGGCTGAACAACGACTACAGCGCCGACACCGAAAAACTGCGTTCGGTGGTCACGCTGGGCCACAACAACCTCTGGCAGCGCGGCCATTCGGCGTCGCTGACGTATTTCACCGCCCCCGAAGACCGGGACAACGCGCAAGTCTGGTCGGGATCCTATAACGCGCCCCTGAGCGAGCGTTGGAATGCGCAGTTGTCCGGCTACCAGTCCGATAGCAACGTCGCGACCATCGGCGGCAGCAACGTGTTGGGCAAGGGACACTCCTATGGCGCGTCGCTGATCTACAACGTGCCGCCCCAGGGCGTTTGGGCCAACTCGCTGTCGGTGGGCGTGGACTTCAAGGATTTCGAGGAGGCCCTGCAATTTGGCGGCTCCAGTGATGAGGTGCCGATCAAGTACGCGCCGATCACCCTGGCCTACAACGGCTTTCGCTACACCGAAACCTCACAGTTTGGCCTGGGCCTGAGCATCGTTGCCGGCACCCGCAGCTTCTTCGGCTATGGCAGCGACGCCGATGAATTTCGGGCCAAGCGCTACGAGGCCAATCCCAGCTTCGCCGTGTTCAAGGGCGACAGCACCTTCACCCGGAATTTTGCCGGGGACTGGCAAGCGGCAAGCAAGCTGAGCTTCCAACTGGCCTCCGGGCCGCTGGTCTCCAACGAACAGTTTTCCGCCGGTGGCGCCACCAGTGTGCGCGGTTATCTCGCAGCGGAACGCACGGGCGATGACGGCGTGCTGTTTTCCCAGGAACTGCGCACACCGTCGTTGAGCAAGCACCTGGGCAAAGGGCTCGGCAGCTACGTCGACAATTGGCGTTTATACGTCTTTGCCGAAGGCGCGCAAATGGCCCTGCAAGACGCGCTGCCCGATCAGGAGGCTGACTACAGCCTGGCGAGTATCGGCTTCGGCACCCGCGCAACGTTGCGCGAATGGTTGTCGGGCAGCCTCGACTGGGGCCTGCCGCTCAAGGACGGCCCGAACACCCGCAAACACGATTCACGCGTGCACTTCAATATGCAGGCGACCTTTTGACCGGTAGGCACAGACCTTGGAGCACCCCGTTATGCATCGCTTGATTTTCATTCTTCTCGCTTGCCTGGGCCTTGTGCTGCCGGCAACGGCCAGCGCCTGGTGGCAGGACGATTGGCACTACCGCAAACAGATCAGTATCGACACCACGCCCCAGGGCGCGGCGATCAGCCAGGCGGTGGGGCGCACCTCGTTGCTGGTGCGTTTGCACACCGGCAATTTCACCTTCGATGGGGTCAACGAAAACGGTTCGGACATCCGTTTTGTCGCCACCGATGATCACACCGTACTCAACCACCAGATCGAGAGTTTCGACCCGCTGATGGGCATGGCGCTGATCTGGGTAGACGTGCCTCTGGTGGAGGGCGGCAAGCGCCAGGATGTCTGGATGTACTACGGCAACCCGAAAGCGCCGGCCACGAGCAACGCTCAGTCAGCCTTCGATGCCGACTACAGCCTGGTCTATCACTTTGACGGTGCCGTTGGCGCACCGCCAAGGGACGCCAGCGCCTTTGCCAACCACGCGCAGAACGCCCCGGCAAACATCATCGACGGTGTCATCGGGCGCTCGGCACAGCTCAACGGTCAGCCGCTGTTGCTGCCGGCCAGTCCATCCCTGGGCGTGAGCGCGGGTGGTGCGTTGACCTTCAGCACCTGGTTGCGGATGGAGCAGGGCGCAGGCGAGCAACTGCTGCTGGCCCGTCGTGATGCCGGCAACGCGTTGCTGGTGGGCGTGAACCAAGGCGTGCCCTTTGTGGAAGTGAACGGCCAGCGCGCCGTGGCCAATCAGGCCGTGGCGCTGGGGCAATGGCAACACCTGGCGTTGACGGCTGACGCCAGCGGGTTGCGTTTGTATGTGAATGGAAAGCCGGCGGCGAACCTGGCGCAACCGTTGCCAGCCTTGCAGGGTGCGATTGCCATCGGCGCCGATTCACCGGCTGCCGTTGAAGCCGGCGCGGTGGCACCGACCGCTACGTATCAAGCCTTCACTGGCGCACTCGATGAACTGCGCTTGTCCCGCGTCGCCCGTTCGCCCGAGCAGATCCTGGCCGATGCCACCGCCCAGGGCGCCGAGTCGCGCCTGGTGGTCTATGGAGTGGACGAAGAACAATCCGGCTTTGGTTTCGGCAGCCTGGGTTTCCTGCTCAACGCGGTGCCGCTGGACGCCTGGGTGATCATTGCCGTCTTGGTGCTGATGATGCTGCAGTCGTGGGTGATCATGGTGCGCAAGAGCCGCAATGTCAGCCGGGTCAGCCGTGCCAACGAAGTCTTCCGCAGTCATTTCGCCAAGGTTGGGACACGGTTGGAACTGCTCGCCGATGACCGCGACCTGGCGCAGCGCCTGGGCGATTCGTCGCTGTGGCGCCTGTATGGAGTGGCGGTTGCCGAGATCCGCACCCGCCGCGACCAGGGCGCCGACACCTCGTCGATCTCCGCAGCCACCATCGAAGCCATCCGCTGTTCCATGGACGGTGTACGGACTCGGGAAAACCAACAGCTCAGTTCCAAGTTGTCGACGTTGTCCAACGCCATCGCCGGCGGCCCTTACATCGGCCTGCTGGGGACTGTGCTGGGGATCATGGTGGTGTTTCTCGGCACCGCCATGGCCGGTGATGTGAACATCAACGCCATCGCCCCCGGCATGGCGGCCGCGTTGCTGGCCACCGCCATGGGATTGTTTGTCGCGATCCCGGCGCTGTTTGGCTACAACCGCCTGACCACGCGCAACAAGGAAGTCAGCGCCGACATGCGGGTATTCGTCGACGAATTCATCACCCGCCTGGCCGAAGTCCACGGCGAAAGCCAGTCCAGTGAAGCGGCGCATCGACGGGGCAACCACGTCGCCAGCCCTTCCTTGACGGTGTAGGGGAGCGACCATGGCCAACCTCAATAGCGCCTCGGACGACGACGAAGATGCGGCCGTCGACACCATCAACATCACGCCGCTGGTGGACGTGCTCATGGTGGTGCTGGTGATGTTTATTCTCACTGCCACCGCCCAGGTCTCCGGGATTCAGATCAACCTGCCGAAGGCCAGCTCGACCATCTCGCTTTCGCAGCCCAAGACCAAGGCGATTTCCATCAATGATGGCGGCCAGGTGTTCCTCGATGCCTACCCGGTCACCCTCAACGAACTTGAAGATCGCTTGCGCATCGAGAAAGCCCAGAGCCCGGATTTTCCGGTGATCGTGCGAGGTGACTCGGCCGTGCAGTACCAGAAAGTCATTGAAGTGCTGGACCTGTTGCGCCGCCTGGAGTTGTCCCAGGTGGGCCTGGTCACCGGCAAACCGAGCCAGGGCTGAGTCATGACGTCTTTTCCTGAACAGCCGCAAAACGGTCACCTGGAACGGCAGCGGGACGGCACTGGCAGGGTGCGCCGCGTATTGCAGTGGACTGCCGGTTTGCTGGTGGGCGCGGGCCTGGCCTGGCTGCTGTGGACATGGGCCAACGATATGAGCGGCATCCGTCGCGAGGCGCCGAAGATTCCCGCGATCATTCCGTTGCCGCCACCTCCGCCGCCGCCCCCGGAAAAACCGCCGGAGCCGGAAAAGCCGGTGGAAGAAAAAATCGTCGAGCCCGAACCCACGCCCGAACCAGAGGAAGTCAAGCCGGAGGAGGAAGCACCGCCTTCGCCCGCCGAAGACCTGGCTGACCCGATGCAAATGGACAGCGACGCCCAGGCTGGCTCCGACGCTTTCAATATCGGCGCGGGTAAGGGCGGCGGGATGGCTGGCGCCGGTGGCGGACGCCTCGGCAACGGCACCTACAGCCAGTTCCTGGCCTACAGCTTCCAGCGCTTGCTGCGCGAGTCGCCCGAGCTGCGCAACCTGGCTTTCCGCCTGGAGGCCGACGTCTGGCTGGACCAGGCCGGCCGGGTGATCCGGGTGGAACTGGGGCGCACCAGCGGCGATGCCGAACTTGACGCCAAGGTGCTGGCCACCTTGCGCGCCTCACCCAATCTGGAACGCCCACCCGCCTCGTTGCAGGTGCCGGTGCGTATCCGCCTACAAGGACGCCGGCCGGGCTAAGCCGGGTCGCCAAGAGACCATTAGGAGTTGTGTTCATGATCTGCAAAGTTAATCGATTGGCGCTGGGCGTCGGCCTGGTGATCGCCAGCCTGGCGGGTAGCGCGTTGGCGCAGACACCCTCGCAGAACGCGACGGTCAATCTGATTCGCCTGTTGGTGCAACAAGGCGTGCTCAAACAGGACCAGGCCCAAGCGCTGATCGACCAGGCCGAAGCCGAGGCCACGCAAGCCCGGCAGACGGCCGCCAACACCGCACCGGTGCCAGCGCCAGGCGCACCGGGCGAGGTTCGGGTGCAGTATGTGCCGGCTATCGTTCGGGAACAGATTCGCGACCAGGTCAAAGCCGAAGTGATCGCCCAAGCCAAACAGGAAAACTGGGCCCAGCCCAACACCTTCCCCGACTGGGTCTCACGCATCACCTTTGAAGGTGACGTGCGCTTGCGCAACGAGTCGCGCTTTTACTCGGGCAGCAACAGTAACGAGATCGTCGACTTCGCCGAGCTCAATAACAGCGGGCCTTACGACGTCAACCCCAACAGCGGCTCGCAACTTCCACCGTTGCTCAATACCCGCGAAGACCGCGAGAACATGCTGCGCCTGCGGGCTCGCATGGGCATGCGGGCCGCGCTATCCCCGCAATGGACAGCGGCTATCCGCCTGGGCACGGGCTCGGACAGCAGTCCAGTCTCCACCACCCAGACCCTGGGCGGCGGCTTTGACAAAAAGGATCTGTGGCTCGACCAGGGCTATCTCAACTATCGCCCCACCAAGGAACTGAGCTTCACCGGTGGACGCATGCCCAACCCGTTCATGTCCACCGATCTGCTGTATTCCAACGACCTCAATTTCGACGGCTTGGCCGGCTCGTTCAATCACCCGTTGAGCCGCGACCTGGCGATGTTTGGCACCCTCGGTGCGTTCCCGGTGGAGTACAGCTCCGACAGCGCGTCGAGCGATGGTTTCAACAAGGAAGACAGCGAGAACAAGTGGCTCTACGGCGCCCAGCTTGGCGCGAGCTGGGCGTTTGCCCCGGACAACAACATCAAGGGGGCATTGGCTTATTACCAGTTCGATGACATCGAAGGGCGGCGCTCCAATCCTTGTGCCATCTATGACGGCGCCCCCGCCTGTGACAGCGACGAAACGCGCCCGGCCTTCATGCAAAAGGGCAACACGTTGATGGAGCTGCGCGACCTGGTGCCGGACCCTTCCGCGCCGACCACCTCGCCGCAGCCGCAGTTCGTAGGCCTGGCCTCGGAGTTCAACCTGCTCGATCTCAACATGGTGTGGGACACCTTGCTGTTCGACGACCTGAAGCTGCGCAGCCAAGGCAACTACCTGGTCAACCTCGGCTACGACGAAGGCAAGATGCGCAAGCGCTCTGCCGGTGCGCTGGCCAACAACCTGGATGAGAACGGCGACATCGAAAGCGGTGACAGTGCCTGGATGCTGCAGTTCACCCTGGGCAGCGCCCTGGACCTGAAAAAGCGCGGCGACTGGAACCTGTTCGCCGGCTACAAGTACATCGAGCCGGATGCCTTGCCGGATGGCTTCAACGATTCTTCGTTTCACCTTGGGGGCACCAACGCCAAGGGTTATTTCCTCGGCGGCAACTATGGAATCGAAGACAACGTATTGGCGACCGCGCGCTGGCTTAGCAGCGAAGAAGTGTATGGCGCGCCGTTCGCTATCGACGTTCTGCAACTTGAGCTCAATACGCGCTTCTAGCGCCGGGAGGACCATATGACCAGGCCATTTCATCCCGTCATCCACGCTGTGGTGCTGTTGCTGGGCCTCGGCGCAGCCTTGGGTGCTTCGGCGCAAACCTTGGAGGAGCGCCTGCGTGCCCAGTTGCGCAGCACCACACAGCAGTTGCAAGCCTTGCAGAGCGAACAGGCGCAAGGCACCGCTGCGCGCCAGGCAGCGGAGAGCCAACTGAGCGCCGCGCAAGGGCAAATCAAGCAACTGACCGCCGAACTGGCCAAGGCCCGCAGCCAGAACGAACAACTGGGCGCCCAGCAGGATGCCGTGCGCAGCAGCGCCCAGGCACAGGTGGCGGCCAGCGGCGAGCAGGTCGGCAAATTCAAGCAAGCCTACGAAGAACTGCTGGGCCGCGCCCGCGGTATCGAAGCGGCGCGGGCCACCCTGCAAGCCAGCCTGACCAGTCGCGAGAGCGAAGTGCAGCAATGTGTGGCGAAGAACCAGCAGATGTATGGCATCGCCAAAGAGATCCTCGGCGCCTACGAAAACATCGAGGTCAGTGATGTGCTGAAGATTCGCCAGCCCTTTGCCAGCGGCGCGCGGGTGAAGTTCGAGGAATTGGCGCAGCGTTATGGCGATGCGCTGTACCAGACCCAGTTCGACGCGACCAAGACCACTGCGGGCAAATAATCACCGCCCACTTCTACCCCACAGGAAAATCTGCGATGACCACCCAAACACTGATCCAGAGCATCACCCCCGAGCAGCTCGGCGAGTTGCTGCAAGCCGCTGGCTATCGCGTCAATCGCACCGAACAGGGCACGGTAGTGCAGTTGTTGAGCGCCAGCCAGGGCATTGGTTTTGCCGTGCGCTTCGGCAACCCGGCCGCCGCCGAGGGTAGCTTCCTCGACTTTACGTTCAGCTGCGCGCTGCGCATCGAGGGCAAGTTGCCTGAAGGCTTGGTGGAAGTGTGGAACGCCAGCCGGCGCTTTGCCCGCCTCAGCCTTCAGGGCGAATTCCTGGTGATGGAGATGGACGCCATCGTCGCCGCCGGCGTCAGTGAGGATCACTTGCGCGGCGTGCTGGAGCTCTGGGACCGCTTGCTGCAAGAGTTTGTGGTGTACCTGCGCGAATACAGCCAGCAGGCCCGCCAGCAACAGGCGGTGGACGCTGCGCCAGTGCCAGAAGTCGCGGTTGAAGAGGCTTGATCGTGATGAGCAGGTTCAGCAAACAGGTGGGCATCAGTCTTGTCGTTCTGGTGGCGGGAGGCATCGCCGTGGCAGTGGCCCTCAACCCTGGCGATTCTCCCCATGCCTCAATGCAGCCGACACAACCGGTAGCTGCCCGAAGCCAAGGCGAGACCGCGCCGGCCGTTGCCAGTCTGGGTGAACTGCAATTGAGCAGCGCCGAACTCAATGGTGTGCTGGGCTCGTTGGCGCCGCCGGTGCGCGAGCAACTGCGCGCCAATCGTGGCGCCCTGGAGGGCTGGATTCGAGCGCGCCTGGCGGAGAAAGCCTTGTTGCAGCAGGCCGACGCGCAAGGTTGGCAGGAACGCCCGGAAATTCAACAGATGACCCGAGCCGCCACCGAACAGATCCTGTTACGCACCTATCTGCAATCCGTCAGCCAAGTGCCTGCCGATTACCCGGATGAGCAGGCGCTGCAACAAGCCTATGACGCAGCGAAGGGCCAGCTGCAAAGCCCGGCGTTGTATCGCGTCAGTCAGATTTTCATCGCGCTGGAGCCGGGAGCCAACGAAGAGTCGGTGCGCAAGAAAGCCACCGAACTGGCTCGCCGCGCCCAGGCTCCCAATGCTGATTTCGCCGCGTTGGCCCGGGAGTTTTCCGACGACCAGGCCACGGCGCAGCGGGGTGGCGACAGCGGCTTGCAACCGTTGCAGCAATATGTGCCGCAAATGCGCGAAATGCTGGCGCGGCAGCGGGTTGGAAGTATTTCCGACGCTTTGCGCAGCGACGCGGGTTTTCACATTCTCAAGCTCACCGACATGCAACCGGCACGTCCCGCGAGTCTGGATGAGGTGCGTGGACAGTTGCGCGAGGCGCTGCGCAATCAGCGCCAGGAGCAGGTGGCCAGGGCATATCTGGAAGGTTTGGTCAGCAAGGCGACGTTGAGCATCGATGGCGCGCAACTGAACCAGGCATTGGAGTCTGTTCGTTAAGCGGTGCGGCAGCCGTGGAGCTACCTTAGGGAGGAGGGTGTATGGCGCTGGAGGAGATTGGCAAGGTTCGAGATTACGCGCGGCTGGGTGCTTCGGTGGCAACCGATGATCAGGCACTGAAGGGCTTCAAGGATCCGCAAGCGCTGGAGTTTTTCCTGGTGGCGGCACGCTGTAGCTGTTTCATGCAGGCCGCGCGTAGCCTGAATGTCAAAGCGTCGTTATTGCGGAAAAAACTTTCGCGGTTATCCAGTCATTACGGCCGTCCATTGTTCGAGCACCGGGGAAATGCGCTGATGCTCAGCCAGGCTGGCCGTCATCTGCGCAGCCAATTACTGGCCCAGCGAACTTTGCTGGCGTTGCCTGACGCCTTCGACACCGAGCAGACCCTGGTGCGGGTGGCCGTGGCCGAGCCGTTGCTGCACGACGTCCTCAGCCGCGCGCTGCTTGGCTTCTTGCGCCAACACGCCAACGTGCGCCTGGACGTGGTGCGCCTCGACGGTCAACCCGGCCAGGAGTCGGTTGAGGCGGATGTCATCGTCTGGCTCACTGACCCACGGGCGACGGCGCCGCAGCTATCTTTCCCGGTGGCCGAACTCAGTTGCCTGGCCGAGCTGGAATACATCCCGCACATTGCCAAGCGCTACTCCCGGGAAGCAAGTCGCCCGCGCAGCCTTCCCGAGCTTCAGGACTACATGCTGGTCAGCCTGCACAGCTACGCAAAAATGCCTTCGCTGGCCCCGTGGAACCGCGCCGTCAGCGAGCGCCGGTCAGGCGTCACGCAGGTGAACTCCTATGAGTTGATGCGCCAGATGATTCAATGGAGCGCCTGTATCGGCCTGCTGCCGCACTACGTTTGCTCGCTCGACAAAACCCTGCAACCTTTGCCCGAATTGTTCACTGGCGACATGCAGATGCAGGTCTGGCTGGCCGTGCATGGCGATGAAGCGCACAGGCAGGAAGTCGTGCGATTGGTGGCGATGGTCCGCGCGGCGTTTGAAGAGCACAAGGAGTGGTTCTAGGCTGTGCCGGTAGCTGAGTCGTTGTTTCGAGGCTCAGCTACAAGACGACAGCCTGGACGCCATTCACAAAGCAATGTCCGGGTCGGAATCGCTGTGTTTCTGCCCCACCGGATCGCTGTTGGTCGGGGCGTTCGACTCGGCGTTGCCACGAATATCCGGTGGCGGCGCCAGTTGCAGCAGCTCGCTGGTGTATTTCCATTCCTCGTAGACTCGCGCCGGGTCATCGTTGAGCCGGGTCCCATAGCTCGGCACGATCTGGTGCAGCTTTTCCTGCCAGGCCGGGGAGGCGACCTTGTCCTTGAAGACCCGCTGCATGACTTCAAGCATGATAGGCGCCGCTGTCGAGGCGCCGGGAGATGCTCCGAGCAATCCGGCGATGCTGCCATCCTGCGACGCGACCACCTCGGTACCGAGTTTGAGCACGCCGCCTTTTTCTTCATCGCGCTTGATCACCTGGACCCGCTGGCCGGCTTGCCAGAGGCGCCAGTCTTCCTGCTTGGCCTGGGGAAAATATTCCTGCAAGGCCTTGAATCGGTCGTCGTCGGAAAGCATCAGCTGGCCGGCCAGATATTCCACCAGCGGGTACTGCTCGATGCCGACTTTGGTCATGGGCCAGATATTGTGTGGCGTCATGCTGGTAAACAGGTCGAAGTACGAGCCTTCCTTGAGGAATTTGGTGGAGAAGGTCGCGAAGGGGCCGAACAGGATGACGCGCTTGCCATCCAGCACTCGGGTGTCCAAGTGCGGCACGGACATCGGCGGCGCGCCGGTGGAGGCTATCCCGTACGCCTTGGCCATATGTCGCTCGGCAATGGTGGGATTTTCGGCGACCAGGAACGAGCCGCCGACCGGAAACCCTGCGTATTCCTTCGCTTCCTCGATGCCCGACTTCTGCAACAGATGCAACGCGCCACCCCCCGCGCCGATGAAGACGAACCTGGCGTCGGTGGCTGTGGTCTCACCGTCCTTGAGATTCTTGTACTCCACGTGCCAGGAGCCATCGTCATTGCGGGTGATATCGCGGACTTCGCTGGAAAGCTTCAGGCTGAAATTGGGTCTGCTCTGCAAATGACTGACGTATTGGCGGGTGATTTCGCCAAAATTCACGTCGGTGCCGATCGGCGTCCAGGTCACCGCAAGCTTCTGGTTCGGGTCGCGCCCCTCCATCATCAGCGGCACCCATTTCTTGATCTGCTCCGGATCCTCCGAATATTGCATGGGGCGGAACAGTGGACTCGCTTGCAGCGCCTCATAGCGTTTCCTTAGGAACTTGATGTTGTCGTCCCCCCACACAAAACTCATGTGCGGGGTGGAGTTGATAAATGAGCGAGGGTTTTTCAGGACATTGTTCTTGACCTGCCAGGCCAGGAACTGCCGGGTGATCTGGAAGGCTTCGTTGATCTCGATGGCTTTGGAAATATTGACGTTGCCTTGCTCGTCCATCGGCGTGTAGTTGAGTTCTGCCAACGCAGAGTGGCCGGTGCCGGCGTTGTTCCAGCCGTTGGAGCTTTCTTCGGCCACCGTATCCAGGCGCTCGACCATCTCCATCGACCAGCCGGGTTCCAACTCATTGAGCCAGATGCCCAGCGTCGAACTCATGATTCCACCGCCCACCAACAGCACATCGACCTTTTTCGTTTCTGCGGCCTGGGCACCGTTGGCGCCCGATAGGACGACGGCGCTTACCAGGGCTGCGATGATTGTATTGTTCATGGTTCCACCCTCGGCGACCGGGTGAGTCGCTCGTTTACAAAATGACGCTACTGACCTTGGGTTGACCCGCCTCGGGAAAAAACTGTTCACGTGTCCGCCGCGAGAGAGTGACGAAAGGCAATCCCGCCTGGTTTGACGATCCTTGGGGCACGCGGCATAGTGTGCTCGTTTGTGGTTATTGTCGCTCGTTTATGCAGGTTGCCAATGTCATGAGTTCTTTTAACGAAGCGTTTCCCGGCGAACGCCAGCGATTGATCAGCGAACGTCTCGCCCTGTATGGCCGGGTCATTGCGGCTGACTTGGCGGTTGAGTTCAATGTTTCGGAACACTCGATACGGCGCGATTTGGGCGCGCTGGCAGCGGCGGGCTTGTGCAAGCGCGTCTATGGCGGCGCGATTCGCCTGCCAGCGGCCGAGGCGCCTATCGATGTCCGGATCCACCAGGATTCGGCACGCAAGGGGACGCTTGGCCAGCGGGCGGCCTCGCTGCTCGTTGCCGGGCAGCACGTGTTCCTCGATGCCGGGTCGACCAACTTGGCCATCGCCCGCGCCATCGACCCGGAGCTGCGATTGACCCTCAGCACCAACTCACCCTTGATCGCGGTGGAGCTGATGAAGCTGCCCCGCGCCGAAGTCATTCTGCTGGGCGGTCGCCTGAATCCGGTCGCGGGCGGGGCCATCGGGCTGGCGGCCGTCCAGCAATTGCGCCAGTTCAATTTCGACTTGTGCTTTGTCGGTGCCTGCGCCATTGACTCGGACAATGGGGTCACGGCGTTTGGCCTGGATGACGCGGAATTCAAACGCGCGGTGGTGGCGGCGAGCGGTCAAGTGGTGGTGGCGGTGACCAATGAGAAACTTTCCAGCGTTGCCCACTATCAAGTGGCGTCTTGCGATGAAGTCACGGCTTTGGTGGTCGAGCACGACGCACCGCGGGAGCGACTCGAACCCTTTCTCAGCCGGATTTCCAAGATCGTGACCGCCCCGGCGCAGCGCTGACGCCGAGCAATGGGATACGAACCCATTGTCCGCCAGGCGATTTACGTCTAGTTTGCAGCCCCATCATAAGTACAAAAGTCAGGAGTCATCGATGCAACCGATTCGTCTCGGTCTGGTGGGCTACGGCAAGATCGCCCAGGATCAACACGTCCCCGCTATTCGCGCGAACCCCGCGTTCGAACTGGTGGCGGTCGCTACGCAAGGGCAGCCTTGCGCTGGGGTGGAGAATTTCCAGTCCCTGGGCGAATTGCTGGAAAACGGCCCGCACGTCGATGCAATCGCATTTTGCACGCCGCCACAAGGTCGGTTCGGGCTGGTCCGACAAGCCTTGGCTGCCGGCAAGCACGTGCTGGTGGAAAAGCCGCCCTGCGCGACGTTGGGCGAAGCGATGGCCCTTGTTGACCTGGCGCGCGAGCAAGGCGTCAGCGGCCTCTACGCCTGGCATTCGCGCTATGCGCCCGGCATCGAAGCGGCTCGCGACTGGCTGGCCAGCCGTACGCTGCAAAGCGTCCGGATCGATTGGAAGGAAGACGTGCGCAAATGGCACCCGGGCCAGGCATGGATCTGGCAGCCCGGCGGCCTGGGCGTCTTTGATCCCGGCATCAATGCCCTGTCGATTGCCACCCATCTGCTGCCGCTGTCGCTGTTCGTCGAGTCGGCCGAACTGCGCGTTCCCGACAACTGCCAGTCACCGATTGCCGCGAGCATCAAGATGGCGGACGCGCGCCAGCTCGATATCCGTGCCGAGTTCGACTTCGACCATGGTCATGACGAGCTCTGGAGCATCGAGATTCGCTGCGCCGAAGGCGTCCTGCGGCTCGACAATGGCGGCGCGTTGCTGAGTATCGACAGCGTGCGCCAGGCTGTGTCGGAGGAGGGCGAATACGCGGCGGTGTATCGGCATTTCCAACAGCTGATCAAGGACAAGGCCAGCGACATGGATTTGCAACCGCTACGCCTGGTCGCGGACAGCTTCTTCGTGGGCAGTCGGACCCTGGTCGAACCGTTTTACGATTGATGGAACTTGTGGCGAGGAAGCTTGCTCCCGCGCCACAGGGTTATTTGATCGTTCCCACGCTCTGCGTGGGAATGCATCCCCGTGACGCTCTGCGTCACCCCAGAAGCGGAACGCGGAGCGTCCCTGGTGGCGTTCCCACGCAGGAGCGTGGGAACGATCGAACGTGGTGAGGGCGCATGCTCCCTCACCACAGGGTTTCGCGTAGGCGCGCCTAGCCCAAATCCTCCGCCCGGTGCCGCTCCGGCACTTGGCTCGCTTCATCGCCCCAGGTCCGGTTGACCCGCTGGCCGCGCATCACCGCAGGTCGGTTGGCGATTTCCTCGGCCCAGCGCTGCACATGGGTGTATTCGTGGGCCGAGAGGAACTCCGCAGCTGAATACACGTTATTGCGCACCAGTTGCCCATACCAGGGCCAGATCGCGATGTCGGCGATGGTGTACTGGTCGCCCGCCAGGTATTTGTTTTCAGCCAGGCGACGGTCCAGCACATCCAGTTGGCGCTTGGCTTCCATGGTGAAGCGATTGATCGGGTACTCGAGTTTTTCCGGCGCATAGGCGTAGAAATGTCCGAAACCGCCGCCCAAGTACGGCGCCGAACCCATCTGCCAGAACAGCCAGTTCAAGGTTTCGGTGCGGCCGGCCGGGTCGGTGGGCAGCAGCGCGCCGAATTTTTCTGCCAGGTAAAGCAGGATCGACCCGGACTCGAAGACGCGGATCGCTGGCTCGACGCTGCGATCCAGCAGGGCCGGAATCTTCGAGTTTGGATTGACCTCGACAAAACCGCTGGAAAACTGGTCGCCTTCGCCGATGCGAATCAGCCAGGCGTCGTATTCCGCGCCGGTGTGCCCGAGCGCCAGCAACTCTTCGAGCAGGATCGTGACTTTGACGCCGTTGGGCGTCGCCAGTGAATAGAGCTGCAACGGGTGCTCGCCGACCGGCAAGGTTTTTTCGTGGGTCGGCCCGGCGACCGGGCGGTTGATGCTGGCAAACTGGCCGCCCGAAGGGGCCTCGTGCTTCCAGATTTTTGGAGGAACGTAAGACGCTTTGCTCATGAGACGTACCTTATCGTTTGAATGCACTGATCCTGGGATGAAGCCGCACATTTGCGCAATGGCTCGCATCGAGAGATGGACTCTAATGCAGGGGCGTTTTGTCAGGCGAACAAAGGCGATTGATTGTCTGTATCTCTCTCAGTAATAGATAAGCCGGACAAGGGCTTTTTCGCGCCAAAAACTAAATACTCTCTGATTGCGCCAGGACCCAGGCGTCGAGGTCATTCCATTTCCTGAAACAGTGGATTTCAATCCATGCGTATTCCTGCACCGTGGCTTTGGGCAGAAGATGGCTTCACCCACCGCATACCTTGTCCAAAGATATGACGGACCATCCCTGACCACAGCGCACTGACCCAGCAGCAATGCCGGGGCGCGAGGAGTAGCTGATGAACGAAGCCTCGAAAGCACAACCTTCACCCTGGCACGAAGGCGAGTTGACCTTGCAGCGCTCCGTCGGTGCGGTGGACATGATGGCCGGTGTCGGCCAGCGGCAACTGGCCCGCACCTGGATGCCGGATCAGCACCGTGAGTTCTACGCCCAATTGCCCTTCGTGGTGCTGGGCGCGGTGGATCGTCAAGGCGACGCCTGGGCGACGCTGCGCACCGGGCAGCCCGGCTTCATCAGTTCACCGGATCCACAAACGCTGCACATCGATCTCGAGCCGCAGCCGAGCGATCCAGCCCAGGAAGGCATGGGCGAGGGCGATGCCATCGGCATGCTGGGCATCGAGTTGCATACCCGCCGCCGTAACCGCATGAACGGTGTCGTGCGCCGTCGGCTGGACCAAGGGCTGGCCATCTCGGTGAGCCAGGCGTATGGCAACTGCCCGCGCTACATCAACCTGCGCCAATACAGCTTTGTCGATGAGCAAGCTGCCGTCTCGCGTGAACTGGAGCTGGACGACCCTTGGGTTCGTCGGCTGGTCACGGCGGCCGATTCGTTCTACATCGCCACCTACGTGATCCGTGACGGCGAGCGGCAGGTCGATGCGTCGCACCGTGGCGGCAAGTCCGGTTTCGTGCACATGGACGAGGACGGGACGCTGACCATCCCGGATTTTTCCGGGAATCTGTTTTTCAACACGTTGGGCAATATCCTGCTGAATCCGCGTGCAGGGTTGTTGTTCGTCGACTTTGAAACCGGCGACCTGTTGCAACTGAGCGGTCGCGCCGAGGTGTTGCTGGATGATCCGCAGATCGCTGCGTTCCAGGGCGCCGAGCGGTTGTTGCGTGTGACTCCGCAACGCTTGGTCTACCGTCCCGCAGCGATACCGTTGCGCTGGAAGGACCAGGACGAAGGTGACTCGCCCAATTCGCTGATGACCGGCAGTTGGGAACAAACCGCTGAGCGCTTGCAGGCCGAAGCCCTGCGGACCCAATGGCGTGCGTTGCAGGTCATTCGGACGGTGGATGAGAGCCCCGACATCCGTTCTTTTTATCTGCAAACCACCGATGGCGCCGGTTTGCCACGGTTCGAAGCCGGACAGCATTTGCCGGTGCGAGTATTACTGCAAGGGCAGCAAACTCCGTCGATCCGCACCTACAGCGTGTCCAGCGCGCCATCCGATGATTTCCTGCGCATTAGCGTCAAGCGCGACGGCGTGGTGTCTTCGCACTTGCATGAACAGATTCAGGCGGCCCATGAAATTGAGGCGCGGGCGCCCCAAGGCCACTTCACCGTGGACCCCATCGAGCGCCGCCCGTTGGTGCTGTTGGCAGCGGGCGTTGGCATTACGCCGTTGCTGTCGATGTTGCGCGAGGTGGTCTACCAAGGGAAACGCATCAGCCGCATGCGTTCGGTCTGGCTGATACAAAGCGCTCGTCACGTGGCTGATCTGGCCTTTCGCGAAGAGATCGACGAGCTGGCGGCCCGTGCCGGTGACAAGCTGCGGGTATTGCGCACGGTCAGCCAACCGCCCACCGACGGCAGCGCCGGGCAAGGTTACGACGTGTCCGGCAGAATCGATGTGGCGTTGCTCAAGCAATGGCTGCCGCTGGACGACTATGACTTCTATTTGTGCGGGCCGGGCAGCTTTACCCAGGCGCTGTATGACGGCCTGCGCAAGCTGCGCATTCCCGATGATCGCATCCATGCGGAAACCTTTGGCCCGTCCACGCTAGTGCGCGATATCGAGGTTCGAATGCCCGTGGCCGAGCAGGTGCCCGCGGCGAGTGAAACGGTGAAAGTCCTGTTCGCCAGCTCGGCCAAGGAAGCGCGCTGGGAGCCGGGCAGCGGGACGCTGCTGGAGTTGGCCGAGGCCCGGGGGCTGAACCCGGAATTCAGTTGCCGCGGCGGTTCCTGTGGCACCTGTACAACCCGCATGACCCAAGGCCAGGTGCATTACCTGACCCAGCCCGCCGAGCCGGTCGCGGACGGCGAAGTGCTGATTTGTTGCGCGGTTCCGGCCGAGGGCAGTGAGCCTTTGGTGCTGGAGGTTTAACGCGCGGCGGTGGCGCTGCGTCGACCACGCGCTTCATCACGCATCACCATCCAGATGCCGACAGCAGACACCGCCATCCCCAGCGCCATGAGCCACGACAATGGCTCGTCGAACATTGCCCAGGCCCACAGCATCGTAATGGGCGGGCTCAGGTAGAGAACGCTGGCGACACGGGTGGCTGTCGCTCGGCGCAGGCACAACCAATAGAGCCCATATCCGCCCATCGTCGACAATCCCGCCGTCCATACGACGCTCAGCACAAAGCCAGTACTGGGTATCGGCGCGAGGCTGCCCTGTACACCCTCGATAAGCGCAAACGCCAGGCCGCTGACACAGCATTGCAGCCAGAGATTGGGCAGTAGGCCAATCGATTGCGAGGCTGGAAGATGCTTCTGCCACAAGGTCGCAGCAGCGAGCGAGAGCATGCCGAGCAGCGGCAACCCATATGCCCACAAAGGCGCGTCGCCCCAGGCCAACGCGCCGTGGGTGCCGAGGGCAACACCGCTCAGGCCGATGGTCAAACCCGCCCAGGCTGCCGGCGCCAAGCGTTGTCCCAGCACGCCGGCAGCCAACAGTGCCAGGCCTATCGGCAGCAAGTCGGCAAACAACGCGGCCAGGCCTGCCGGAACACCCAGGGCGATGCCTTGGGTGATACCGGCCAGATAACCCGCCATCGCTAGCAGGCCGATACCGGCGTTCTTCAAGAGTGCGGCGAAGGGGATTGGTCGCAGTTGGCCGACGATGAAGGGAAACAGGATCAGCGTGACCAGGACGCAGCGCCAGAACACCACGAGCAACGGCGGCGCGTAGTCGATGGAGAAGCGCGCGCCGACGAAGCCTGAGCTCCAGGCCAGGACCAGTGCCGCTTCCAGCAAGGGCAACGGAATCAGCCAATACAAGCTGGGCGCGGCAGGGCAAGTGATCGACTTAGGCGAGTTCATGGTCACAGGCTACGAAAGCCGACTAATCTAATAAATCAAAATATCTTGTAGAAGTCGTTCACGAAGGGTGAATCATGACAGCCATACTGGACATTGAGCTGATACGAACCTTTCATGCGGTCGCGCGAATAGGCAAATTCAGCGCTGCGGCGCAGCAGCTCCACAAGAGCCCGGCGACGGTCAGCGTGCACATTCAGCGACTGGAAGCGATCGCCGGTGGCCGGCTGCTGGACCGTGACAATCAAGCGGTCTCCCTGACCGCGTTGGGCAAGCGCCTGCTCGTTTCCACGACGGAGCTGCTCACCACCCACGACCGGGTGTTGGCCGACTTACACGGCACGCGGCTGGCGGGACGGATCACCTTGGGTGTGCCCGACGAATACGCTGACCATGTCATCCGCGACATTGTCCCAACGTTCACCGCAGCCTGGCCGAACGTCATTCTCGAGCTCAAGACCGCCCCCAGCTATGCCCTGCGTGAGCAGGTCCAGCGCGGCAAGCTCCAGGCCGCCGTGCTCACCCAGCCGAAGGAGCTGCGCAACGCTGAGGTTGAGTTCCTGGTTACCACGACACCGGTCTGGGTCGCGGCGCTTCACGCGACGGCGAATTTGACCGAGCCGCTGGCGCTGGCCGTGCACGCGGCGCAATGCCCTTACCGACAGGTCATGCTGCAAGCGCTCCGGCAAAGCGGGCGCAAGGTGCGAATCGTCCTCGAAAGCCCCTCCAACCAGGCCGTCAAGGCTTGCGTGGAGGTCGGGTTGGCGATCAGCCTGATCGACCGTGGTCGGGTGACGGATAACATGCAAATCCTTGATGAGCTGCCGGTGATCCCGGATCACGACGTAGTGTTCATGCGATCCCAGGCGTCCCATGACGATGAAACGGTTGACTTGCTTGGCCAGGCCATCCAGCAGCGCTTTCGGCTGTAGGGCAGGACGCTATCACGTGGCGTTGGCTTTGGATGTCGAAGTCTGTCCAGACTGCGCCGACAGCGGGACATCGAACACCCGATCGAATCCCCATTGAAAAACCAGCGAGTAAAAGAAGAAAAACACAAACAATCCCAGATTGGTTACCAGCGCCAGCCACAGGCTGATGCCTAGCCACGCGGCAATCACCGGAGTAAGGATCAGCGTCAAACCGCCTTCGAACCCCAAGGCGTGCAACAACCGCCGTTGCCAGTTGCGCTGACGGTTGTGCTGGCGGCGCTCCCACCATTCGAACGCGCTGTTGAATAGCATGTTCCAGCCCAGCGCGACGGCAGATATCACCAAGGACAGCAAGGTGGAATAACCCATGCCTTGCTGGTAGATCAGCGTTAGCGCCGGTGCCACGAACAGGACACCGCCCGCTTCGTAGAGTATGGCCTGGAGGATTTTGCGAGGTGCGCCTTGCATCGGTAGTCTCCGGATCTTGGGGGCAGGAGCACAGCCTCGCGAGTTGAGCGTGCGCGCACAATTGAGCTAAATTGAGCCTCGCTCAACGTGAGTAACGCTTGCGCCCATGTTTGCCAAATTGCCCCTTACCGCCTTGCGCGGCTTCGAGTCTGCCGCACGGCTAGGCAGTTTCAAGGCTGCCGCCCAGGAGCTGAACATCAGCGCCGCGGCGATCTCCCATCAGATCAAGAATCTCGAAACCTTACTGGGCGTGCGCCTGTTCGAACGCTCCAGCCAAAGCGTTCGCCTGAGCGCCGATGGTGAGCGCCTGCACACCTACGTCCACCGGGCGCTGCTCGATATCCAGCAGGGCCTGCAAGTGTTGTCCCCGTCCTGCGTGGCGCAATCGCTGGTGGTGAGCACCACGCCGGCCTTCGCCAGCCTGTGGTTGATCCCACGGCTCGGAGGGTTTTATCGCTTGCACCCGGACATCAGCGTCCGGCTGCACAGCAGCAACGAGGTGGTGGATCTGCGGCGTGACGCGAGCATCGACCTGGCGATTCGCGCCCTGTTCAAACCTGATCCGCAACTGGTCGAGCAGCCACTGCTGGATGAGTATTTCGGCGTGTATTGTCGTCCCGACTGGCAACCGCCTGCTACGGGGGCGCCCGTTGAATTGATCGATGTGCCGTGGTTGAGCAGCTCCGCCGTCACGGTCGATTGGCCGGCCTGGTGCGCCAAGGCCGGCATTGGCGATTGGTTGGAGAGCGCCCGTCTGCGGCGCTATGACGAGGAACAGCATGCCCTGCAGGCAGCCATCGTCGGACACGGATTGGTGTTGGCCAGCCAGGTACTGGTTGCCGAAGCTGTCGCGCGCGGCCAGTTGATCGCCTATCGCCCGGAGATTCGCCTCGCGGGCGCGCGTTACACCTTGGTGTGTGTGCCCGGGCGAGAGCGGCAGCCGGCGGTGCGGGCGTTCAGTGAATGGTTGCTTGCGCAGGGCGCGCTTGGCGGCTGAATGTTCGTCGCGCCAATCGCCTTTATTCCTCGGACGGTCTCATGTGAAAAATGGTGTAGGGCAGGATCAACGTATCGGCGACGAAACTCAAGGGCAGGTCGATGGCCGCGAACGGCGCGAATGCACTGGCGAACGTTGAGTTATCCTCCGTCACCGCCTCCTTGAGCACCTGGTAATCGAAATACACGCCGCAATACGGGCTGACGCCGCAAAGGCCGCCGGGGCCGAAGGTTTCGTTGGCGGTCGCGCATCCCGTCAGCAGTGCGATGATTAGAGCCGTTCCGATGATGCGCATGGCGTTCCCTCCTTGTTGGTGCGCGACTGTAGCATCGCCGATGGGCAGCCCGACATATGAATCGAAATACCCCACAAAGCCAACGCCAGCGCACTGATCGACCCACCCAGCAGACTGACCGCCGTCCAGCCCCAAAGCGCATACACCTGAGTGGCGGCGGCGGCCCCGAGCGCGCTGCCGATCGAGTAGAAACACATGTAGGCGCCGACCATGCGACTTTGTGCGTCGGGGCGGGCGGCGAAAATAAGGCTTTGGTTGGTGACGTGCACCGCTTGCACGGCGAAGTCGAGCAAGACTACCCCGCAGACCAAGGCCACCAGCGAGCTTTCGGCAAAAGCGATCGGCAGCCAGGACATTACCAAGAGCCCGAGCGACAGACCGGTCACACGTCGTCCGAAACCTCGATCGGCCCAGCGACCGGCGCTCCTGGCCGCCAGGGCACCGGCGACACCGGCCAGGCCAAACAGGCCGATAGCGGTGTGGGAAAGTGACAGCGGCGGGGCGCTCAACGGTAGGACCATGGCGGTCCACAGCACGGAAAAGGCAGCAAAGACCAGCAGGGCGAACAGACCCCTGATTCGCAAGACCGGTTCGGTCAAGAACAGCTTGAACAGAGACCCGATCAGCACAGGGTAGGATTGTCGGTGGCGAGGCGACGTTGTGGCAGGAATCACTTTCCATAACACCGCGGCGATGAGCAGCATCAGCCCGGAGGAGACGAAATAAACCGCACGCCAGCCTGCCAGGTCGGCAATCAATCCCGAGGTAAACCGTGCCAGAAGAATGCCCAGCACAATCGCGCTGGTAATAGTGCCCACCGCCTGCCCGCGTTGCGATGGCGCGGACAGCGTGGCGGCGTAGGCGACCAGCACCTGGACGACCACTGCCAATAGCCCCGTCACGATCATTGCGCCCAGCAGGACCCACCAATGGCGTGATGCGCCGACCGCCGCCAACGCAACCACGGACAGCGCAACGAGCGTCAAGATCAGTTTCCGGGGATTGACCTTGTCCCCCAGCGGCACGATGAACAGCAGTCCGAGCGCGTATCCGACCTGGGTCGCCGTTACCACGATACCGATCAACCCGGGGGCGACAGCCAGGCTTTGCGCTATCGAGGCGAGCAAGGGTTGCGCGAAGTAGACGTTGGCGACAGCGAGGGCGCACGTTACTGAAAACAGTAAAGTGAGCGTCGCTGACAAGCCTCGGTTCACGTCGGTGTATGCGGTCATGCGCGCCTCCATGGTGTAATCTGGTTTCAATTGAATACCTGATTGGATTTTTGCTGGTTTAGGTTTTAAATTGCAACCACTTTGACCGAGTGCAGGCCAGACATGATGTTGAAAGACGCTCCATCACATAACAGCGAATGCCCGGTCTCCCGGACCTTGGAGGTCATTGGCGATCGCTGGTCGCTGATGATCATTCGCGATGCCTTCGATGGCATCCGCCGATTCAGCGAGTTCCAGAAGAACCTGGGCGTGGCCAAGAACATTCTGGCGTCGCGCCTGAAAGCCTTGGTCGAGGTCGGCGTGTTCGACGTGCGACCTGCCTCGGATGGAAGCGCCTACAAGGAATATGTCCTGACGGAAAAAGGACAGGAGATTTTCCCGGTCGTGGTCAGCTTGAGGCAGTGGGGCGAGCGGTTCCTGTTCGCGCCGCAAGAGACGCGTTCGCAGCTGTTGGACAACGCGTCCGGACAGCCGTTGATGCCGATCGAGGTTCGCTCGTCGAGCGGCCAGAAGGTCCAATCCTGGGATTGTCACCGAGTAAGACGGATAGGCGAAGAGCCTTGAGACCAGGCCTGTCTTCTACTATTGAGTCGGTTGTTCATAGCGCCGCTGGATGCGCGCCAATTCACCGGACTGGCGCAGTTGCTCCAACGCGCGGGTCCATGCGGCGATCAGTTCGTCGTCACTGTCAGTGTTGAAAGCGATGTACAGCGAGGAGCGGTAAAGCTCGATGGGGATTTTGCGCAGGGTGCCGGGGGCGATGCTCAACTGCCGACTGTAGTAAGCCACTCCCGCAGCGGTGTCGCCGACAATGATATTGGTTCGCCCGGCCAGCAGCATGCGGTAGAGCAGTTTGCTTTCGGTTGCGCTTTTGTCCAGGTTACTGAAGCCCAGCGATTGCAACATCTGGGGCACCAGCCCGGCATGCCGGGTGGTGACCTGTGGGGCGCGCAGTAACTGTTCCAGGGAGTTGATCGGCGGCGAATTGGACAGTTGGTAGGCGTGGATGGATTCTTCGACGATTGGCCCGACCCACTTGTACAACGGTTCGCGCTCCGGTGTACGGAACAACGAATACATGATGGTCTTGGGCCGGTTCTTCAATATCTGCGTGGCGCGCATGCTCGGTTGCAATGATATTTCGAAGTCGTCCCCGGTCAGCGTCATGATGGCCCGGACAATTTCCGTGGTCATGCCGGTGAGCTGGTTGTTCTCCACGTAATTATAGGGCGCCCATTCCTCGGTCACGACTTGATAGGGCTCGGCGGCGTTCGCAGAGCCGAGCATTAGACAAAGCAGTGCTGCGGCAGGCATCGAATGCTTCACGTGTTCTCCTGTTGGGGTGGTTCGCTGTTGCTGTGCGAACCCAACACAAGCATAGACCCAATCACGTGGCAGACGTCGGCGGTGGCGCTGTTATGCGAACGGCCGCTCAGTTGCCTGGAGAGAAACAGTCCGTGGCACAATTGGGCAGACGTCTATGTGTCGCCGAGAAAAGGGTTGCAAGTGTGAACGAACAAACGCTGTCCATGCGCTTGGAGCGCGTGGCGAGGCATGTGCCGGCAGGGGCGCGCCTGGCCGATATCGGCTCCGATCATGGTTATCTGCCGGTGGCGCTGATCAACCGGGGTGTGATCGCGGCGGCGCTCGCGGGCGAGGTGGCAGTGACGCCGTTCCGCTCGGCCGAACGCACCGTGCGCGAAAGCGCACTGGACGCGAAAATCAGCGTGCGCCTGGCCAACGGCCTGGCGGCAATCGAGCCTGACGACGGCATCACGGCGATCAGTCTGTGTGGTATGGGCGGCGAGACGATTCGCGACATTCTCGACGGCGGCAAGGGCCGCTTGAGTGGCCAGGAGCGTTTGATCCTGCAACCCAACGGCGGCGAGCAGCCACTGCGTCAATGGTTGATGGACAATGATTACCGGATCGTGAGCGAGGAAGTGCTGCGAGAGAACCGCTTCTACTACGAAATCATTGTCGCCGAGCGCGACGGGCCGGTGGCGTACACCGCCCAAGAGCTGTACTTCGGCCCGTTGCAGCTACAGGCCCGAAGCCCGGTTTTCCTGGCAAAGTGGCGGCGCCTGCTACGACTGAAGCAAAAGACCTTGGTCAGTTTTGCCCAGGCGCAGCAGGCCGTGGCCGAGGAAAAGGTTCAGGATATGGCTCTTCAGGTCCGCTGGATCAGCGAGCTGTTGGCGTGAACCGGCGACTTCCGTTCTTGCTCAACGTAGCGGCGCGCCGCGCTCCACCATGGCTCGCCACTGCTGGACACTGGGTCGTTCTTGCATCCTGGCATGCCATTCAAGCAAGGCAACGCATTCATCGGGCACCGGCAGTTTGACCAGCGAAGCGAAGATCATCCCGCCCAGTACCGCGATGTCCGCCATCGAAAAACTCTCGCCAGCGATATAGGGTCGCTGTTGCAGGAGGTCATCGAAATAACGCATCCCCCTGATTGCTTTGTCTCGCATCCGGTTGCCCCATTCAGGGTTTTGATACAGCTCGACGTCCGGGCCCAGGCCTGGTGTCGCGTGGTGAAAGTACACGCTGACAGCATCGAGAAATTCGATTTCAGCGCGCTTGGTCATCATATGGATAAGGCCTTTCTCCAAAGGAGTTTCGCCCGTCAGGGAAGGGCTGCCCACCAAGGCGTCCACATACTGGGTAATTGCCGTGCACTCGGCGATCAACGTCCCGTCGTCCAACTCCAGGACCGGTAATGTTCCTGAATAGTTGATGGTCAGGAATTCCGGCTTCTTGTGCTCGCCGGTCCATAGATTGACCGAAACGAACTCGGTCTTGGAGAGCAGGCCTTTTTCTGCCAGGGCGATGCGCACGCGCGCTGGATAAGGGCCGTCGAACCAGTCGTGGATTTTCATCATGGGTAGCGCCTGGGTGCCGAGGTGAGGATGGGTAGCGGTCATGAGCTGAGCACCTGCCTGTCAATTGGTAGGTAAAAGATTGGCCGACGAATTCCTGCGTGTCAATCCCTACCTGTCACTTGGCAGGTAAAATTCTGACGGGTAGAATCGGCTCCATTACGCAACCAGAGCGAGGAGTCACGAGGTGAGCGAAAATGCTCGGGAAGCCATCTTGTCAGCGGCCAAAAGCGCTGCGCAGACACACGGATACAGCGGCATCAACTTTCGAAGCATTGCCGAGGCGGTGGGGATCAAGAACGCAAGTATCTACTACCACTTCCCAAGCAAGGCCGAGCTTGGCGCCGCAGTGGCTGAACGATACTGGCAGGACGCAGCGGCAGCCCTGAAGGCGATTCGTGACGCAAATCCCGACGCGAATCGTTGCCTGCAGCTGTATCCATCGATTTTTCGCACGTCGCTGGAGAATGGCAACCGGCTTTGCCTGTCGAGCTTCATGGCGGCCGAGCATGAAAGCCTGCCGGAGCAGGTGAAGCGTGAGGTCAAGGCGTTCGCAGACGCTAACGTGGCATGGCTGGCCGAAGTGTTGGCAGACGCCGGAACAGGCAGCGCGGAGAAGTGTGGACGACGCGCCCTGGCCATTTATACCGCCGTCGCCGGTGCCCAGTTGATTGCCAGGACGCGTTTGGATATCCGTCTGTTCGACGACCTGATCCTGAGTTACCAAGAGGCAGGGCTGATCCCCGCCTGAGCCATTGGTTCAGCCAATCGATCACTGGCCGGCCGCGTCCTGTTTCAGTACCAGCAACTGATAGACGCCTGACTCGTTCTCAATCCCATGGGTGTCATGGGTGAAGCCGGGGAATGATCGGTCAAAGTTTTCCAGCGCCTTGAGGTAGGTCAGTATCGGCCCGTCCGCAGGTCCTGCGTTTTCCCCTGGCATCAGCAGGGGAATTCCCGGCGGGTACGGGACGATGCCCGTTGCCGCAATCCGGCCGGCGGCTTCTTCCAAGGTCACCGTTTCGATCTCGTTCCTCACCAGTTTTTCATAAGCCTCCACCGGGCTGAACTGCGCCGTGGGCAGCATGCCGAAGGCCTCGGCCATGGCAGCGGTGGTCTTGGTTTTTTTCATGGCGGCGAAGATCTCTTCGGCCAGGTCCTTGAGGCCCATGCCCGCGTAGCGTTGCTGGTTGGCACTCACCAGGTCGGGCAGGCACAGCTCCAGTTCCAGGTTCTCATCGTAGTCGCGCTTGAAGTCGAGCAGGGCGTTGACCAATGTGCCCCATTTGCCTTTGGTGATGCCAATGGAAAACAGGAACAGGATGGTGAAGTCAGTGGTTTTTTCCACCACGATACCCTGCCTGCCGAGATAGGCGGTGAGCACGCACGCCGGGATGCCGAAGTCCAGCAGATTGCCGTCATCGCCCATTCCGGGGCTGAGGACCGAGACCTTGATCGGATCGAGCATGCAGTAGCCGTCTTCAATGTCACCGAAGCCATGCCAGACCTCATTGGGGTGCAGCACCCAGCAACTCGGGTCAACCTTGAGCCTGGCCGGATCGACCTCGTGAAATAGAATCGCCTGTCCATCCACCTGCACCGATGGCGGTTGCCAGCAGGAGAAGAACCAGTCGTCATGGCTGAACATCTCGCTTTGCATATGCGAGATGACCTGGCGGAAGGCGACGGCTTCCTCGATTGCTTCGCTGGTCAGGATCTGCCCGCTTGGCGCCTCCATCATGGCCGAGCTGACATCGCATGAGGCCATGATCGCGTAATTGGGCGAGGTGGAGGCATGCATCATGTACGACTCATTGAAGCGCCCATGAGGAATCGGGTTGCGCCCGTTGCGCACGTGGATCATCGAGGCCTGGGACAGCGCCGCGAGCAATTTATGCGTGGACTGGGTGGCGAACACGGTCGGTTTCGACGGGTCGTGATCGTCCGGACTGCCGTGCATTGCAAAGCGGTCCTTGTACAACGGATTGAACCGCGCATAGCCATACCAGGCCTCGTCGAAATGCAGGCGGTCGACACTTTGCCCCAGCAGTTCCTCGACGCGGGTAACGTTGTAGGTCAGGCCATCGTAAGTTGAGTTGGTGATGATGGCGTGCACCGGCGTCGGGTCGATGTGGCTCTTGACCAGTGGATTGCTGGCGATGGCGGCCTTCACGCCTTCGGCGCTGAGGGTCTGTGGCAGGATCGGGCCGATGATGCCGAAGCGGTTGCGGGTCGGCACCAGGTAAGTCGGAATTGCCCCGGACAGGGTCATCGCGTGCTCGGCGGATTTATGGCAGTTGCGATCACACAGCGCGATCTGGTCGCGCGTCACGCTGGCCATGAGGATGACCCGGTTGGACATCGACGAGCCATTGGTGACGTAGTAGGTGCGATGCGCACCGAACACCTTGGCGGCGTAGCGCTCGCCCTGGCCGATAGGGCCGCTGTGGTCGAGCAGCGAACCCAGTTCGCCGACGGAGATCGACAGGTCCGAACGCAGCAGGTTCTCACCGAAAAACTCGTAGAACGCCCGGCCCGCCGTGCTTTTCAGAAAAGCCGTGCCACCGGCGTGCCCCGGCGTATGCCAGGAGTACTCGTAGCTGCGGGCGAACTTCAGCAGGGCGCCGAACATCGGCGGCAGTACCGCCTGGCGATAGCGCTCGATGGCCGCCAGGATCCGTCCGCTCAGGAAGCGGCTGGTGTCCTCGGGCAGCCAGATGAAGTCATCGGCATATTGCATGACGATCAGCGGTACGTTGGATGCGGTGCTGCGATCGCTGATCAGGAACACCGGCACCCGGGTGTTGCGCTCGCGTAGCGCGGTGAGCAAGTCGATGCATTCGCGGTGGTCTTCGCTGGTGTCTATTTCCCAACTGAGCAGCACGCACTGGATCGCCGGGTCGGAGCTCAGGATCGACTTGGCATCGCTCAGGTTTTCGGAGGTCAGCACACTGACGGCGCGCTCTTCCACATCGCTGATCAACTGGATCAGTGCTCGACCGAACACGCTGCGCTTGTCTGGCGCGTTGGACACCAGCAAAGCCAGCATTCCCAAAAGATTTCGCTGTTCCGTCATGGCAAAGCCTCCAGGTTGGCCGTCTTCAGGTGGTTGACGGGAATGGGCTCGCCAACGATGTGCTGCGCCGCGACGGTCTGGGTCGGTACGCTATTGTTCAACGCTTCAAGACGGATCAGGCGGGTATTGACGTAGCCGAACAGCGTATAGCCGACGATGACTGCCACGCCGCCCAGCATCAGCGCCTGTTCCCCCGAGCTGTAGAGCGCCAGGTAGCTGTAGGCCGCGGCAACGCCCGCGACAATATTGGTGACCAGGGCCTTGTTGGCCGGGACATCCGATATTTTTTGCAGGGTGACCAGCGTCGCCATGGAGAGGATGTAGGGCACCAGGTTGGTGACCACGGCGAGGTTCACCAAGGTGTCGAATTGCTTGGCGAGGTCAGGGCTGATGGTCAGCAATGCCAACGCTGTCTGCATCGCCAGCAGGATCAGCATGCTCACGATCGGCACGCCATGCTTGTTGGCCTTGGCGAAGATTGGCAGGAAGTAACCGGTGTCCGCCGAGCTCTTGAAGACCTGCGCAACGGTGAACTGCCAGCCGAGCAGCGAGCCGACACACGCCATCACCATCAGGCCCATGACCACGTTTCCGATCAGCGGGTTGAACATCTTGGCGAAGACCAGGCCGAACGGCGCCGTGGAGGAGACCAGCTCGGCGTTGTCGACGATGCCGGCAATGACGTTGGTTGAAACGATGTAGATCACCGCAGCGCCCAGCGTCCCACCGAGTACCGCGATCGGCACGTTTTTCTCGGGATTCTCCACTGCGTCGCCGTTGGCGCACGCCGACTCCAGCCCCAGGAACGCCCAGAGGGTGATCGCCACGGAAGCCCCGGCCGCTTCGTACCAGCTCATGTCGTGAGGGTTCCAACCGGCTGCGTAGATGCTGCTGTCGAACCAGAACCAACCGACTGTCGAAACCAGCACCACCGGGGCTATCACCCCCCAGACTGTCACGGCGCCAATCTTGCCGGTAATGCGTGCCCCGCCGAAATTGGCAAAGGTGGTCAGCCACAATAATGCGATGGTTGCCAGGCCGACCTGCAGCGAGTCGAGCTGGATACTGAAGAGCGTCTGGATATAGCCGACGGCGGTGATGCTGATCGCCACGTTGGCAATCAGCAGCGAAAGGCCGTAGGTGTAGTTGGTGATGTAGTTGCCGGACTTGCCGAAGGTGTACTCAGCGTATCCGCCCATTCCGCCGGTCTTGCGGCTGAGCATGCCGCAGCGGGCAAAGGCGTAGGCCAATGCCAGCGAGCCCGTGGCGGTGATCAGCCAGGAAAGAATCGAGATACCGCCCACTTCGGCGAGTTTGGTCGGCAGCAACACGATGCCCGAGCCGAGCATGTTGACGGCGGTCAGCATGGTCAGCTGCCCCACGCTCATTTTCTTGGCGACTGACATTCCCTTGCCTCAGATACGTAAAGTAACGGCCTTAAGCTATAGCAGAGGATTTTCGGTAAGCAAGAAAAGGCCGGGCCGTTACCTTCAGCAACTCAACCGTGTTGCTGTTCAGCCGTCGAGCAAAGTCATCACCTGAGCGTCGTATCGCTCACCCGCCACGGCTCCTTGGGCGCCAAAAATTTCATCCAGATGATTCAATTCATCGGCGCTCAGGGAAACCTCGATCGCGGCTACGTTGCTCTCCAAGTATTTGCGCTGTTTCGTTCCCGGGATCGGGATCACGTTGCTCCCTTGGGCCAGTACCCAGGCCAGGGCCAATTGTGAGGCGCTGATGTGTTTCTGCGCAGCCAACGCCTTGACCCGCTCGACCAGCGCGAGGTTGCGATAGAAATTGTCGGCCTCGAAGCGTGGATTGAAGCGGCGATAGTCATCGGCGGCAAAATCCTCCGGGGCCTTCAGTTCGCCCGTCAGGAAACCGCGACCCAATGGGCTATAGGCGACGAAGGCGATCCCCAGGCGCCGGCAGGTTTCCAGCACGCCGTTGTGCTCGGGCTCCCTGGACCACAGCGAGTATTCGCTTTGCACGGCCGCCAAAGGATGCACCGCATGCGCCCGCTGGATAGTTTCGGCGCTGGCCTCCGAGAGACCGATATGGCGCACCTTGCCGGCCTTGACCAGCTCCGCCATTGCGCCAACCGTCTCTTCGACCGGCACCTGCGGGTCAATGCGGTGTTGGTAATAGAGGTCCAGGTAATCGGTATCGAGGCGCTCGAGACTGCCGTCGACGGACTGTCGGACGTAATCGGGGTGCCCATTGACGCCCCGGGCGTGGGGATCTTCGCTGCGCACCAGGCCGAACTTGCTCGCCAGGTAGATCCCTTCACGCTTGCCACGCAAGGCTTGTCCGAGCAGTGTCTCGTTGGTGTAAGGCCCATACATGTCGGCGGTATCGAACAGCGTCACGCCCAGCTCCACGGCGCGGTGGAGCGTGGCAATGGCTTCTTGCGGATCGATTCCGGTGGTGTAGAAGTCCGACATGCCCATGCAGCCCAGGCCGATAGCGCTGACGTGTGGGCCTTTTTGGCCGAGTTGGCGAGTGATCATGCGGTTGACTCCAAAGAAATGAATGACAGGGCCAGTGTCCCGCACCTGAATTTCTGGATAAACCTGGCGAATCTGGTTTAACTATTCGTGATTTCTGAATAGTGGGTGTCGTTTATGGACCGATTACAAGCCATGCAGGTGTTCCGGCGCATCGTTGAGTTGGGCGGTTTTGGCAGGGCGGCCGATGATCTTGGCTTGCCACGCGCCACGGTCAGCCTGTTGATTCAACAACTCGAAGGTCATCTGGGGGTGCAACTGCTGCAGCGCACGACGCGGCAAGTGCGCGCCACGCTCGATGGCGAAGCCTATTACCAGCGCTGCGGCCAATTGCTGGATGAATTGGACGATCTCGAAGCCTCGCTGTCTGCGCAACGCAGCCAGCCTCGCGGCACCTTGCGGGTGGACATGCCCATCGCCTTCGGCTGCACCTGGATCGTGCCGAACTTGCCGGACTTTTATCGGCGCTATCCACAGTTGCAACTGGACATCGGTTTTCATGACCGCCAAGTGCACTTGCAGCGCGAGGGCGTGGACTGCGCAATCCGCGCCGGCAACATCACTGACCAGGCATTGGTGGCACGACCCATCGTGCGATTGTCCCAGCTCACATGCGCCAGCCCGAGTTACCTGGCTCGCGCCGGAACGCCGCTGCGACCGGAGGATTTGACTGCGCACCAGGCCATCCGCTTTGCATCCGGCGGCGGACGATTTTTCCCGTTTGAATTCGAAGTCGCAGGGCAGGTGCGCGAGTTGCAACTCCCGGGCGAACTGACCGTCAACAATGCCGACGCCTACGTGACGGCCTGCGAAGCCGGGTTCGGTTTGGTCCAGGTGCCGCGCTATCACGTTCAACGGCAGTTGGCCGAGGGCCGGCTGATAGAGGTGTTGAAGGACCATCCGGTGCCGTTATGGCCAATTTCAATGGTCTACCCACCACATCGACAACTGTCGCCCCGGGTACGGGTGTTTATCGATTGGGTGATCGAGCTGCTGCATGGCGTGGCGGATGCGCAGGGGGAACTGATGGTGAAGATATAGCCGAAGATCCTGGGCCAACGAAAATATCGGAACTAACGCCTTGGCAGCGCGATCATTTTCCTAGCGTCATCAACGCAACCCTGATCGGCCTCTCACCAGATAACGATCAGGGCCGCTGAACGAAAAGGAGTTGCCAATGACCGTTACCGCTCATCCCCTCTACCGAAGCACGCCAGGACCGCTCCACGCGGTCTTGCTGGCGGGCACCGTTCCCTTGTTTCTCGGCGCGCTATTGAGCGACATCGCTTACTTCAAGACGTATCAGATCCAGTGGAGCAATTTTGCCTCGTGGCTGATTGCCGGTGGGCTGGTGTTTTGTGGACTGGCGCTGGTGTTCGCCCTGGTCAACCTGCTCCGGGCCGAACGCAAGGCCGGGCGTCCGGTGGCGTACTTCCTGCTGTTGCTGGTCACTTGGGTCCTCGGGTTGGTCAACGCTTTCGAGCACGCCAAGGACGCCTGGGCCATCATGCCCCAAGGCCTCGTGCTGTCTGTCATCGCGACGCTGCTGGCCTGCGTGGCCGCGTGGGTCGGCCTTACCAACCTGCGTTCGGGAGGTGAGCAATGAAGCCGCGCATCGCATTGACCGCCTTGAGCATGGCGCTGCTGCTGAGCGCTTGCGGAGGCGAAGGGGACGCGACCCAGGCACTGGGTCCCGACCCTAAATTGCCCGAGCCCCAGCGTGGGCTGTTGCCCAGCATGAAAATCGCCGAGCCGGTGGCGTGGGGAGACCAGAAGCCGACGGTGCCCCAAGGCTACGACATCACCGCCATTGCGACCGATCTGAAGATCCCGCGTCAAACGCTGGTCTTGCCAAACGGCGACATTATCGTCGCCGAGGGCCGTGGCGGAAACGCCGCGAAGCTCAAGCCCAAGGACGTGATTGCCAGCGTCATCAAGGCCAAGGGCAACACCCAGGTCAAGGGCGGCAACCGCCTCACGTTGTTGCGCGATGCTGACGGCGACGGCACTTACGAGCTCAAGACGGTCTTCGCCGAAAACCTCAACGCGCCGTATGGCCTGGCGTTTGCCAACGGCAAGCTGTACGTGGCCAACCAGGATGCGCTGGTTCGCTTTGATTACGCAGACGGCCAGACCAAGGCCAGCGGCCCGCCCGTCAAGGTCACCGACCTGCCGTCGGCGATCAACCACCACTGGACCAAGGCACTGACCGCCAGCCCTGACGGTCGCTCGCTGTACGTCGGCATAGGCTCGAACAGCAACGTCACCGAGCGCGGCATGGAAGTCGAGATCGACCGGGCCATGGTCTGGCAGATCGACGCCGAGACGGGCGCTCACAAACCCTACGCGACCGGTCTGCGCAATCCAACGGCGCTGAAGGTCGAGCCTGGCTCCGGCCAGCTGTGGGCGGTGGTCAACGAACGGGACGAACTGGGGCCGGACCTGGTGCCGGACTACCTGACCTCGGTGCGCGAAGGTGCGTTTTACGGCTGGCCCTACAGCTATTGGGGGCAGAACGTCGACCCACGTGCGCAGCCACAGGATCCGCAAAAAGTCGCCGCTGCGGTCAAACCCGATTACAGCCTGGGATCCCACGTCGCCGCGCTCGGTGTCGATTTCTCGATTCCGGCCATGGGCGAGCAGTTCGCCGAAGGCGCGTTCGTTGGCGAGCACGGCAGTTGGAACCGTGATCAGCCGGTGGGCTACAAAGTGATCTTCGTGCCGTTCCGCGACGGTCGCCCTGCGGGTGAGGCGGTGGACTTCGCCACGGGCTTCCGCGGTTCCGATGGCAAGACCCGTGGACGCCCCGTCGGCGTGACGGTCGATCCGCGGGGTGCGTTGATCATTGCTGATGACCTGGCGAACACAGTGTGGAGGGTCACGCGCAAGCCATAGTTGATGAGGCCCGGGGCGCGCCGTCGTCCCGGGCTATCCCGTCGGTTTTGCAGATTCGCGCAAAACCCCGACAGCCCCCGCAGCATCACCAAAGCCCGTTAACCCTCTTTGCGCGACAGTGAAGCCGTCATCACGACAGCGCGCCGGCGAATACCTCGTCGGCTGTAAACGAGGAGAACGACCATGAGCGATTTCAAACACAACATTCCCAACGAAGTCGAAGGCAAAGTCGCGCTGGTGACCGGCGCCGCCAGCGGTATTGGCAAGGCCATCGCCCTGATGCTGCATACCCGTGGCGCCAAGGTGATTGCCGAGGACATCAACCCCGCCGTCAACGAGCTGGCCCGTCCGGGGCTGGTACCGCTGGTGGCCGACATTACCGAGGACGGCGCCGCCGAGCGCGCGGTGGGCCTGGCGGTGGAGCAGTTCGGCCGGCTGGATATCCTGGTCAATAACGCCGGGATCATCATCAACAAGTTGGTCGTCGACATGACGCGCCAGGACTGGGAACGCATCCAGGCAGTCAACGCCACCGCGGCGTTCCTGCATTCTCGCGAAGCCGTCAAGGCAATGATGCCCAACAAGTCGGGGGCCATCGTCAACATTGCCTCTTATGCCTCCTATTTTGCTTTCCCGACCATTGCCGCCTACACCGCGTCCAAGGGTGCACTGGCGCAACTGACTCGCACGTTGGCGCTGGAAGTCATCGAGCATGGCATTCGCGTCAATGCGGTCGGTGTCGGCGATGTGGTCACCAATATTCTCAATGACGTGGTGGAAGATGGCGCGGCGTTCCTCGCCCAACACGGTGAAGCAGCCCCTATCGGCCGCGCCGCGCAGCCGGAAGAAATCGCCGAGGTGGTCGCCTTCCTGGCGTCGGACCGCGCCAGTTTCATGGTCGGTTCGGTGGTCATGGCCGATGGCGGCATGACTGTCACCGCCGGCTGATCCTGCGGAGCGGGAGCGACCGCTGAGAGCCCGCCGGCGCACACACCTCGGGCGCCGGTCGGGCCGCTAAAGCAGAATATCCTCCGGACCCCGGATTGCCGCTTCAATCCGTGTTCCCGTCAAGCGTTCCTCGTTGGAAAAACCATCGTAGTCAGCCAGGCCACCGAAGCGAATGCCCGTGAGTGATTCAACCTGGTCGACGCTGTGCCGGTAGGTTTTAAGCGCGCCGAATACCAGTTGAAGTTTCCCGAGCTCGCGCTGCTGGTCAATCATATAGGCACTCGCGGATGGCTTGCCGTCGTCGCTGAGAAATGCCACGACTTTCCAGAATGCGCTGGGAATTTGTACATCTCTGTAGGTGGGGTCATCCTCGCGAAACAGCGGCCCGGTGAACACTGTCGCTCT
Source organism: Pseudomonas sp. SWRI154 (assembly GCF_014268645.1). Classification (NCBI taxonomy): domain Bacteria; kingdom Pseudomonadati; phylum Pseudomonadota; class Gammaproteobacteria; order Pseudomonadales; family Pseudomonadaceae; genus Pseudomonas; species Pseudomonas sp. SWRI154. The sequence continues at coordinate 127,396 of NZ_JABWQW010000003.1, forward strand.
GCCTTTCCAGCGGCGGGTGTTGTCGAGGATGTAGTCCTCGAGCTCCAACCAGGTTTTCTGATTGAAGGCCGCCATTTGCGGCGAGCAATTGGTGAAGTGGAACGTGTCGCCATTGGCCGTGTGCGCCTCTTGGCCCCAGTTCGGATCCTGGCGCCTGACGAGGTGGCCGCGATCCAACAGATTGTCGGCGTAGAGTGCTTCGCCGATCTGTGCGTCGCTGGGCAGCCGACCGTCATAGGCCCAGGCATCGCGCTTGCGGTCGATTTCGACACTGCTGGCGCCGTCGATGTTGACCCCCGCAACGAGCGCCAATCGTCGATGTCGCGACATCGTGATGGAGAAATGGGTGTAATCCAGGCGGTTATCGGTGTTGCCTGTTGAATAGACATCCTTTGCCTGCTCGGCATCAAGGGCGGGCCAGGGCACAATGAACCCGCCGAGGAAATCGCTGCGGTACCCCTCGCGGTTTTCCAATTGCGCTGCCGGGGTGACCCTGGGTTCCGTCGGCTGGCGCAGCTCATTGGCAACCGGTCGCACTGGCTGAACGAGCGGCTTGAGATCCGCCAGTCGTGGTCGATGGGAGACATCTATCGGTGTTCCTGCTGACGACATGGGCGCTTCCTCGCTGGGCTGATAAACGTTGCTACGAGCGGGCTCGATAACGATCATCATGCCGTCGGCGCCGTGAAGCTTTGATGATGTTTTCCTTCAGAACGGCCCCAGCTTGAGCGGGTATTGGATAACGATGTAGAGCCTGTCGATGTCGTCGCCCGCCTGGGCGTCGTTGGCACGGTGGGTGACATGGGACAGCTGCAGCGACAAGTCCTTGGCTGGGCCCGACGGCACGACATAGTGCAGGTCCAGGTCGCGTTCCCAGTGACGGCCGCCGTCTCTTTGTTGCGGGCTGTAGGTCCCGGTGTCGGTGTCGAACGGGTTGTAGGCGCCGCCCTGGGGGGCATGGCTGCCATCTATTCCACTACCGGTCACATAGCGGGCCATGAAACCCAGGCCGGGGATGCCCAGCGCGCCAAGGTCGAGGTCATAGCGTGCTTGCCAGGAGTGTTCGCCGGGGCCATTGAAGTCGGCGTATTTGATCGAGTTGGCCAGGTAAATGGAGTCGCCACCGACGAAGTCAAACGGCGTGTTGCCGTTGATTTTCTGATAGGCCACGGTGAACGCCTGGGCATCGCGCCGGTATTTGCCCAAGAGGCTGTAGGCGGTGTTGTCGATGGCACCCGCGGCGGCCTGGCCTTGGTCGCGGGTGTGATACAGATTGCCGTCGACGAACAGATCGCCAAAGGTGGCGTGCAGGTTGGTGTAGTACTGGCGCCAGGTGTCGCTCAATTCGGAGGCGTACACGGCGCCACCCACTGGGCGGCCGTTGAACAGATCGGCACCCACGAAGTCGATGCTGCCGTGGCGGGTGGTTGCCCCGTACCCGGAAAAATCCGCCCTCGCGGTGGAAGCGTCCTGGTTCTTGAAGGCATGGAAATGGCCGGCGTGCAGGTCGATCTCCTCGATTTCGCGACTGGTCAGCAACACGCCGCTGGCGTATTCCGGTTGCAGGCGTTTGTCCGCTGTATCGAACACCGGGGTTTGCACGGTCATTTCGCCCAGTGCCAGGGTGGTTCGAGATGCCTTGATCTTTAGCGCACCGCCTGCGCTGGAATATTGATCCTCGCTACGGCCGTCGTCGTCCAGCGGCAATAACCCGGTTCCGGAGTGGCCTTTGCCACCGTCCAGTTTCAGCCCCAGGAAACCATGGGCGTCGATGCCGACACCGACGGTGCCGGCGCTGAAACCGGACTCGAACGATGCGATGAAACCCTGGGCCCATTCCTGCTTGTAGCTTTTGCCTGCCGGGGTAGGGGAGCGGTAGTCATTGTTGAGGTAAAAGTTGCGGCTCAGTATTTCAAGCGTTGCTCCTTCGACAAAACCATCGACGGTTTGCGCCGCCATTGTGGGGGCGCTTCCCGCCAGCAAGGCCAGGAGCCAAAGCGGTTTCAGGGCCGCTGGCATGGGCCCGGGACCGACGGTGTTTTTTGTTGCAGGCGACATGCTTCATTTCCGTGTGAATAGTTTGGCGAAAAATGCGTGGAGTCACACGGTGCCAAGTACATAGGGCTGCGCACGTTGGACCCGAGACCGCCAGGCAAACGGACTGATGCCTGCGCTGTGGGTGAAGAGGTGACAGAAATGCGCCTGGTCGCAGAAGCCGCATTCCAGGCTGATTTGCGTCAGGGTCAGATCAGTGCTCTGCATCAGCTGCTTGGCCCTGGCTATGCGCTGGGCACGGATCCAGGCTTGGGGGGATTGGCCGGTGCTGCGCTTGAAGGCTCGGGAGAAATGGCTGCGGGACAGGGCGCATGCCTCGGCCAGCCGGGCGATTTCCAACGTCTCGCTCAGCCCATCGAGAATCATTTTCTTGACCAGGTTTTCGCGCCAGGGCGACAGGCCGCCGGTGGTCTTGGCTGTTGGCGTGACGGGCGTGACGGGCGTGCTGACGGCGATGAGCGATGCGAGGGCCATGACAAAAATCCGTGTCAGTAGGAAGCGCGCCCGCGTACCGCGCGATAGGGCACCGCCTCCCGCTTTAAAGGGTCTGGACAGAGCGTCACATTCTTGGTGAGGCCGCGCGATCGCGCGAGTTAAACGTTGTTAATCAGCATCAACTTCCTGCCCAACGCCGTGTACCGGGCCGAGACCTTTATACGGGCGACACTGGAGGCCGCGCGCCAATCGGATTTTCCTCGGACAGGCTCATGTTCGAAGTGACCGAAGGCGAGCGGGTGGATGGTCCGTAGGCTTGAGTCGCCGTCAGGCCTGTTGCCCATCACTCGACAACGGCGGCGTGCGCGGCGGAATCATTCGTTTCGAGCCCATCGCCTCGAACGCCGAGGCCAGCTGCAACAGCTTCGAATCGTCATAGGCTCGGCCGGCGAATGTCAGCCCTACAGGCATGCCGATGTCCGCCATCACGCCCATCGGCACGGTGACCGTGGGCACGCCCAGGTGGCGTATGGCGAGGTTGCCGTTGGCGACCCAAACCCCGTTGCTCCAGGCGATGTCGGCAGATGCCGGATTGACGTCCGCGTCCGCTGGGCCGACGTCGGCCACGGTGGGGAAGATCACCGCATCCAGGCCAAGCCGCTGCATCCAGTCTTCGAGATCGATCCGGCGTGTCTCTTCGAGTCCACGCAATCCGTCAGGCAAGGTCGGAATCTGGTCCCACGGCGTGATGCCGCGTTGGGCCATCTTCACGTATTCGTCCATGCCGGCGGCCAGGTCATCCTCGCGGTTGGGCAGGGTGCCGGGATCGTGAGGAAAAATCAGCGGTCCGTCGACGTCGGCCAGGCGATTGAGTTTCGGATCGTCGTTGGCCCGCAGGAAATCATCGAATGCCCAGGCCGACAGATCCCATAATTCATGGTGGAGGAATTCCTTGGAAACCAGGCCGCGAGTGAAGACGGTCGGTGCGCCAGGACGATCGCCCTCGCAGTTGGACACCAACGGGAAATCCACTTCGATCACTTCCGCGCCTTGGGCCTCCAACGCCTTGCGGGCCTCTTCCCAAAGGGCAATCACCGACGCACGAGTGATGATTCGTTGACCGGTCGGGCCACCGATTCCCGGCTTTTGCGCCGTGCCCGCTTCCGGGTCGGCGTTGATGTACATGCGCGGCACGCCGAAACGGATGCCGGCCAGCGTATCCGGTTGGGCGGCGAGGCTTTGGTACGAGGCGGGACGAATCGAATCCACGGGCGGAATCGGTACCCAAGGCTGCAGGCGCCAAAGGTCTCCGCGAGTATCGGGATCATTCGCCACTACCACGTCCAATACTTCGAGCAGGTCGGCCATGGTCCTGGCGTAAGGCACGACGACGTCCATGGTGGGTGTCAACGGCCAGTTGCCGCGCACCGAAATCACCCCGCGCGAAGGGGTGTAGGCACACAAGCCATTGTTCGAGGCCGGGCCGCGTCCGCTCGACCAGGTTTCTTCCGCCAGGCCGAAGGCGGCGAAACTGGCGGCAGTGGCAGTGCCCGCGCCGTTTGAAGAGCCCGAGGCGAACGGCGCGGTGAGGTAATCGCCGTTGTATGGGCTTTCAGCGCGGCCATACACGCCGCGCTGCATCCCGCCGTTTGCCATCGGCGGCATGTTGGTCTTGCCCAGGCAGATGGCCCCGGCGCCGCGCAGTCGTTCAATGGTGAAGGCGTCGCGATAGGCAACCAGATCCTTGAACGCCGGGCTTCCGGAGGCGGCGGTGAGCCCCTTCACCAGGTAACTGTCCTTGGCGGTGTAGGGAATGCCGTCGAGCGGGCCCAACGTCTGGCCCTTGGCCCGACGGGCATCGGACGCCCGCGCTTCGTCCAGCGCATCGGGGTTGCGAACCACCACCGCATTGAGGGCGGTGGTGGTGTCCAGGCCGTCGTAGGCGTCGATCCGGGCAAGGTACGCCTGGACCAGCTCGACCGCCGTGGTCTGGCCGGATTCGAGCGCAGCCCGGAGCTGGGCAATCGAGATTTCGGTGATTTCAATCATGTTGTTATCGCTGCGGCTGGGCGAATGACGTGATGCGAGTCGTTCGAACGAGATGTCCGGCGCTCACGTCTTTCGAAATGGATTCTGACATCGGGTGGAGACTCTACTACGAGAGCGCGACCCGAGGGCACTGTCGTTCACAAGAATAGCGATGACCCGTGGCGAGGGGATTTAGCGAAACCTCGCATCGACCCCGCCGGACATCAATGCTCGAAAGATCTGCGCTTCTATTTGCATGCGAAAAAACATATATTCGTTTTCCCGCATATGACCCCAGTTAGCTTTCACTGAGAAAGAGCCTCCCCATGACGATCAAAATTGGCATCAACGGTTTCGGACGCATCGGTCGCCTCGCGCTGCGAGCTGCCTGGGGCTGGCCTGAGTTCGAGTTCGTGCAGATCAACGATCCGGCGGGTGACGCGGCGACCCATGCGCATCTGCTCAACTTCGATTCGGTGCACGGTCGCTGGCATAACCAAGCCGGCGCCGAGGGCGACTGCCTTGTCATCGACGGTAAACGCATCAAAGTCACCGCCAACAAAGCCATTGCCGATACCGACTGGTCGAGCTGCGATCTGGTGATCGAAGCCAGCGGCAAGATGAAGACGGTTGCCGTGCTCCAGGCTTATCTCGACCAAGGCGTGAAGCGCGTGGTGGTCAGTGCTCCGGTGAAAGAGCAGGGCGCTTTGAACATCGTCATGGGCGTCAATCATCATTTGTTCAGGCCCGATCAGCACCGCATCGTCACTGCGGCCTCGTGCACGACCAACTGCCTGGCGCCGGTGGTGAAAGTGATCCATGAAAAGCTCGGCATCCGCCACGGTTCGATCACCACCATTCATGACCTGACCAACACCCAGAGCATTCTCGATCAGCCGCACAAGGACCTGCGTCGCGCACGGGCGTGCGGCATGAGCCTGATTCCCACCAGTACCGGCTCGGCCACCGCCATCGCCGAAATCTTTCCCGAACTGCGCGGACGCCTCAACGGCCACGCCGTACGGGTGCCGTTGGCCAACGCTTCGCTGACCGATTGCGTGTTCGAGGTAGAGCGAGCCACCACGGTCGAGGAAGTGAACCGTTTTCTCAAGGACGCTTCCGAGCACGGGCTCAAGGACATCCTCGGTTTCGAAGAGCGTCCACTGGTGTCCGTCGACTACCGCACCGATCCGCGTTCCTCGATCATCGATGCGTTGTCGACGATGGTCATCAACGGCACCCAGGTCAAACTCTACGCCTGGTACGACAACGAATGGGGCTACGCCAATCGTACCGTCGAACTGGCCCGGATGGTCGGCCTGGCTGTCTGAGGAACCGCGATGAAAATGCTTTCGGCCCTCGCTCCGCCTGTCCGGCAGTACCTGCTCGTCACCGGCAATTACTGGGCTTTTACCCTCACCGACGGCGCCTTGCGCATGTTGGTGGTCCTGCATTTCCACGCGCTGGGCTACAGCCCTTTGCAGATCGCCGCGCTGTTTCTGTTCTACGAACTCTTCGGCGTCGTCACCAACCTGCTGGGCGGCTACCTCGGTGCCCGGCTGGGCCTGAACCGGACGATGAATATCGGCTTGGGCCTGCAAGTCGTGGCGCTGCTGATGCTGACAGTTCCTTGCGCCTGGCTGACCGTCGCCTGGGTGATGATGGCCCAGGCGCTGTCGGGAATCGCCAAGGACCTGAACAAGATGAGCGCCAAGAGCTCCATCAAGCTCCTGGTGCCTGATGGTGAGCAGGGCAGGCTTTATCGCTGGATAGCGATCCTCACCGGTTCGAAGAACGCGCTCAAGGGCGTCGGCTTTTTCCTCGGCGGGGCCTTGCTCGCATTGATCGGATTCCAGGGCGCGTTGTTGGCGATGGCCTTCGTGTTGGCTCTGATCTGGGTCGGTAGCCTGATCCTATTGAAGAAGGACCTGGGCAAGGCAAAGGCCAAGCCCCGGTTTCGCGACATCCTGTCCAAGAGCCGAGCGATCAATATCTTGTCTGCGGCGCGGATGTTCCTGTTCGGTGCCCGGGATGTCTGGTTTGTGGTGGCCTTGCCGGTCTACCTGAGCAGTGTCTTCGGCTGGGATTTCTGGACCGTGGGCGGATTTCTCGCCGCGTGGGTCATCGGCTACGGCATCGTGCAATCCCTGGCGCCGAACATCACCGGCAAGAAACGCGGGCAGGTCCCGGATGGACGCGCCGCGTTCCTCTGGGCGCTGGCGTTGGCGGGCTTGCCGGCGGTGATAGCGCTGGGGCTGTCAGAGCAAGCGGTATTGTTGGGCGGGCTGATGATCTTTGGCGCGCTGTTCGCGGTGAATTCTTCCCTGCACAGCTACCTGATCGTGTCGTACGCCAAGGAAGACGGCGTGTCGCTGGACGTGGGTTTCTATTACATGTCCAACGCCATCGGACGGCTGGCCGGAACGCTGCTTTCCGGTTGGGTCTACCAAGGGTACGGGTTGGCGGCGTGCCTGTGGATTTCCAGTGCGTTCGTATTGCTGGCTGCCTTGATTTCGTTGGCGTTGCCTCGTCACGCAGCGCACTGATTCGCTGCGCTCGCTGTTTCCGTTGGTCTGCAAAATGCCAGGGTCCGTCTTGACAACGATGCGGCTCGAAGCAAATACTCGGTCTGAATTCATATATATGACTAGATAACAAGGTGAATGTAGTCTTATGAACGCCCTGTCCAGCGACGCCCGCCTGCCGCTTTATCAACGTTTACGCGACCAGTTGGCCGAACAGATCGCCAATAATCGCTGGCGCCCGGGCGAGGCGATTCCCACTGAGGCGGCGCTTTCAGCCGAGTACCAGCTGTCCACCGGCACGGTGCGCAAAGCGATCGATGCGTTGGTCAGCGAGGGCGTGCTGGAGCGGCAGCAGGGTCGGGGTACGTTTATTCGTCGTCCTCAGTTTCAGTCATCGTTGTTTCGTTTTTTTCGCTTTCAGTCTGCGTCCGGTGAACGTCGGGTCCCGGAGAGTCGCATCCTGTCTGTCGAGCCGGTGCCTGCGCCGTCGGCGGTCGCGCAGGCCTTGGGGTTGCCGGTTGATGCGCAGGTGATCCGCATCGTCCGGGTACGTCTGCTGGAAGTCGAGCCGGTGCTGGCCGAGGAGATCTGGTTGCCCCGCAGTCGGTTCCAGCCGCTGCTGGAGATCGATCTGAACCAGAAAGGGCCGCTGCTCTATCCGATCTACGAGGAAATCTGCGGGCAGGTGGTTGCCTACGCGCAGGAAACCCTCACGGCTGAATCGGTCAACGAAGTGCACGCGCGCTTGTTGCAAGTTCCGGTCAGCAGCCCGGTGGTGGTAATCGAGCGTCTGGCCCGAGATTACGCAGGCAACCCGCTGGAGTGGCGCCGTTCGCGGGGGCATGCCGAGCACTTCCGCTACAGCGTGGAAATCCGCTGACCTCGCCGGGTTAGCGGACTGTCCGACGGCGAGTCGGTCGCCGCTGCCCTTGTCGTTCTGTTTTTCCTGACTGGCCCTGCAGCGGCGCGGTTCGCTCTCGGCTGCCTTTCGTTCCACTCGTAAGGATAAGAATCATGTTCAACTGGTATCGCCAAATCACTTCTCGGGAGCGTAAAACGTTTTGGGCGTGTTTCGGCGGCTGGTCGCTCGACGCCCTGGAAGTACAGATGTTCGGCCTGGCGATCCCGGCATTGATCGCCGCGTTCGCCTTGTCCAAGGGCGATGCGGGGCTGATCAGCGGCGTCACGCTGGTCACGTCGGCCCTCGGTGGCTGGGTCGGCGGCACGTTATCGGATCGTTATGGTCGGGTACGAACGCTGCAATGGATGATTTTGTGGTTCTCGTTCTTCACCTTCTTGTCGGCGTTCGTCACCGGCTTTCACCAGTTGCTGATCGTCAAGGCCCTGCAAGGCTTCGGAATCGGTGGGGAGTGGGCTGCCGGCGCGGTTCTGATGGCCGAGACGATCAATCCGAAATACCGCGGCAAGGTCATGGGCACCGTCCAGAGCGCCTGGGCGGTGGGTTGGGGATTGGCGGTCGGGGTGTTTACCTTGATCTATTCCCTGGTGCCGCAGGACATGGCCTGGCGAGTGATGTTCATTGTTGGCCTGTTGCCGTCGTTCCTGATTATCTGGGTGCGTCGCAACGTCGAGGAGCCGGACAGCTTCCAGCGCCTGCAAAAGGAACAAGCCATCCCGCAGAGTTTTTTCAAATCCCTGGGCGGCATCTTTCGCCCTGAATTGATTCGCGTGACCTTGTTCGGCGGCTTGTTGGGGTTGGGGGCCCACGGCGGTTATCACGCGGTGATGACTTGGCTGCCGACGTTTCTCAAGACCGAGCGCAATCTGTCGGTGCTCAATTCCGGCGGCTATCTGGCGGTGATCATCTTTGCCTTCTGGTGCGGTTGTATCGCCAGTGGCTTGATGATCGATCGCATTGGCCGGCGCAAGAACATCCTGCTGTTCGCGCTGTGCTGTGTGGTGACCGTGCAGTGCTACGTGTTCCTGCCGCTGAGCAACACGCAGATGCTGTTCCTCGGCTTCCCGCTCGGCTTCTTCGCCGCGGGCATTCCGGCGAGCCTCGGGGCGTTCTTCAACGAGTTGTACCCGGCGGACGTGCGCGGTGCCGGCGTAGGTTTCTGCTACAACTTCGGTCGGGTGCTGTCGGCGGTCTTCCCGTTCCTGGTCGGCCATATGAGCGATTCCATGTCCCTCGGGTCGGCCATCGGCATCGACGCCGGCATTGCCTACGGCGTGGCGGTGCTCGCGGCGCTGTGCCTGCCGGAAACCCGCGGCCGCAGCCTCGAGGCGACCGCGCCCCCCGCACCCGCCGTTCCATCTGGCAGCGAGAGCGCCCGGGCCTGATCACTCCTTATTTGCGATAGATGAAAAGCAATGGTTGATACCTGCACTACGCCGATCACCGGCGTCGACTGTCACGCTCATGTGTTCAGTCGCGAGCTGGAACTGGCGGCTGTTCGGCGCTACACGCCTGGCTATGACGCCACGCTGGCGGACTATCTGGAACACCTGAAAACCCACGGCCTGAGCCATGGGGTATTGGTCCAGCCGAGCTTTCTCGGCACCGACAACGGCTACTTGCTGGCTGCGCTGCGACAGGCGCCGGAGCGACTTCGCGGCGTCGTGGTAGTTGAGCCCGGTATCAGCCGCGCCTTGCTCGAGGACATGGCTCGACTGGGTGTGGTCGGTGTGCGCTTGAACCTGATGGGCAAGGCCCTGCCTGATTTTCGCGAGACGGCGTGGAAAGCTTTCCTGGAAGATCTCGCTGGATTGGGCTGGCACGTCGAATTGCATGCGCCCGTGAATGAGTTGTCGGCATTGATTGGTCAACTGATGCCGTTTGGCGTGCAAGTGGTGATCGATCATTTCGGTCGCCCGGATGCCCGTTTGGGCCTTGACCAGCCAGGCTTTGCCGAGATGCTGGAGCTGGGCACTGGCGGCCAGGTGTGGATGAAGGTCTCCGGCATCTACCGGCTGGCCGGGACGGATCGGGAGAACCTCGAATTCGCCCGGTCCGCATTGGCGTTGCTGGAGCAGAGTTTAGGCCCGCGTCGGCTGGTCTGGGGCAGTGACTGGCCGCACACCCAATATGAAGGCAACGTCGGTTTCGATACCGTGATGCAGCAGTTGCATGCACTAGAGGGTTCGGCGCACCTTATGCGCGCGCTCATGGTGGAAACACCGCGCCATTTGTTCAGGTTCTGACCTGAATTCATGCGGTGTCGAGTTTCCCTGAACTCGCGGGATGAACAGGGGGTCTAGTGTCCATTGCGAAGTCGCAGGACCGCAGCGATGGCAAGGCCAGGCGGATTGAGGATGAACCATGTCGAATATTGAAGCGTTTCCCACAGAGACGCGTACGCCGCCGAGCGAGTACGAAAGTCTCGTGGCGATTGGAACGAACGCGCTCGATGCCATTCCCGGCGCCGTGTACATCTGCGACCGCGCAGGCTGGCTGGTCCGGTATAACAGCGAGGCGGCGGCAATGTGGGGACGAGTGCCGATGCTGGGGGAGGGTGGTGACCGCTTCTGTGGTTCTTATCGCCTTTTCCTGCCCGACGGTACCCCGCTTGCGTTGGAAGCCTGCCCGATGGCGACGTCCCTGGAAACGGGTCTGCCGACGCGCAACCAGGAAGTGATCATCGAACGTCCGGATGGGGCGCGGTTCGTGGCACTGGTGAACATCCGGGCCCTGAAGGACTCGCAAGGGGTCATCCAGGGCGCGATCAACTGCTTCCAGGATGTCTCGGCCCACCATGCCGTGGCCGAAGAGCTTCGGCACAAGAACGCCGACCTCGAAGATTTTTTCGAGAACAGCGCGGTGGGCCTGCACATCGTTAGTGGCGAGGGCATCATCCTGCGCGCCAACAAGGCCGAGCTGACCCTGCTGGGCTATTCGGAAAAAGAATATATCGGCCGCAACATCAGCGAGTTTCATGTCGACGAGCCCGTCATCTGCGACATCCTGAGCAAGTTGAGCAGCGGCGAATGCCTGGAAAACTATCCAGCGCGCTTGAGGGCCAAGGACGGCTCGATCAAGCATGTCTCGATCACTTCCAACGGGCGGTTCGAACAGGGCAAGCTCTTCAATACGCGCTGCTTCACGGTGGACATGACTTGTGTCCATACGGCCGAAGCCGCACGCAAGGAGAGCGACGACAGGCTGTCGGCGACGTACGAAGCGGCGACGATCGGCATCGCCGAGGCCGGCGCGGACGGACGCCTGCTGCGGGTCAACGACGCCCTCTGCAACATGCTCGGTCGGTCGCGCGAAGAACTGTTGCAAATGACTTTCCTGGACTACACCCACCCCGACAGCACCGACGAGGATGCTGCCTTATATGCGCGCCAAGTGGCCGGCGAGCTGGACAACTACGAGCTGCGCAAGCGCGCTTTCAAGCCTGACGGCGAGACCGTGTACCTGGACATCCACAGTTCATCGGTCAGGGACGCCGACGGGGTGTTTTGCTATGGCGTGCGCGTGCTCCAGGATGTCACCTTGGCGCGACGGATGGAGAACCAGATTCGCGAAAGCGAGCGGCACATGCGCAATCTGCTCGAAGCACTGCCCGCAGCGGTCTACACCACCGACGCCGACGGCCGTATCAACTTCTTCAACCGGGCGGCGGTCGAACTATCAGGTCGCACGCCTCGATTGGGCGAGCTCTGGTGCGTGACTTGGAAACTGTTCACCACCGACGGAACCCCGCTGCCCCACGACCAGTGTCCGATGGCGGTCGCCTTGAAGGAAAACCGACCGATACGCGGTGTCGAAGCGATAGCAGAACGGCCGGATGGCACCCGCGTACCGTTCGCCCCATATCCCACGCCGCTGCACGATGCCGAAGGCAACCTGGTCGGCGCCATCAACATGCTGGTGGATATCACCGAGCGAAAGCAGGCGGAAGACCGGCAGAAGACACTGATCGACGAACTCAATCACCGGGTCAAGAACACCCTCGCCACCGTGCAATCCCTGGCAGCCCAAACGGCGCGCAACGCCCAGGACGCCAAGGACGGCTACACCCGGTTCGAGGCTCGCCTTCTCGCCTTGTCCCGAGCCCACGACCTGCTGACGAGGCGGCACTGGGGCCATACACCCCTCGCTTCCCTGGCGCAGGAAGTGCTCACCCCGATATTCGGAGCCGAGCCCGGTCGGATCACCATCGAGGGTGATGCCATCGATGTCGATACGCGAATCGCGCTTGGCCTGACGATGACCCTCAATGAGCTGGCGATCAATGCCCTCAAGTACGGCGCGATGTCTGTCGAGACCGGCAGGCTCTCGGTGAACTGGAACGTCCAGCCGCAACCGAACGGGACCTTGCTGACGGTGGATTGGCGCGAGCAGGGTGGACCGCTGGTGCACCAGCCGGAGCGCGAAGGGCTCGGTTCACGTTTGATGAAGCGTTGCATCGAGCGTGACCTCGGCGGAATATTCGTGCTCACCTTTGCTCCTGAGGGCGTTCTTTGTCGCTTCTCGTTTATGGTCGCTGAGAACCACGCATGACCCTGTTTGCGGGTATCAGAGTGCTCCTTGTCGAAGACGAAGGCACAGTCGCCATGTTGATCGAGGAAATGCTCGAAGAGCTGGGGTGCACGGTGGTGGCGTCCGTTCCACGGCTCGCCGTGGCCCGTGAAATGGCGGGCACGGCGCAGATCGACTTGGCGATCCTGGACGTCAACCTGGCCGGTGAACGCGTTTTTCCCGTTGCAGAAATACTGCGTAATCGCGATATTCCTTTCCTGTTCAGTACCGGATACGGTGCTAGCGGTGTGCCTGGCGAATTTGCCAGATACCCGGTTTTGCATAAACCATTCTCAGAAAGCGAATTGCAGCAGAAGATAGCGCTGACGCTAAAAAGTTAAAATACCTTCCAAGGAGCGACCATGAGCTTGCACGGCCAATACGATCCGCAGAATATTTTTGCGCTTATCCTTCGCGACGAAGCCCCTTGCTACAAGATCTACGAAGACGCGGATGTGTTGGCTTTCCTCGACCTCTTCCCTCAGTCGCGCGGTCACGTACTAGTCATTCCCAAGGCGGCCCAGGCCCGGAACATCCTGGAAGTCGACCCTGCGGTGCTGGGGAAGCTGATGTCAGCGGTGCAGCGCCTCACCCGCGTCATCGTCGACGAGTTGCAGCCTGACGGTGTGCAGATCGCCCAATTCAACGGCGCGCCAGCGGGGCAGACGGTCTACCACATCCATGTGCACATCATCCCACGCTGGGAAGGCCAAGCGCCTGGCGCCCATGGGCAGGGGAAAGCTGATCCGCAGGAGCTCGAGCAATTGCAGGCGCGGTTGGTGGAGCGTATTCGTTCTGAGGGCTGACTGGGTTCCTGATCAGCGCCGGATGCCCCATGCGCGGGCTTGCGGGTAAGCCGAAGGGCGGAAGGGCTTATCCCGCTACCGCAGCGGCACATACACATCAGTCTGCCATTGATCCTGCGGTGTCTCGGGATAGACGCTCAAGTAGTGGAAAACCAATGGCTGGTCACGCAGTTCCTCGCCGCTGCCGGGAAGCCAGTCGCGGTAGATCGGATAGATCGTTTCGCCGATGTGATCGGGAGATCCTGCGTGGCGCACCACGGCATAGCGACCGCCGGGAATGACCAGCGGGTGTACGCCGAAGTCATTCGGCGTCACGTCTTCGAGAATCTCACCGCAGATCGCGAATCGGAAGGCGTGTGGCGGTGTCGTGTCGGGGTTGCCGTAGGGAATGCCGAACGTGCGGCTTGACGCCACCGGCGACTGCCCGCTACTCATGCGCCATGCGATGAACTGGCATACGCTCTCGTTGACGAGCCCTGGCGGTCCGCGGTGCTCAAGCGCCGCCACCTTGATTTCGGGGAGTTCGATGATTCGTACGTGCATGAGTACTTTCCTGGAAAAATGAGGGACGGCGAATACCGTGTTCCAGACCTGCCAGTTCGCGTTCTTCCTGAACATGCTTGGTGCACTGCCGAACGCTCGGCCGAACGCCCGGCAAAATGCCTCGGGGCTTTTAAAACCCGCATCCAGCGCGGCGTCCAGTACCGGGTAATCGGCAAGGGCGACCAGGCGATGCGCCGCGCGTCGCAGCCGTATCAACTGCACGTAACGGGAAACAGGCACGCCCACGAATGCCGTGAATTGGCGATGGAAGTGAAACACCGAGAAATTCGCCACTTGACTCAACGTCTGCACCGAAAGATCGCCTTCAAGATTGGCCTCGATATAGGCCAGTACGGCGTCGAAGCGTTTGGTGTAAGCGCAGTCGTTAGGTAGCTCAGGCACGGATACGCCTCTTGGAGGTGTGGTCGACATAAGCATCGACTATACGCGGCGAGCCTGCCTAGCCGCGTTTGCTCAGAGGAAACGTTTCGCTGCTTTAACGCCCTATCGCGTTTTTGATCCGGTGAAGGAAACCGGGTTTTTTGAAAGGGCGTGCGGCCTTTGGCGTGCCCGGATTCGCTAAAGCAGCCACTGTCGGAGGGGCGCGGAGCAATTCAACGTCTCGTTTGTAGGCAGAGTACGGTTGTCGAAGGACATCAGGCGCCTTGGAACTGATTTTGTTCATGGCCGCTACTCTGTTCTGCAACATTGCAAGTTTTGCTTTGTTGCTTTGGCTGGAACGGGGATTTAATGAAATCACTGTCTCGAGGGGGGCAATTTCACCTTCAAGCTCCAACAGGACTTCACCGAAGCTTTTCTCTATGTCCAGTCCACTGTCTCGAAAAAGTCGAGTGATATGTACGTTTTCATACGCGAAGGCGGCGCGCTGGGCTTCACCCTGCAAACCGTGATACGCCAGGAAATCCAGCACAGCTCCGGCCCTTTCCGATCTGTCGTGCTCTTTCCTGAATGCCGTCACCTTATCCACATACTCCTGAGGCGAAGAGAGCATGCTCAGGCGTATCGGGGAGCCGGCTTCTGCGGCGTGTTTTTCCTTGTACACGTACCCCTCCGGGACAAGGTGCCCCAATCCGCCCGAGGGACGGTAATGCCCAGAGTCGTTGCTGATCTCCCGCCCTGTTATTTCGCCAACAAAATCAGGGAAACCTGCCTCGTCGGTTGGGCGAATCCCCATGTGCCTTCCAGCCGTGCCGACGTGGATCCGGTCACCCCATATTGCGATTGGCGCGTAATCTGCTGACGCGCCTGGCTCCAGGCGCTGGCTACCAATCAAGTCATATTCACCGTCATGAACACATCACTCAGAAAAGCGCCTAGAACAGGATAGATGGGGGCAAGCCCATCTTGGTCGATCAAAGTGACCGGGTTATTCCTGACCATCCGGTACCAGTTCCAGGGTGCAACTGCCCAGGTGGTCGCTCACGCTGTAGCGAAACTGATCATTACTCATGCCGTCAGGTAGCCCGGCGTCCCAATGTAATACTCGAACTCCACCGAGGCCGACGGGCACACTGATTACTTGCAGGCTTTCGCCATTCGCTGTGTCGGTTCGTAACTCCAGACCGGGCAAATAACGCACCTCCGCCCGGTGCGAGACCATCCTGGCTTGGCTGCGGCGAATTTTGCGGACCCGCTCGCCGCCACCGTCATAGACATACACTTCATCGTCGTTGACGGTTTCTAGCCGCTCTATCGGGGTGACGCATTGCAACTGGTTACGCAGGTCCCAGCTTAGCGCTTGTCCGGGCTGCAACTGGAGCAGGTTCCCGTTGACATCGAACGCCGAAGTCAGCTCGACGTCCTTCGGCACGCTGCGGTTGCTCAACGGAGCCACCTGCATTTCATGGGTGTAGGGCTGGGCGCCGACATGCCGCAACGTGGTCAGGTTATTGCCGGTGTCGTACCAATAGGTCTGGGTGAATTGACTCAGTTGGTTGGGGTCAAGCGGCGTTGGTCTTAGTTCTGGCAAGGCTGGTCCCTGTCGTCCCGTGGCGATTTCTCTTCCCGTAGCCTCGATCAGTTGGTACAGCGTGTCGTAGCGATAAGTGCTGATTGGCTCGATGCGTTGGTTATTGAAGAAACGCACGGGCTGGGCTTCATCGCGAACGCTCAAGACATTGCCCACCGGGTCGTAATCGTAGCGAAGGTCGAGCAGGCATGTGCCGTCCGTCCTTCGCGCCAGCAAGTGCATGAGCCGTCCGTCGCTGGGAGAGTAATCGGCTGAAGTGACGAGTCCATTGCCGGCGGTTTGAGTCTCGATTTGGGCGAAGGCGTTGTAGCCTATTCCCGACAGTAACAGCTGTTCGGCTTGTCCGGCCAATTGCAGCCGAACGCTGTGCAAATGCCCAGCCACAGAATAGGTGAAGCGCTGGCGATGGCCTTTGGCGTCTGTCTGGGTCAGCACATTGCCCACGGCATTATAGTGGTGCTGCGTTATCGCATCCTCTGGTGCGGGTTCCAACAATGCATCGCGCAAGGACAGCTCAAGCGGCCAGTCAGGCGGCGTTTGCTCACGTAAAAAACGGCGAGATTGCTGGATGACCCCACCAATCAAGGCTGCTTCGTGCACCTGTACGCTGCCAGCTGGATCATCATGGCGCATCAGTTGGCCACACAAATTATGCGCACTGGCCTCGGCCCCCCCGTAAGATCGGCGTTCCGCGCAACGCTCAAGCTCCCCTTGACCTTGCTCGAACATCGCTACCGGACGTAACGAGTCGTCGTATTCGATACGTGCCTGAGTACCGCGGCTGTCCCAGCGGCGCGACACCTGGCCCGCTTCGTCTAACAAGCTCAAGAGCCAGCCTGAATCGACACTGTTTTGGGCAAGCGCTTTACTGGACAGGCTATGAATCGAGGTCTGATTCGCCGGTGCCGTGGAGCCTCCCTCAACCAACGCCCATAGGCGTGGATCCCAGTGCGCCACCGGGCGACCCGATGTGTCATAAGCCTGACGATGGATCCGGGATTCGGAAGGTTCGCCCTCGACTCGTCGGTGATAAAGCACCGTGCGCGCTGGCAGTCCTCGTGGCTCGAAGACCGATAAAACCGGTGTTGCCGCATGTAATGCCGGGGAGGAAGTCATCTGGTCTCGGCGCACGATATGTCCTGATCCAGGCTCCTGTCAGGAGCCCATGGAAGGCGCTGAACGATCCTTCACCGCCGGACATGACATTAGCGCTGTTCGACAGGGTTTGTGACCTGTCAGAACTATCAGTTCGCGATGGTACTCAAGACGCGTTAGCTATAAAAACAAAAAATTAAGATCTTCCTCTTCATGAGGATTTATACGAACCGAGCATAAGTCCTATGCCATTGGCACGGTTTATCGATCAATCACGCGCGCGTAGTTTGTCTCTCTACGATATCAATCGAGAGGCAAGCCAGATGACCCAGCGTTTGACCCCATCAAAAGTACCCGCTGCCGCCAAGGCCGGGACCCTTTGTTTTGCCTTATGTGCAGCGGCGCCTTTTGCCGACGCCGCAGGCACGCAAAGCGCCAGCGAGTCGCGCCACTCACAGCAGATCATCCGGGCGGGCAGCCAGGCCTCGACGGCGGGGCCTGCGGACTATTTCACCGGTCGGGTGCGTGTCGATCCATTATTCCCCGCGACAGATGAGATCAATGTTTCCGGTGCCTACGTCAGCTTCGAACCGGGCGCGCGCTCGGCCTGGCATACCCATCCCGCCGGCCAGCGATTGGTGGTGGTCTCCGGCGTGGGCCTGACCCAGGAATGGGGCAAGCCGGTGCAGCACATCCACCCAGGCGATGTGATTGTTTGTCCGCCGGGCGTCAAGCACTGGCATGGCGCCGCACCGACCAGCGCCATGACGCATCTGGCCTTGACCGGTACGGAGGGTGGCAAGAACGTCGACTGGATGGAACAAGTCAGTGATGAGCAATACGCTGCCGGCGCAGCGCTGGCGCCATTGGCCAAGCCGGATGCGACGCAGGTTTCCCAGACGCTTTCGGCCAAGCAGCGCGCCATCCCGCTGATTGCCGCCGCCATGGC
Source organism: Pseudomonas sp. SWRI154 (assembly GCF_014268645.1). NCBI lineage: Bacteria > Pseudomonadati > Pseudomonadota > Gammaproteobacteria > Pseudomonadales > Pseudomonadaceae > Pseudomonas > Pseudomonas sp. SWRI154. Next base: position 145,310 of record NZ_JABWQW010000003.1, read on the forward strand.
GACCAGCAACATGCCGGCGCTCAATACCGCATTGAATAAAGGCCTGGACGCGGGGCTGACCATCAGCGAGGCGAAGGAAATCCTTGTGCAACTCTACGCCTACAGCGGCTTCCCCCGCAGCCTTAACGCCCTCGGCGAGTTGATGAAGGTAGTCGAGGCTCGCAAGCAACGCGACGTCCAGGACGATCCGGGACGCGAGCCCGTTCGCCCGATTCCCACCGGCGATGCATTGCTGGCGGCGGGCAAGGCCAATCAGACACGCCTCGTCGGTGCGCCGGTCAGCGGGCCGTTGTTCGATTTTGCCCCGGTCATCAATCAATACCTGCAAACCCATCTGTTCGGCGACATTTTCGAGCGCGACAATCTGGACTGGCAAAGCCGAGAACTGGCGACGGTGGCAGCCCTCGCGGCCACTCCGGGCGTGGAGTCACAACTGCGTTCGCACATGGCCGTCAGCCTTCGGGTCGGATTGAGCGCTTCGCAGCTGCGAGAGCTGATCCAGTTACTTAACGAGCAGGGCGACACCGCCGCAGCCAAACGTGCGTCAGAGGCGTTGGATGCCGCCCAGGCCAATCAACCTTCATAACGCAAGGCTTCGCGCAGCAGCGTGAAGGCTGGCGAACTCTGGCGGCGACTTGGGTAGTAGAGGTGATAGCCGGAAAACGGTTCGCACCAATCCTCCAGCACCCGGATCAACCGGCCTTGCGCTACTGCGTCCCGCACCAGATCCTCCGGCATGAAGGCCAGTCCCAAGCCCTGGAGCGCGGCCTCCAGGCGCATGGCGATCGTGTTGAATACCAATTGGCCTTCCACCCGAACGTTCAATTCTTGTCCATCTTTCTCGAATTCCCAAACGTAGAGGGCGCCATGGGTCGGCATGCGCAGGTTGATGCAGTTGTGCGCCGTCAGCTCGTTTGGAAGGATGGGCTTGGGATGTCGGGCGAAATAGGCCGGGGAACCCACGACCGCCATGCGCATGTCGGGACCGATGCGCATGGCGATCATGTCCTTGGCGACCTGCGGTCCCAACCGCACACCGGCGTCGAAACCCTCCGCGACGATGTCGGTAAAGCCGTAGTCGACGATGATTTCGATGGTGAGGTCGGGGTGGTCTGGCACCAGCTTGGCGAGAACGGATTGCAGGACGGTGATCGCCGAATGTTCGCCAGCGGTGATGCGCAATTTGCCGGCCGGTTTGTCGCGAAACTCACTGAGCATCGCCATCTCGTTATCGATTTCTTCGAACCGCGGTGCCACCACCCGCAACAGGTGTTCGCCCGCTTCGGTCGGCGCAACGCTGCGCGTGGTGCGCGACAACAACCTCACCCCCAGCCGCTCCTCCAACTGACGCATCGCTCGGCTCAACGCCGGCTGGGACATGCCGAGTTTGGCGGCTGCCCGGGTAAAACTGCGCTCTTGGGCCACGGTCGAGAAAATGGCGAGTTGGTCGTAGCGTTCAGTGGTCATTGGTCCGTCTCTGGTTCTTTTTTTCAGCGGATAGCTACACGCGCTCAATCCAGTCAACACACGGCCCCGTGGCGAGGGAGCTTGCTCCCGCTGGGTCGCGCAGCGGCCCCAAGCTTTGGCGGCTGCTTCGCACCCGAGCGGGAGCAAGCTCCCTCGCCACAGATCCTGCGTTCGGCCGCAGTATGAGCGGTGTGATTTATGATTACTTCAGATTGCTCTGGAAAAAACTCGTCAACTTATCAAAAGGAATCAGATCGACGCGATCATAGAAATCGACATGCCCGGCCCCAGGGATGATGACCAGTTCCTTGGGCTGACCATCGACAAGGACATGGTCGCCGTCCCGATAGGTCCCGCGTTGCGGATGGCAGGCATTTCAGTCCTGCCAAACGCCGTGCATCGTCTATCTTGTCAGGGAGCGTTGTTTCGAGAAGCAAGCTATCCAATCGTCGCTTTCAGAACACGTTTCGTCGTCCACGTGCAATCGCCACCCCCCGGGAGTGGCAAGCTGTGAAGATGCCCCGGACCAAGTGCGCCAAAAGACACCTGGCCGGAGAGCAAGAATGGCGATCGGATTTGCCACGCTACCGTGACGTGGGCCGCACGCCGCAGCCAAGACTCCGAACGACTACCGCCACGCGGCGCTGCCGTTCGAGATGCCGAGGTACGTTTATGCTTGATGAGACGCTTCACCTGCCTCTGATCCACAGCGTGCTGGCGCGCAAGAAGGACACCCCCGGTGCCTTGTTGCCCATCCTCCATGCCATCCAGGAAGGTTGCGGGTACGTTCCCGATGCCGCTGTCCCGGAAATCGCCCATGCCCTGAACCTCAGTCTGGCTGAAGTGCGCGGCGTCATCAGCTTCTACCATGACTTTCGCACCACGCCGCCGGCGCGTCACACGCTGCGCCTGTGCCGGGCCGAGTCGTGCCAGAGCATGGGGGCCGAGGGCCTGGCGGCGCAGTTGCGCGAGCAACTGTCGCTGGACGATCACGGCACCAGCGCCGACGGAGCCATCAGCCTGCGGCCGGTCTACTGCCTGGGTGCCTGCGTCTGCTCGCCGGCCTTGGAGTTGGACGGAGAGTTGCACGCGCGGCTGACCCCTGAACGCCTGCGCCAATTGGTGAACGGATGCCTGGAGGATGGTCCATGCTGACGCTCTGCGTTCCCCGTGATTCAGTGGCCCGTGCCGTCGGCGCTGACAGAGTGGCTGAGGCGCTGGTCCATGAGGCCGAGCGTCGTCAATTGCCGCTTCAGGTGCGGCGTACCAGTTCCCGAGGCCTTTATTGGCTGGAACCGTTGGTGGAGCTAGAGACGCCCGAAGGGCGGTTGGGTTTTGGCCCGCTCACCGCACAAGACGTGCCGGGCCTGCTCGATGCGCTCGCCCACGACCCAGGCAGCCATCCATCAGCGTTGGGGCTGGTGGAAAACATTCCCTACCTGAAAAGCCAGCAACGCCTGCTGTTCGCCCGTGCCGGCATCACCCAACCCTTGTCCCTCGACGACTACCGCGCCCAAGGCGGATTCCGCGGCCTCGCCCGCTCGATCCAGTTGGATGGCGCCGAGGTTGTCGCCAATGTGCTGGACTCCGGTTTGCGCGGTCGCGGTGGCGCGGCGTTCCCGGCGGGCATCAAGTGGCGCACCGTGCGCGACGCCCAGGGCCCGCAGAAATACGTGGTGTGCAACGCCGACGAGGGCGACTCAGGCACCTTCGCCGACCGCATGTTGATGGAAGGTGATCCCTTCCTGTTGATCGAAGGCATGATCATCGCCGGGATCGCCGTCGGCGCGACGATGGGCTACATCTACGTCCGCTCCGAATACCCGGACGCCATCAGCACATTGAATCAAGCCCTGTACATCGCCCGCGAGGCCGGTTACCTGGGCGCGGACGTGGGCAGCAGCGGTTGCGCCTTCGACATTGAAGTCCGGGTGGGCGCCGGCGCCTACATCTGTGGCGAGGAAACGGCGCTGCTGGAATCCCTCGAAGGCAAGCGCGGCATGGTCCGCGCCAAGCCGCCGCTGCCAGCGTTACAGGGCCTGTTCGGCTTGCCGACCCTGGTCCATAACGTCGTGACCCTGGCCTCCGTGCCGGTGATCCTGGAGAAGGGCGCGCAGTTCTATCGCGACTTCGGCATGGGTCGCTCGCTGGGCACCATGCCGTTCCAGCTGGCCGGCAATGTTCGTCGCGGCGGCCTGGTGGAACGCGCGTTTGGCCTGAGCCTGCGCGAGTTGGTGGAAGAGTACGGCGGCGGCACCGCCAGCGGTCGCCCGCTGAAGGCCGCGCAAGTCGGCGGACCGCTGGGCGCTTGGGTGCCTCCGGCGCAATTCGATACGCCGCTGGACTACGAAGCGTTCGCCGCCATGGGCGCGATGCTCGGCCACGGTGGCGTGGTGGTCGCCGATGACAGTCTCGACATGGCCCGGATGGCCCGGTTCGCCTTGCAGTTCTGCGCCGAGGAGTCCTGCGGCAAATGCACGCCGTGCCGCATCGGTTCAACCCGAGGCGTCGAGGTGGTGGATCGCTTGATCGCCAGCACCGATGCCAACGCCCGCCAGGAACAGGCGTTGTTGCTGCAAGACCTTTGCGACACCCTGCAATACGGCTCGCTCTGTGCCCTCGGTGGGATGACGTCCTACCCCGTCGCCAGCGCCCTCAAGTACTTCCCCGCCGACTTCGGTCTGGCGACCACGGAGGCCGACCAATGATCACCATCTTCGACCCAGCCAGCGACATTGACCTGGGCACCCCGGCTCGCGAAAGCGACGTGCAAGTCAGCCTGACCATCGATGGCCGCGAGATCAACGTCCCCTCCGGCACGTCGGTGATGCGCGCGGCGGCCTTGCTCGGCACCACCATCCCCAAGCTGTGCGCCACCGACAGCATGGAAGCCTTCGGCTCCTGTCGCATGTGCCTGGTGGAGATCGACGGCATGCGCGGTTACCCGGCCTCATGCACCACGCCCGTGACCGAGGGCATGGTGGTGCGCACCCAGACCTCCAAGCTCGCCACGCTGCGCCGCAACGTGATGGAACTGTACATTTCCGATCACCCACTGGACTGCCTGACGTGCCCGGCCAACGGCAACTGCGAATTGCAAACGGTGGCGGGGCAGGTGGGCCTGCGGGAAGTGCGCTATGGCTATGAAGGCGCCAATCACCTGGCCGAAGCCAAGGACGTGTCCAACCCTTATTTCGATTACGACCCGAGCAAATGCATCGTCTGCAGTCGCTGCGTGCGCGCCTGCGAGGAAATCCAGGGCACCTTCGCCCTGACCATCACCGGGCGTGGTTTCGATTCCCGAGTGGAAGCGGCCGGCGGCGACAACTTCCTCGATTCCGAATGCGTCTCCTGCGGCGCTTGCGTCCAGGCCTGCCCGACGGCGACGCTGATCGACAAGAGCGTGGTGGAGATCGGCCAGCCGGAACGCAGCGTCGTCACCACCTGCGCCTATTGCGGCGTGGGCTGCTCGTTCCGCGCCGAGATGAAAGGCGAGCAACTGGTGCGCATGGTCCCGGACAAGAACGGCCAGGCCAACCACGGCCACTCGTGCGTCAAGGGTCGCTTTGCCTGGGGCTACGCGACTCACCCGGACCGCATCACCAAGCCGATGATCCGCAAGCACATCAGTGACCCGTGGCAGGAAGTCAGCTGGGACGAGGCGGTCACCTATGCCGCCAGCGAACTGCGACGGATCCAGCTCAAGTACGGCCGCGATTCCATCGGCGGCATCACCTCCAGCCGCTGCACCAACGAAGAAACCTACCTGGTGCAGAAGCTGGTGCGCACGGCGTTCGGCAACAATAACGTCGACACCTGCGCCCGGGTCTGTCATTCGCCGACGGGTTACGGCCTCAAGCAAACGCTGGGCGAATCCGCCGGCACGCAGAACTTCGACTCGGTGATGAAAGCCGACGTGATCATGGTGATGGGCGCCAACCCCACCGACGCTCACCCGGTGTTTGGCTCCCAGCTCAAGCGTCGCCTGCGCCAGGGCGCGCGGCTGATCGTCATCGACCCACGGCGCATCGACCTGGTGGATTCGCCTCACGCCCGAGCCGAGCTGCACTTGCAATTGCGTCCGGGCACCAACGTGGCGATGCTCAACGCGCTGGCCCACGTGATCGTCACTGACGGCCTGGTTGACGAGCCTTTCGTCAAGGCGCGTTGCGAGGCGACGGATTTTGCCCGCTGGCGTGATTTCGTCAGCCTGCCGGAAAACGCCCCTGAGGTCCTCGGCCCGGTCTGCGGTGTGCCCGCCGAGCAAATCCGCGCCGCGGCGCGGGTCTACGCCACGGGTGGCAACGCGGCCATTTACTATGGCCTCGGCGTCACCGAACACAGTCAGGGCAGTACCTCGGTGATGGGCATCGCCAACCTCGCCATGGCCACCGGCAACATCGGCCGCGAAGGCGTCGGAGTGAACCCGTTGCGGGGTCAGAACAACGTCCAGGGTTCCTGCGACATGGGCTCGTTCCCCCACGAATTGCCCGGCTACCGGCACATCTCCAACGAAACGGTGCGCGCCCAGTTCGAACAAGCCTGGAACGTGACCCTGCAACCCGACCCGGGCCTGCGCATCCCGAACATGTTCGAGGCGGCGCTGGACGGCACCTTCAAGGCGCTTTACTGCCAGGGCGAGGACATCGCCCAGAGCGACCCCAACACCCAGCATGTGACCGCGGCCTTGACTGCTCTGGAATGCGTGATCGTCCAGGACATCTTCCTCAACGAAACAGCGAAGTTCGCCCACGTGTTTTTGCCGGGCAGCTCGTTCCTGGAAAAGGACGGCACCTTCACCAACGCCGAACGCCGCATCTCGCGGGTCCGCAAAGTGATGGACCCGCTGGCCGGCAAGGCCGACTGGGAAGCCACCATCGCCCTGGCCGATGCCCTTGGCTACAAGATGCACTACAACCATCCTTCGGAAATCATGGACGAGATCGCCCGCCTGACGCCGACGTTCAGCCGCGTCAGCTACACCGAACTGGAGCGGCACGGCAGCCTGCAATGGCCGTGCAACGATGCCGCGCCGGATGGCACGCCGACCATGCACATCGACGAGTTCGTGCGCGGTAAAGGACGCTTCATGCTCACCGGCTACGTGCCCACCGAAGAGAAGGTCAACGGTCGTTATCCGCTATTGCTGACCACCGGGCGGATCCTCAGCCAGTACAACGTCGGTGCCCAGACCCGGCGCACCGACAACGTCGCTTGGCACGAGGAAGATCGCCTGGAAATCCACCCGACCGATGCCGAGAACCGTGGGATTGTCGACGAAGACTGGGTCGGTATCGGCAGCCGCGCCGGCCAGACGGTGCTGCGGGCCAAGGTTACGGAGCGGGTGGCGCCGGGTGTGGTTTATACGACCTTCCACTTCCCTGAATCCGGGGCCAACGTGATCACCACCGACAACTCCGACTGGGCCACCAACTGCCCGGAATACAAGGTCACGGCAGTGGAGATCGTGCGGGTCAGCCAGCCTTCGGAATGGCAGAAGCGGTATCAGGCTTTCAGCGATGAGCAGCGGCGACTGCTGAAGGAACGTCGTCACGCCGAAAAAGCCGAGGTACGCCGATGAGCTCGCAGAACCTGATCAAGATGGCCAACGAGATCGCCCGGTATTTCGCCACGGAGCCTGATCAGGCGCTGGCGGTGAGTGGGGTCCGACAGCACATCAAGAACTTCTGGACGCCGGGGATGCGCCGGGATCTCGGGGCGTGGCAGGAAAAACATCCGGATGCGGTTTTGCATCCGTTGGTGTTGGCGGCGTTGACTGAACCTGAGGGGGCTACCTGATCTATTTTGACCGGGTACATATCCGTTTCTGCGGTGACGGCTGCTTATGGTTCCGCCCTTACGGCGACTCACTTTTGAGAAGCCCGGAAGCCGGCCCAGTCAAAAGTAAGCAAAACGCTTTTGCCCCACCACTTGGTGCCTCGCTAAGGCTCGGCATGCCTGAACGAAGGCATTGCTCCGTGGGCCCGCCGCGAAGGACCATCCATGGTCCAGCGCGGCTAACCCGGCATCCATGCCGGGTTACCCACTCCACAACACCTTCGTTCAGCCAGCGTGGTTAACGGGGCGCCGAAATCAACGTCCACCACGAGGCGGCCTGATAGCCGGCCTGTCTGCAGGTGATCGCGTTCCTCCTGTGGGAAGTCCTGAACTCAAGAAAATCGATACCCCCGTGGCGAGGGAGCTTGCTCCCGCTCGGCTGCGCAGCAGTCGTAAAATGCAACCCTGCGATTATCCAGATACACCTTGCTGAATGGTTTTGGGTCTGCTGCGCAGCCCAGCGGGAGCAAGCTCCCTCGCCACAGGTTTATCGTTTGCTTTCGAAAGCGGCGTTTGCTTGTGCCAGTGAAGACCAGGGCACTTTCGTCGCCATGCCTGCTCACCCACCGTTATTGCTAGCAAACCCGTACTCACAGGAGATACGCGGTCCCAACCTAAACCAGGTCGGCTATCAGGCCGCCTCGCGGCGGACGTTGATCTCGGCGCCCCGTTAACCACGCTGGCCGAACGCAGGCATTGCGCAGTGGGTATCCCGGCATGGATGCCGGGATAGCCGCGCTGGCCCATGGATGGGCCTTCGCGGCGGGCCCACGGAGCAATGCCGGAGTGAGGGCACACCGAGCCTAGGCGAGGTGCCGAGTGGTGGGGCAAAGGCACTTTGGTTACTTTCGTGCCTTTCGAAAGTGACTCGCTGTAAAAGCGAAACCCTTAGCAGCCATCACCGCAGCAATGGATATGTACCCAATGCCAAGCCCAATTCCGCAATCAAATCAACCCTCGAGACCCCGTCGTTCGATGACGCCGAACACGTCGGCCACGTCCTGCACGAGGATCCGGGCAACGTTGGTCAGAGTGTTGATATCACTGGTGGATGAGTCGCGCAGGCTGGAACAGGCCACGAGCGTCAGGTAATCGAGCGTGGCATACAGTCGTTCACTGACACAGGCGTGGAGTTCGGGCAGTGGCGCGTGGTTGTCGATCAGCAGGACGGGGTGTGTGGTGACCGTCTGGGTGAGGGGGGTGAAACGGAAAGATGCTTGATCAGCTGTCATAAGGTATTTCCTTCAAGAAAAAAGAAATGCCACCTTTTCGCTGCGAAACAAACGGGTGGCAGTTGCGCGCGGGTTCGCAGACCGAGGAAGGAAAACCCGGCAGACCCGAAGATCTCCCGCGCGCAACCGCCATAAAATGAACGCGGGCAAGTTTGCCTGAATTTCATTCGACGGTGCATTTCCTTTGCAGTCGGGCTGCGAAACCCAGCCACCAGCCAAAGCCAGCGACGAGCCCAACTATAGAAGTCGATCCCAACCCCCACAACCGACCTGTAGGACGCACACAGAACCCGTGGCGAGGGAGCTTGCTCCCGCTCGGTGGCGCAGCCGCCGTAAAACCGAGCGCTGCGGTACGTCTGACGAAACGGAGCCGCCGATCCCAGGCCGCTTCGCACCCCAGCGAGAGCAAGCTCCCTCGCCACGGGTAGTCATTTCCTACAAGATTTACGGACCGCCTTGGCTCATCGAAAGTCCCGAAAAAATGCCCGAATATCCCCCGCCAACAACTCCGGCTGCTCCAACGCCGCAAAATGACCACCGCGCGGCATCTGCGTCCAGCGCCTGACGTTATAGCCGCGCTCCACCCAACTGCGTGGCGGTAGCGGCAGTTCCTTGGGAAACAACGCGACCCCAAGCGGCGGGTTCACTCGCTCACCGCTGGCAAGCACCAGAGGCCGCCGGATGCCCTCCACATACGGGCGAAACGACGAACCAATGCAGTTCGTCAGCCAGTAGAGCGTCACATTGGTCAACAGCCATTCGCGATCGATAGCGGCGCCCGGATCGCACCACGACAGAATCTTTTCCCCCATCCAGGCCAGCAATCCCGCCGGAGAATCGTTGAGGCCCACAGCCAGGCTTTGTGGCTTGGTTCGTTGGATGTGCGCATAGGCACCTTCGGCTTCGCTGAAGGCCGCGGCGCGTTGCAGGTAAGCAGATTCTTCTTCGCTCAAAGGTGGATCAGTTTCGCCAAGCGGCGGGCGGTACGCGCCGGGAATGTAGTTGAGGTGGATGCCGGTCAGGCGCTCGGGAAAGCGCACCCCCAGCCAGGACGTTACAGCCGCTCCGACATCGCCGCCCTGGGCACCGAACCGTTCATAACCCAGCCCGGTCATCAGCTCGCCCCACAAACCCGCCACCTCGAATGGCCCGCAACCGGCTTGTATGAACGGCGCGGAAAAGGTGTAGCCGGGCAACGACGGCACCACCACATCGAACGCATCGGCCGGATCGCCGCCATGGCTGGCCGGATCCGTCAGCAGCGCGATGATGCGCTGCATCTCGATGAACGAGCCGGGCCAGCCGTGAGTGAGCACGAGTGGCATCGGATTGGGCCCGACGCCGCGCTGATGGACGAAGTGAACCTGCTGCTCGCCCAGCGTGGCGACAAATTGCGGCAGGCGGTTGAGCGCTGCTTCCTGGGTTCGCCAGTCGAATGCGTTCGACCATTGGGCAATCAGTGCGTGGAGCACATCAATGTCCATCCCTTCGCGCCAACCTTGCCCGGCCAGTGGCACCGGGAGCCGGGTGTTTTGCAGGCGATGGCGAAGGTCATCAAGGGCGCTTTCGGGAATGTCGATGGAGAAAGGTCGGGCGAACATGCTTGTTCCCTGTTGGCTTTTGCAGGCGTCGCGAACGCTTATTGAATTTATGCGCGGGCCAGCGAGTCTTCGGACAATGGACACTGCAATGGATCGTAACCCACCGCTGCCTGCCATGCTCCCGGCTGCTGCGCTGAATTTCTCCATCCTGCGCAACAACCGCTGACGCCGCGAAGGAAAGTCAACGCGGCTTCGATCCTCCACCAATCTGCCAGACATACGGCGGCTCCGTCCCATTGATTTCCCAGTCGCCAATGATGCGCTCCTTGTAGATCAACGGATTATGCGAAGCCGCCGTGCGGGCGTTGCGCCAGTGGCGGTCGAGGGCTTTGCTGGTGCTGGTGGCGGAGGCACCGAGGGCGTTGAACAGGTCGCTGGTGGCGCGCAGCGTCAGGTCGGCGACCACCACCTGGGCTTGGGCCGACTCCAGTTCGGCGAGGATATTGGCGGTGTGTTCGATTTCGGCGTCTTGGCCGAAACGGCTTTCGTAGGCACGTTGCGAGGCGCCGGCCGCGCGCAGGGTCGTGGCCTCGGCGGCGTAGACTTGCGCCGAGGCCTTGCCGATCACCTGCTGCACTTGCACGTCCTGGCTGACTTCGCTGGCGTTGCCGGTGCTGAAGACGCGGGTGCGCTGGCGCACTTGCTCGCTGAAGTCCTGGACGGCGGCGCGACCGGCGCCGGTCTGCACGGCGAGAAGGACCAGTTGATAGAACGCGGTCTGGTATTTGAAACGGGTGGAGAAGTCGATGAGGTTCTCGGCGTCGACCACGGCGTTCTCGAACGCCGACGTGCCGCTGCCGGTGGTGCGTTGACCGAAGCCGTCCCAGTCGTCGCTTTGCTTGACGCCAGGTTGGTGGACATTCACGACGGCGATCACATCGGCGCCGTTGTCGTCGCGTTGGGCATAGAGGTCGATCCAGTCGGCGAAGATGCTGCCGGTGCTGTAGTACTTGGTGCCGTTGGCCACCCATTGCTCGCCTTGGCGAGACACTCGGGTGATGACCTGGCCGAGTTTCACCGCGCCAATTTCGGTCCAGGCGTTGCCCACCAGGTCGCCGTTGACGAAGCGCTTGAACCAGACGCCTTGCGGACTGCTGGCGTGGGCATTGAGGCGATCTTCGACAAAAGCAAAGTGCCCGCGCAGGGCTTGGGGCAGGTTGGAGTCGGCTTCGGCCAGTTCGATCAACAGTTGCAACAGCTGTGGCAACGAGGCCCCGGCGCCGCCGAATTCCACCGGCACGCGCACCGCGCCAAAGCCCGCTTCCTTGAGCCATTTCACTGGTTCGAAGGGCAAGCTGCGTGACTGTTCACGGGCCAGCGCGCCGCTTTGGATGCGCGCAAAGATCGGCCGGAATCGCTGGGCCAGCGCCTCATAGTCGGTGCCGGTGGAAAGGACAGGTGGCAGGTGTTGTTGCTGTGCGGTCATGGCGATGTTCCTTGTGTTGACGAGAGGCGGGCAGGGCGAAGGCCTGCCGTTGCAGACCGTCATTGCATGCTCCATGCCCGGTGCCCGAAGCCAACGAAAACGGGGCGTTTGCCCTATTCCAAAGCGCCCAGGCTGTCGCCCGACGAACAAACTGTCTGGCGACTGTGTGTCGGGCAACAGTGACCGCCAGGGGCGGCGACGCGCGGGCTGTTGGCTGTGCAACAGCGATTCAACAGCCTGTCTGCCGCACGACAGCCATACACCCTGAGCTGTTTATGTAACCACTTGATTATCAAGGATAAATACAAGTGGCACGGTTGCTGCTCTAGCCGTTGCAGAGGCGACGACGCCTATATTTCAACGAGCTGGGAGTACACGTAATGAGCCAGGACACGATCAAGTTTGCCTACTGGGTACCCAATGTCAGCGGTGGATTGGTGGTCAGCAAGATCCCCCAGCGCACCGACTGGGGCATCGATTACAACCGCAAGCTCGCGCAGATCGCCGAGGCCGCCGGCTTCGACTATGCCCTGACCCAGATTCGTTTCACCGCCGGTTATGGCGCCGAATACCAGCACGAATCGGTGGCGTTCAGCCATGCGCTGCTGGCGGCGACCACGCGCCTGAAGGTCATCGCGGCGGTGTTGCCGGGGCCGTGGACGCCTTCGGTATTGGCCAAGCAGATTGCAACCATCGACCAGCTCACCGGCGGCCGCGTGGCGATCAACGTGGTGTCCGGCTGGTTCAAGGGTGAATTCAACGCCATCGGCGAACCCTGGCTGGAACACGACGAGCGTTATCGCCGTTCTGAAGAGTTCATCACCACGCTCAAGGGCGTCTGGACCACCGACAACTTCACCTTTCGCGGCGACTTCTATCGCTTCAACAGCTACACCCTCAAGCCAAAACCTTTGCAGCAACACCCGGAAATTTTCCAGGGCGGCAGTTCGCGGGCCGCGCGGGACATGGCCGCCCGGGTGTCCGACTGGTATTTCACCAACGGCAACACGGTGGAAGGGGTCAAGGCCCAGATCGATGATTTGCGGACCAAAGCGGCCGCCAACAACCACACCGTCAAGGTTGGCGTGAACGCCTTTGTCATCGCCCGTGACACGGAAGAAGAAGCGCGCGCGGTGCTCGCACAGATTATTGACCAGGCCGACCCCGAAGCCGTCAACGCGTTTGGCGACGCGGCAAAACAGGCCGGCAAGGCCAGTCCGGAAGGCGAGGGCAACTGGGCCAAGTCCAGTTTCGAAGACTTGGTGCAATACAACGATGGCTTCAAGACCAACCTGATCGGCACGCCCCGGCAGATCGCCGAACGCATCGTTGCGTTGAAAGCCGTGGGGGTGGATCTGGTGCTCGCCGCTTTCCTGCACTTCCAGGAGGAGGTGGAATATTTCGGTCAACGGGTCCTGCCGCTGGTGCGCGAGCTGGAACAGGGCAAAGTGGCGACGAAAACGGCGGCGGTCGCTTAGGCGGGGAGGCAGCATGGGCACGCTCATTGAAACCTTCGACACTTTGCCCCACTGGCTGCATCGGCAGGCGCTTGAGCACGGCACGGAGGTCGCCCTGCGCCACAAGCACCTGGGCGTCTGGCAAGTGTGGACCTGGTGGCAGTTGGCCGATGAGGTGCAGCGCCTGGCGAACGCCTTGCAGGACGGCGGATTCTCGGTGGGCGCGACCCTGACGATCATCAGCCGTCCGCGGCCGCAGGCCATCGTGGCGGCGCTCGCGGCGCAGTGGCTCGGGGGGGCGGCGAGCCTGCTCGATCCGTTGGACACGGCTGCCGGGCAGGCGCAACTGCTCGGCCAATTGCTGCCGGATTTCGTCGTGGCCGAAGGGCCCGAAGAACTGTTGCGTCTAGGCGCGGCAGAGGTGGCTCCCCGCGTACTGATTTATCTGGACAGGCGCGGCCTGGCGGGCTTGGTTCCGTTTGACCAGGCGCTGGATTACGCCACGTTGACGGGGTCGAAGACGTTTGTCGAAACGCTCCCGCAAGCCCGTGCGCAGCAAACCGCGTTTGTCCTCTACCGCCAGGGACCACAGGCCATTGAACGGCAACGCATCAGTCACGTCGAGCTGTTGCAGGACGGTCAACAACTGGTTCAGCGCGAAGGACTGGGGCCAAAGGACGAGGCGCTGGCCGCCCGAGGCTTTGCCTCGGGTGGTCAGGCGCGGTATCTGCTGGCGCCTTGGTTGATCGCCGGTTTTCGCTTGAATTTTCCCGAGAACCTTGCGACCCGCGATCGTGATCGACGGGAGCTGGGCCCGACGCTGGTGGCCGGCACGCGCGAAACCTATGAGCGCTTGCATGGCTATGCGCTGGAACGCCTGCCCGAACCGGGCGATGGCGCGCGCAAACTGGTGGATTGGGCCTTGGCCGCACGACCGGGGCTGTTGCGGCGGTTCGTGGGCCATTGGCTGGTGCGGCGGCCGCTGCGCGATGTCCTCGGCTTTTCGCGAACCCATGCGCCGTTGGTGGTGGGCGAGGCGTTGCGGCCCGCGACCCAGGCTTTTTTCCAAGCCTTGGGCATCAACGTCCGCCAATGGCGGGATTCGGCCCACTGGGAAGTGCCGGCGATTACTTTGGTTTCCAGCACCGATGCAGAAGGCAAGCGTCATTCCCAAAGGGTTTGGCAGGAGGCGACGTCATGACTCAACCGGCCGCCAGGCAATTGTTGGAACTGGACAATATTTCGCTGTCATTCAAGGGCGTCAAAGCCGTCACCGACATCAGCTTTCGCGTCGCCGCCGGTGAGATTTGTGCCCTGATCGGGCCTAACGGCGCCGGCAAGAGTTCGTTGCTCAATATCATCAGCGGTGTCTACCAAGCCCAGGAGGGGCGCATCCGTTTTGACGGCGACGAGCGTCGGCGCCTGCGTGCCCACGATGTGGCCGTGCGTGGCGTCGCCCGGACGTTCCAGAACATCGCGCTGTTCAGAGGCATGAGCGTGCTCGACAACGTGCTCACCGGCCGCAACCTCAAGCGTCGCAGCACTTGGCTCGAGCAGGCGTTGCGGATCGGCCGGGCCGGTGCCGAGGACGACCGCCAGCGCGAAGCGGCCGAGCGCGTCATCGAGTTTTTGCACTTGCAGCCCTGGCGCGACTTGCTGGTGGGCACGCTGCCTTACGGTCTGCAGAAACGCGTGGAGCTGGCTCGCGCGCTGGCGGCGGAGCCCAGGCTGTTATTACTGGACGAGCCGATGGCTGGGATGAACGCTGAGGAAAAGCAGCAGATGAGCCGCTTCATCGTCGACATCAACCGTGAGTTGGGCACCACGGTGGTGTTGATCGAGCACGACATCGGCGTCGTCATGGGCATTAGCGACCATGTGGTGGTGCTCGATTACGGTCGCAAGATCGGCGACGGCGCCCCCGAAGTTGTACGGCAAAACCCCGAGGTCATTTCGGCTTACCTCGGCACTCGACACTGATTCATGAAATTCGAGCCTTCCCATCAGGGAGGGCCGGCAAGCTGCGTCCGCAAACCAGGAACCGCTATGGAATTTTTCTTTGAAGTATTAATTGGCGGGTTTGGCCGGGGTGATGTACGCCTTGGTGGCCATCGGGTTTGTCCTGATCTACAAGGCCTCCGGCGTGTTCAATTTCGCCCAGGGCGCGATGGTGCTGTTCTCGGCACTGACCTTCGTCAGCCTGCTGGAGCGCGGCGTGCCGTTCTGGTTGGCGTTTGTCATCAGCCTCGCGGCGATGCTGCTGATCGCCGTGGCGGTGGAGCGCGTGGTGTTGCGTCCACTGGTGAACCGCTCGCCGATCACGTTGTTCATGGCCACCCTCGGGCTTTCCTATGTCATCGAAGGGTTTGCCCAGGCGTTGTGGGGTGCCCAGGTGCATGGCCTGGACCTGGGCATCAGCGACGAGCCGCTGGAACTGGGCGGGATGCTGCTGTCGCAGTTCGATATTTTCGCCGCGCTGACCGCCGCGTCACTGGTGGCGCTGCTGTCCTGGCTGTTCAACAAAACCCGATTGGGCCTGGCGCTGCGGGCCGTGGCCGACGACCCGTTGGCGGCGCTGGCCGTGGGCATCCGCTTGCAACGGGTCTGGGTGGTGGTGTGGACGGTGGCGGGATTTGTCGGGCTGGTCGCTGGCCTGCTCTGGGGCGCTCGCCTGGGGGTGCAGTTTTCGCTGTCGCTGGTGGTGCTCAAGGCTTTGCCGGTGCTGATCATCGGCGGCTTCACCTCCATCAGCGGGGCGATTGTCGGCGGGCTGATCATCGGCGCATCGGAAAAATTGGCGGAGGTGTACCTCGGGCCTGTCATCGGCAGTGGCATCGAGAACTGGTTCCCCTATGGGCTGGCGCTGCTGTTCCTGCTGGTGCGTCCGGCAGGGTTGTTTGGCGAACGCGCCATCGAACGGGTCTAGGAGAGCAGCATGTTTTATCGAGAAGCAGGCCAGTTCAGCACGCGTTATGCCGAGGATCGCCGCGTCTTTGCCTTGCGCCAGGACCGCCACGGGCTCGTGGCGCTGCTGCTGATTGCCTTCGTCGTGGTGCCGTGGGTGGGAAATGATTACTGGCTCAGCGCAATCCTGATTCCATTCCTGGTGCTGTCGTTGGCCGGGTTGGGGCTCAACTTGCTCACTGGCTACGCCGGGCAACTGTCCCTGGGGTCCGCGGCGTTCATGGCCGTGGGTGCCTTTGCTACTTACAACCTTGAGGTGCGTGTCGACGGTTTACCGCTGTTGCTCAGCATTGCGCTGGGCGGGCTGGTGGCGGCGTTGGTGTCGGTGCTGTTTGGTTTGCCGAGCCTGCGCATCAAGGGCTTCTATTTATTGGTCTCGACCTTGGCGGCGCAGTTTTTCGTGACGTGGGCGCTGACCCGGTTTGGCTGGTTTTCCAATCACAGTGCGTCGGGGGTCATCAGCGCGCCGCGCCTGGACATCTTCGGCGTGAACCTCAACGCGCCGGCCGGTCGCTATCTACTGACCCTGACGGTGGTGGTGGCGCTGTTCTGGCTAGGCAACAACCTGGTGCGCAGCGAGTTGGGACGCCAGTGGATGGCGGTGCGCGACATGGACACGGCAGCGGCAGTGATGGGTATCCCGCTGGCAAAAACCAAGCTGCTGGCCTTTGCCATCAGCGGCTTTTTCCTCGGTGTGGCCGGCGCGCTCTGGGCCTTCGCTTACCTGGGCACCGTCGAGCCCCACGGTTTTGACCTGAATCGGTCTTTCCAAGTCTTGTTCATCATCATTATCGGCGGCCTCGGCAGTCTGCTCGGCAACTTCCTCGGGGCGGCATTCATCGTCCTTTTCCCGGTGTTGCTTTCCAATCTGGTGTCGCTGCTGCCCAGCGGACTGATCGACGCCGGCCAGGTCGAGAACCTGCAAAAAATGTTTTTTGGTGCCCTGATCATCCTGTTCCTGATCAAGGAACCGGAGGGCCTTGCGCGCCTCTGGCAACGATTTCGCGAGCGTGCGCGGCGGTGGCCGTTGCGCTACTGAGCCGCTCCATTTGTATTGGTTCTCTATGGCTTCATAACAAGGAAAATCCGATGTCCAAACGATCATTCGCCAGCACCCTCGCGCTGGCCCTGAGCCTCACCGCCGCTGCGTTCACCGTGCAGGCGGACAACGAACAGTACTTCCCGCTGCAAAGCTATCGCATCGGTCCTTACGCCGCCGGCGGCAGTGGTTTTTTTGGCGGTTTCATCGACTACC
Source organism: Pseudomonas sp. SWRI154 (assembly GCF_014268645.1). Classification (NCBI taxonomy): domain Bacteria; kingdom Pseudomonadati; phylum Pseudomonadota; class Gammaproteobacteria; order Pseudomonadales; family Pseudomonadaceae; genus Pseudomonas; species Pseudomonas sp. SWRI154. The sequence goes on from NZ_JABWQW010000003.1 coordinate 162,550, forward strand.
TCAAGTACGTCAACGCCAACGGCGGCGTGAACGGGGTGAAGCTGACCTGGAGCGAGTGCGAAACCGAGTACGTGGTGGAGAAGGGCGTCGAGTGCTATGAGCGCCTGAAGAAAGGCTTGAACGGTGCGCCGGCGGCCGCCACCAACCCGCTGTCGGTGGGTATTGCCTACGCCACGCTGGAGCGCTCCACCGCGGACAAGCTGCCGCTGATCACCATCAACCATGGCCGCACGGACTCCACCGATGGCAGCGTGTTTCCTTATGTCTTTCCGCTGCAATTGAACCCGTATTCGGAAGTGTCGGCGATCATCAATTACATCGGCCAGCGGGCCGGCGGATTCGATAAGCTCAAGGGCTTGAAGATCGTCACCCTGTATCACGGCTCGCCCTACGGCAAGGAAACCAACGAGGTGCTGCAGACCCTCGCCGACAAATACGGTTTTGCGTTGACCTTGCTGGAGGTGCCGCACCCAGGCAACGAGCAGCAATCGCAGTGGCTGAATATCCGCCGGGATAAACCCGACTGGGTGATCCTGCGCGGCTGGGGCGTGATGAACCCGGTGTCGCTGAAAACCGCGCAGAAAGTCGGTTTCCCGGCTGACCACATCATCGGCAACATCTGGAGCAATTCCGAAGATGACGCCGCGCCTGCCGGTGCCGCCGCCAAAGGTTATATCGCCATTACCACGCACCCGTCCGGCACCGATTTCCCGGTGCTGCAAGGCATCAGGAAAGACGTGGTCGACGCCGGCCACGGCGACCTGGCGGACCCCAAGCGTTTTGGCACGGTGTATTACAACCTGGGCGTGGTCAACGGCATCCTCAATGTCGAGGCCCTACGCGTTGCCCAACAGAAATTCGGTAAGCAACCGCTGACTGGCGAGCAAGTGCGCTGGGGCTTCGAGAATCTCAAGCTCGATGATGCACGCCTCAAGGAGCTGGGCGCGCTGGGGCTGGTGCAGCCGTTGCAATTGTCCTGCTCGGACCACGAAGGCGGCGGCGCGGTGCGCTTCCAGCAATGGGACGGCACGCAGTGGAAGTTGATCAGCGATTGGGTCCAGGCCGACCGCGCCTTGCTGCGGCCGATCATCGAAGCCTCTTCGCACCAGTACGCCCGGGAAAAAGGCATCACGCCGCGCGATTGCAGCAAGCAATCCTAAAGGGCATGCCGCGACCCGGCGCTTGCGGCGGGTCGCTTTACGAGAAGGCGAGACAGCATGACGACAGAAATTCCCATCCTGCAGATTGACGGTATCGAGGTCCTTTACGAACACTCCATCCTGGCGATTCGCAACGTGTCGCTGAGCGTGAAGAAAGGCCAGATTGTGGTGCTGCTGGGCGCCAACGGCGCGGGCAAGAGCACGACCCTCAAGGCTGCGTCAAACCTGGTGCGCGCCGAACGGGGCGAAGTGGTCCGGGGGCGGATCGTTTATCGCGGGCAGGAGGTCACTCGCAGCGCGCCCCATTTACTGGCGCAAGACGGGCTGGTGCAAGTGCTGGAAGGGCGGCATTGCTTCGGTCAGTTGACCGTGGAAGAAAATCTCCTGGCCGGTGCCCTGGCCCACAAGGTTCCGCGACGTCAGCTGCTGGCGGACCTGGAGTCGGTGTACGCCCATTTTCCGCGCCTCAAGTTGCGTCGCAAGAGCCTGGCTGGCTATACCTCGGGTGGCGAGCAACAGATGATCGCGATTGGACGCGCGCTCATGGCTCGGCCGCAATTGGTGTTGCTGGATGAACCCTCGATGGGGTTGGCGCCGCAGATCGTCGAGGAAATTTTCGAAATCATTCGCCAGCTCAACCAGCGCGAAGGCACCAGCTTCCTGATCGCCGAGCAGAATATCGGCCTTGCCCTGCGTTACGCCCAGTATGGCTACGTCCTGGAAAACGGCCGCGTGGTCAGCGAGGGCAGCGCCGGACAACTGGCGACCCGCGGCGACCTGGAGGACTTTTACCTCGGCGCGCGGGCAGGGTAGTTGTCCAACAGACCCGTGGCGAGGGAGCTTGCTCCCGCTGGGCTGCCCAGCAGCCCCTGGACCAGCCGCCGAGGTGGATCAGGTAGACAGATTGACCACCCGACCATCGCGGGTGTTCAGCGCTGCCTGACGTTTGTTGACCACCAGTTCGCCAATCCGAATCAGCAGGCTGCGGGTGACATTGCGGCTCAGACCCAACAGGCTGGCCGTGTGGACCTGGTTGCAACTGGCGTATCGGTAGGCGGTGCGCAGCAGGACGGCTTCGACTTTTTCATAGACATCGCCGTGCGCTTGCTCAAGCAGTTGCTCAAAAGCTTTTTCCAGCAGCGCCTCAGGCGTCTGCGGCGCGCAGTCCCGTGGCGTGTCCTGGCGCTCGATGCGAAAGTTCGACAGGTGCAGGTCCTGCACGCCGATCACCCTGTTGCGGCAGATCAACAGGGTGTGGTGAATGACGTTTTCCAGCTCGCGAATATTTCCAGGCCACGAATAATCGAGCAATTTGCGCTGCGCCTGGTCGTCCAGCGTGACCTCGCCGTGACCAAGCCGGCGGCTGTATTCGGCGATGAAATGGCGAATCAACGGGAGGATATCGCCGGGACGTTCGCGCAAGGGCTTGAGCACCACGCTGACCACGTTCAGACGGTAATAAAGATCCTCCCGAAAGTGCCCGGCGTTGATGGCTTTTTCCAGCTGCACGTTGGTGGCGGCGAGCACTCGAACATTGATCTTGATGCTCTTGCGCGAGCCCAGGCGCACCACTTCACGTTCCTGCAGGACGCGCAGCAACTTGACCTGGATCGGCAACGGCAGGTCGCCGATCTCATCAAGGAACAGCGTGCCGCCATCGGCCTCTTCGAACCACCCGGCCTTGGCCGTCAGGGCGCCGGTGAACGCGCCTTTTTCATGGCCGAACAGCTCGGCCTCCACCAGCGTCTCGGAAAACGCTCCGCAGTTTACTGCCACGAACGGCTTGTCGCGTCGGGCGCTGAGGTTGTGGACATGGCGTGCGACCAACTCCTTGCCGGTGCCGGTCTGGCCGATGATCAGTACGCTGGCGTCGCTGGGGGCTACCTGTTGCAAATGGGCCAAGAGCGCTTGGGAGCTAGGATCGGCAAATACTTGGGCGGTGGCACGTATCGAAGTGGCCAGGCCGGGGGAAGGGGGAAGGGTTAGAAGCTGCATGGCGAAGGCCCGTTAATGAGAGTGCCGTGATGAGGTTAGAACCAGCGTTTCTTGCCGGCATTACCGTGCGAAGCCATTGGGCTTGGTGGCTAATCTAGGTGATCTAAAAACGGCAGTAAAAATAACATTAAGCTATATGCTTAAGTCGTGTGACCACGTCAACGCCACAATCGATGCACCGAGCGCGCTTCAACTCCAATTCACTCACCCACACGAATACGCGGGGTAACGGACATCCCAACGCGCAGCTTCGTCGCATCAGGCTGGTCAGGATTGATGCGGATACGCACCGGCAAACGCTGGACGATCTTGGTGAAGTTGCCGGTGGCGTTGTGCGGCGCAACGGCGGAATAGCTGACGCCGCTGGCCGGCCCCAGGCTTTGTACCGTGCCCCGCAGCGCCTTGCCCGCAAATGCATCCACTTCAATTTCCACAGTTTGTCCGGGCGCTACCCGCGCCAGTTGCGTTTCGCGAAAGTTCGCCGTGATGTAGACGGCGTCGAGCGGGACGATTGCCAGCAAGGGTTTTCCAGCGTTGACGAACGCACCGACCCGTACCGATTTCTGCCCGATCGTGCCGCTGATCGGTGCCGTAATCCGGGTGTAGGAAAGCTTCAGTTCCGCGATGGCTTGCCTAGCCTCGGCATGGGCGAGGGTCGCCCTGGCTTTTTCCAGGTCGGCCTTGAGCACATCCACTTGTTGCCGGGCGGCTTGTAGGCCTGCTTCGCTCTTGTCCCGGCGAGCCCGTTGGATGCTCAGTTGCGCTTCGGCCTGTTGCCGCGCCTGCACGGTGCCCGAGCCGTCATCGGCCAGGTTGCGATATCGCGTCTGGTTGACAGCTGCCAGCTTGAGCGCGGCTTCGTCTGCGGCGAGTGCCGCTTGTGCCTGGCGAATGGCGGTGGCCTGTCGGGTCAGATGCGCTTGTAGGCCCGCGATACCGGCGCGGGCGTTTGCGACTTGAGCTTTCGCCGAGTTAACGGCTGCGACGAAATCACGATCATCGATGGTCGCCAGCAGGTCGCCTTTGTTCACCGGCTGGTTATCTTCGATCAACACCGAATCCACCGTGCCTGACACTTGCGGCGCTACCGTAGTGAAATCAGCGTGAACATAGGCGTCGTCGGTCGACTGGACGGCGGAGGCGGATTCGGGGCGATTGAGGACGACAGCCCCGCTGACCGCGACGGCGAGCAACATTGCACTGATGAGCTTGGCTTTCTTTGGTAATGCCATGATGGGTCACCCGTTTGAGGACGAAGGGGGCGAGTTGGCCTGGATGACAGGAGCGGGGATGAAGGTCAGGCGCAGCACGAGCGGAATCAGCAGCAGGGCCAGCAGGCCAAGCACGCGGTAGGCATCGGCGATCGACAGCACCAGTGCTTGCTGGCTGACAAGGCTCATCAACGCCATCGGTTCAGGCGCGGACGGCAAGGCGCTGCCGGCGAGGGCCGCATGGTCCAGCAACATCTCCGAGTGAAACCGTCCACGCAAGACCACCCACTGCCCCACCAGCGCAGCGCCGGCCAGCGATCCGAAGGCGCGCACTGTATTGATGGTGCCGGAGAAATAAGGCCCTTCGGCAGGCTGCACCACGCTGGTGATCAGGAACAGCATTGACACCACGGCCATGGGTTGCCCCAAGGCTTGCAGCGTTTGCGCCATGACGAACTGGTCGCGGTTCCAGTCGCTGGTCAGTTGCGCGCCACACAGGCACGCCAAGGCAATCAGGCACAATCCCATGGCGAAAACCAGGCGCGCATCGACCCACTTCTGGTACAGCATCAGCGCCACCAGGGGGCCCAGGATCAGTTGGGGCAGCGCCACGATCAGGCCGATGGAGGCCATCTGGAAGGGCCGGTAATCTTGCAGCGTAGCCAGGTAACTGGCAGGCAACAGTGAGCTGGACATCAGCACCATCAGCAGGAAGAAAAACAAGGTACAGCCCAGCCCCAGGTTGCGACGCGCCAGGATCTGCAACTTGATGAACGGCGCGGGGTGATGCCACTCGGTCAACAAGTAGACCGCCAGCAACGCCACGCCGGTCAGCAGCGAGGAAGTCACCAGCGGCGAATTGAACCAGTCCAGGCGTGTGCCCTGGTCCAGCGCGACCGTGATCAGGCCGAAGGCCGGCACCGCGCAAGCCATGCCCAGCCAGTTGGCTTGCCCGAAACGCTGGGGTTGGATGGGTTCTTTGGGCAATCCCCAGCCGATCAACGCCGCAGCGATGCAAGCGAGGGGGATGATTTGCCAGTACACCCAGCGCCAATCCTGCAGGCTGTCGGTCCAGTGGCCAGCCAGCCAGATGGACAGATTGGGGGCGAAGGTGGCGGTCATTGCATACAGTGCCAGCCCATATAGCCGTATCGGCGGCGGCAGGAATTTCAGCGCCGCCATCATCAGCAAGGGAATCGTCGTCCCACTGGCGAGGCCTTGGGCAAAGCGCAACGCCAGCAGCAGGTCCAGGTCCCGGATGTAGGGCAACATTGCCGCCAGCGCGGTACAAGTGCCCAACACCCACAATTCGAGACGGCGGACCGATAGCGTGATGGCAAACCAGGCCGCAAAGGGCATGGCAATCAATTCTCCGGCGCTGTATGCCGTGGTGAGCCAGGACGCGTCGTCCAGGCCGAAGCCCAACGCGCCTCTCACATCCGCCAGGGCCAACGCGCCGACGCGGATGTTCAATCCCGCCATCATCGCCGCCAGGAAAATCCCCAGCAGGCCGACCAGTGGCCGTTTCGAGGTCACGGCCCGGGGCGCTTCGTTGGCTGCAACGATCGCTGGCGACAAGGCCACGCTGTTCATCGAACGTGCTCCGGATCCCAACCGCCACCCAGGGACTTGTAGAGGTTGACCACGGTGAGGGTGGCATTGGTCGCGCTGGTGTTGAGGTGGGTCTGGCTGGCCAGCAGGTTGAGTTGCGCCGTGAGGACGCTGAGATAGTCGGCGGCGCCTTGTTGATAGCCGCGTTCCGCCGCGTTCAGCGCCTCCTTGTTCTGTTGATACGAAACCAGCAGCTCGTCGTGCTGGCGGCGTTGGGCAGCCCAGGCGTCCAGGGCGTTGTCGACTTCGTGCCAGGCTTGCAAGACGGTTTGCCGATAAGCCAGGGCCGCGGTTTTTTGCCGCGATTCGTTCAGGGCCAAGCGCTGCATCAGGCGTCCACCCTGGAAGATGGGCAGGTAGACCGTCGGCCCGACGGAAAACATTCGCGAGTCCCAACTGGCGAGGTCGCCGCTGTCAAACGCCTCCACACCGACACGTCCTTTCAAGCCGATACGCGGATAGAAATCAGCCTTCGCCACGCCGATCGCTGCCGTGGCGGCGTGAAGTTGCGCTTCGGCACGCAGGATGTCCGCGCGCCGGTGAGCCAGTTCGGATGGCACACCGAGCGGAATGCGAGCGGGCAGCGACGGCAAGGGCATGGCCTGGCGCAGTCGAGCATCGAGGGCTCGCGGTTGTTCGCCCATGAGCAGGGCGAGGGCGTTCATCTGCGCATTGCGACGCTGGGCCAGCTCAGGAAGCAGGGCCTTGACCGTCGCCAACTGCGCGCGGGCCGATGAGGTTTCGAAGCGTGTCGCCACGCCATTGCGCTCGCGGCTTTCAGCCAGGGCCAGGGTGCGTTCGGCAACCGCCTGGTTTTGCCGGGCGATGTCCAGTTGCGCCTGGGTGCCGCGCAACTGAAGATAAGTGCGCGCTACTTCGGCGGCCAGCGCCACCCTTGCGGCTTCGCGATCGTACACAGCGACCTCGACCATCGCCTGGGCGCCTTCGCGCGAGCGCCGGGCCCGGCCCCATAGGTCGAGTTCCCAATTGGCGTCGAAACCCAACTGCCAAAAATTGCTGGAGGCGGTGGGAGCGCCCAGTGCGGCAAATTTGCCATGCTCGCTCAGCGCTTCGCGTGCGTAGCTGGCGTTGGCGCCGACTGTGGGCAACAACTGCGATGCGGCGATGCCCAGCCGTGCGCGGCTTTGCTCGATGCGTTCGGCGGCCATTTGCAAGTCAAGGTTTCCCTCCAGCGTCCGCGCCAGCAACTCGGTGAGCAGGGCGTCGTTGAACAGCCGCCACCATTGCATGGGCACAGCGGCGGTGGAGGAACGAGGGGCGCCGCTGTGTTCTTGGCGAGGCGTCAGTTGCGCGACGTCCAGCCCGTCTTCAGGCCTGGTGAAATCCGGGCCCACCATGCAACCCGTCAGGCAAGCAGCGCCGAGCGCCGCAGTGATGACGCTCAAGCGTGCAAGGAGGCGTTGAGGTAAATCGTCGAAGCCCGACATAGTCAGATCCCCCGCAGTGTTTCGGCGTCGCCCTAAGAGCGTCCGCCATGGGGTCGATAGATTCATGCATGACGATTCGCTCGCCATGAATCGATGTTATCGACGAGCTGCTCCGGCCACACTTCTGCATCGGTTCAGCGAAACCATACGTTGGAAGGAGATAGGTATACGCAGGTATGTCGTAGGCAGCGGACAGCGCCGCCGGTCAGTGCGATTGGCGCAGGGCGAGGCCGATAACGTCCAGCAGGTCATTGCCGTCGCAAGGTTTTGGCAGGCAGGCCACCAACCCAGGAACATTTGCGGCCAATTGCGGGTAGGCGGTAATGAACAGCGTGGGGATGCGCCAGCCTCGTTCAAGCAGATGTCGATGCAACTCGATGCCACTCATGCCCGGCATCTGTATGTCGCATACCAGGCAATGTGTTTGTGCGGGCGCTTTCGAGTCGAGGAATTCCATGGCGCCAGGATAGGTGCGCACTTCGTAACCGCTGGATCGCAACAGGCTATTGAGCGCGGTGCGAACCGATTCGTCGTCATCGACTACTGCAATCGTCGCTTTGTCGCGCATGGGAGTGTCTGGCATGAGGATCGCTCGTAATGGAGCCTGTCTTCACTTCACCATACGCGGTCCGGTCAGGGGCAAAAGTATACTTGCGTATATCCCGCTAAGACCAAAGATGCGGTGCTGGATACCCTGATAGTAATGATCGTGGCGCAGTTTCTAATAGACTAGCGCCGCATCGCCGGCTGGCGTGGCCATTCCAACCGCCGTACCGGTTATCTGCGCGCCGGTATTTATTCTGGAAAGAAATTGGGAAGGAAACTGGCGAGACGCTAATCTGGACGATGGCAATACAACCCGTCCCGGAACCCGACACTGCGTTTTATCGCCGGGCTGCCGGCGCAGCCATGGAAACCGCGGTCAAGCGGCAGCAACGGCAATTGCGACATGACACTGGACGCCAGCTCGACGGCAAATGCGACAGAAACTCCTTTTGCTCCAGTGCCGATGGAAACCCGCATGCAAACACAATGGGACGATGGCGAGCGTATCTTCTGCCGGGAACGACGCCCAGGGGCCGACGGCGATAACCCTGTCCTGGTGGTGCGGCCTGCCAACCGGCAACCGCGCCCCGACTGCCTCGAGCGGCTCGCCCACGAATTCAGCCTGAGGGATGAGTTGGACGCTTCGTGGTGCATACAACCCCTGGAATGGATAAGTGAAGGTCCTCAGGTGCAACTGGTGCTCAGCGACCCGGGCGGTTTGCCCCTGGTGCACTTGCTGACCTCGCCCCTGGAGACAACCCGGTTCTTGCAGCTTGCGGCGAGCATTGCCATGGCATTGGGCAAGCTTCATGAGCGTGGCCTGGTCCATAAGGACATCAAGCCCAGCCATATCCTGGTGGACTGCGACGATGGCCAGGCTCGGCTCACCGGGTTCGGCATGACATCGCGCTTGCCGCGCGAGCGCCAGGCCCCCGAGACGCTTGCCGGCACGCTGGCCTACATGGCGCCCGAACAGACTGGCAGGATGAATCGCTCGATCGACTCGCGCAGCGATCTCTATTCCTTCGGCGTCACGCTCTACCAGATGCTGACCGGCTCGCTGCCGTTCACGGCCTCCGACCCGATCGAATGGGTGCATTGCCATATCGCCAAGAAGCCCTTGGCGCCCAACGAGCGCATCGAAACCATTCCCGAAACGCTTTCCCGGATCGTCATGAAGCTGCTCGCCAAGACCGCCGAGGAGCGCTACCAGACGGCCGCGAGTGTGGAGCACGACCTGCGTCAATGCCTGGTCCACTGGCAGCAATGGCGTCGCATCGAAGCTTTTGCATTGGCCGAACAGGGCAGCTCGGACCGCCTGTTGATCCCGGAAAAACTTTATGGGCGCGAGCCCGAGGTCCAAGCCTTGGTTGGGGCGTTCAACCGGGTCGTTGAAACGGGCGCGCCCGAACTCGTATTGGTGACCGGCTATTCCGGGATTGGTAAATCTTCCGTGGTCAATGAGTTGCACAAGGTGCTCGTGCCGCCAAGGGGGTTGTTCGCCAGCGGCAAGTTCGATCAGTACCGGCGCGATATTCCCTATTCGACGCTGATACAGGCGTTCCAGAGCCTGGTGCGCACGCTGTTGGGCAAGAGCGAAGCCGAGCTGGCCGGTTGGCGCGATGCATTGCGCCAGGCCCTGGACCCCAACGCACGGCTGATGACCGACCTGATACCTGAACTGAGGCTGATCATCGGCGAGCCGCCTGCGGTGCTGGTACTCGACCCCCAGCAGGAGCAGCGGCGCTTCCTGCTGGTGTTGCGACGTTTTATCGGTGTCTTCGCCCGCCGCGAGCATCCTCTTGCGTTATTCCTCGATGACTTGCAATGGCTTGATGCGGCGACGCTCGACCTGCTGGACGACTTGCTGGCCAGCGATGACCTGCGCTATCTGCTGCTGGTCGGTGCCTACCGCAGCAATGAAGTGGATGCGACGCATCCGCTGGCAGGCAAACTCAAGACGTTGCGCAGCGTCGGCGTCAAGGTCAGCGAAATCATGCTTTCACCGCTCGCCAAGGTGCATATCGAGCAATTGATCGCCGAGGCGCTTCATGACCAGCCTGATCGCATCGAGCCGCTGGCGCAGTTGGTGCTCGACAAGACCGCGGGCAATCCGTTTTTTGTGATCCAGTTCTTGCAGGCCCTCGCCGACGAGCAATTGCTGGCGTTCGACCATGGTCGCCAGCACTGGTGGTGGGACCCGGACCGGATCCACGCCAAGGGGTACACCGACAACATCGTTGACTTGATGAGCGGCAAGCTCGCGCGCCTCCCTACCCAGACGCAGCAGGCCTTGCAACAACTTGCGTGCATGGGGAATGTCTGCGGGCTGAACGCGCTGGCGATTATCCTCGAGGTCCCCAGGACGCAAATCCGGACGGTCCTCTGGGAGGCGATCCGCCAGGAGTTGGTGGAACGCCGTGACGGTGCGTACGGTTTTGTCCACGACCGTATCCATGAAGCGGCCTACTCGATGATCCCGCTGGAGTCACGTGCCTCGAGCCACTTGAAAATTGGGCGGATGTTGGCCCGACAGCTTTCTGCCCAGCATCGCGACGAGGCTATATTCGACATCGTCGGCCAGCTTAACCTCGGCGCCGCGTTGCTCGTCGACCAGGGCGAGCGAGAGGAACTGGCCGCCCTCAACCTGCTCGCGGGCCAGCGGGCCAAGGCGTCGACGGCCTATGCGTCGGCGCTCAATTACCTGGCCATTGGGGTCGAGCTGCTGGGCGATGACAGCTGGACACATCGACACGGCTTGAATTTTGCGCTGGAACTGAACAGGGCCGAATGCGAATTCCTGACCGGCCAGCTCGCCACGGCCGACGAGCGGCTGACGGCCCTGTCGGATCGCGCCGTCACGGTGAGCGAGCGGGCCAGCGTCGCTTGCCTGCTGATGGATGTCTACCTGCTGATGGATCGCAGCGACGGCGCGGTGGCGGTGTGTCTCGCCTATCTGCGGCATGTCGGCATTCATTGGGCGGCCCAGCCGAGTGACGAGGCCGTGCGTCAGGAATATGACCGCATCGCTACATTGCTCGGGGATCGGGCCATCGAGGACCTGATCGATTTGCCTTTGATGGAAGACACAACCGCGTTGGAGACGGTCAATGCGCTGAGCAAGCTGTTCGCCCCCGCTCTGCAAAGTGACGCGAACCTGGCGGATCTGTTGATCTGCAAAGCCATCACCCTGAGCCTGGAACGCGGCAACTGCGACGCGTCCTGTGTGCTCTATGCCAATCTTTTCAGGGTCGCCGGCCGGCGGTTTGGCGATCATGAAGTGGGGTTTCGCTTCGGGCAGTTGGGCTGCGATCTCGTCGAGCGTCGTGGCATGACCCGATTCGAGGCCAGCACGTACCTGTGCTTCTCCTGCTTTGCCGTGCGCTGGATGAGACCCGTCGGACAATGCCGCGACCTGTTGCGCCGTTCGTTTGCGGCGGCAAACCGGATCGGGGACTTGCCATATGGTGCTTATGCGGGCAACAACCTCACCGCAGACCTGCTCTTCGCTGGTGAACCGTTGCCCAAGGTCCAAGATGAAGCCGAACGTGGCCTGGCCTATGCGAGGAAGGTACGTTTCGGGCTGGTGACGGATTTCATCGTCACGCAATTGCTGCTGATCCGGATGCTTCGCGGCCAGACGTCGATGTTTGGCCGCCTGGATGACGACGAACTGGACGAGGCCACCACCGAATCCCATCTGTCCAGCAAGCCGGACCTGGTCCTGGCTGAATGCCTGTACTGGGTTCGCAAGCTACAGGCCCGCTGTATGGCCGACGAGCCTGAAGCGGCTTTGGTCGCTGCCGAAAAAGCGCAGCAATTGCTCTGGGTTTGCCAATCGTTCTTCGAGGAAGCCGAATATTACTTTTTCGCCGCCCTGGCTCATGCTGCCGTTTTTGAGAAAACCCCTACGGATGAACGAGCGGCGCATCTTGGGGCAATGAGGGAGGGGCACCGACAGCTCCAGGCCTGGGCGCAGCAGTGTCCGGACAACTTCGCGAGCCGCGCCGCACTGGTGGGGGCAGAAATTGCCCGCGTCGAAGGCCGGCCAATCGATGCCGAGCTGCTTTACGAACAGGCCATGAACGCCGCACGGGAAAGCGGCTTCATTCATGTCGAGGCGCTTGCCAACGAACTGGCTTCACGCTTCTACGCCGCCCGTGGCCTTGAGAAAATCGCCCGGATGTACCTGCAGGACGCCTGCTATGGCTATCTGCGTTGGGGAGCCGATGGCAAGGTTCGGCAGCTCGAAGCCCGGTATCCATGGCTGCGGGAAAAAGACCCCACGCCCGGCCCGGCGACCACGATGGCGACGCCGGTGGAACACCTGGACATCGCGACCGTGCTCAAGGTTTCCCAGGCCGTGTCGGGTGAAATTGTCCTGGAGAAGTTGATCGATCGAGTGATGGCCACGGCCATCGAGCAAGCCGGCGCCGAGCGCGGCCTGTTGATCCTGTCCACTGGCGATGGGCACCGGATCGCGGCGCAAGCGGCGACCGGCGGGACCGCGACGCAACTGCGTGACGCACCGGTCAGTTCGACGCTGTTGCCGGAGTCGATTCTTTACCACGTGCTGCGAACCCAGGAGAGCGTATTCCTCGATGACGCCATGGCTCCGGCAGCCGCTGCTTTTGCTGCCGATCCGTACTTTCGCCAACGTTCCGTGCGTTCGATCCTGTGCCTTGCGCTGGTCAACCAGGCCACGCTGGTTGGCGTGCTCTATCTGGAAAACAGCCTTGCCGCCCACGTATTCAGTCCGAACCGGCTTGCCATCCTGAATCTGGTGGCGTCTCGCGCGGCCATTTCCCTGGAGAACGCTCGGCTGTACCGTGAGGTGGCCGAACGGGAGGCGAAAATCCGTCGCCTCGTCGATGCCAACATTATCGGAATTCTAGTCTGGAATGCCGAGGGCGACATCATCGAGGCCAATGATGCATTCCTGCGCATGGTGGGCTACGAGCGAGAGGACCTGGCGTCGGGCCGCCTGCGCTGGCGAGACCTGACGGTACCTGAGCATCGGGAACTGAGCGAGCGTTCGTTGGCCCAGGCCCTGCGCACGGGGCAAGCCTCTCCGTACGAGAAGGAGTACTTCAGGAAGGACGGCAGCCGGCTGCCGGTGATCGTCGGCCTGGCCATGTTCGAAGCCAGCAGCCGGGAAGGCGTGGCGTTTGTGCTGGACCTGACCGAGCGCCGGCAGGCGGAGGAGAAAATCCGCGAAAGCGAGCGTCGCTATCGTGAAGTGCAGACCGAACTGGCCCATGCAAACCGGGTTGCGACCATGGGCCAGTTGGTCGCCTCGATTGCCCATGAAGTCAACCAGCCGATCGCCGCAACCATTCTCAACGCCGACGCCGCGCTGCGTTGGCTCAACGCCCAGCCGCCGGAAATCGAGGAAGTACGACAGATCCTCGGGCATCTGGTTTTCGATGCCAATCGAGCTGCTGATGTGCTGGGACGAATCCGCGAGCACATCCGCAAGGCTCCCCCGCAAAAAGCGCCGTTGGATATCAACGCGGCCATCGAGGAAATGGTCGAGTTCACCCGCAGCCAGATCATCAAGAACGGTGCCTCGATACAAACCCAACTGGCCGGCGCACTGCCTTGCGTGAACGGGGATCGCGTGGAACTGCAACAGGTGCTGCTCAACCTGATCATGAATGCATTGGAGGCCATGAGCAGCGTCGATGAAGGCGAACGGCACTTGTCGATCAGCACCGGGCTGGACGATGCCGGTTGCGTGCGGGTGAGCGTCAGCGATACGGGGCCGGGTTTTGCCTCGGGGTGCGCGGAGCAAGTGTTCGCATCGTTCTACACCACCAAGGCTTCAGGGCTTGGGCTGGGTTTATCCATTTGTCGATCGATCATCGAATCCCATGGCGGCTGTTTGCAGGCAGCCCCCAATCAGCCTCGCGGGGCTGTCGTCGAATTTTCGCTGCCCATTGCGCGCTAATACCAAGGTTTACAGGGCGCATATCAATCGATCAGTGCGCCAATCCCAGGTACAAATGATCTCCGCGAACCCGAGCGATACAGTGATTGCCATGGGTTGCGGAGTATCTGGCAATGAAACTGACAGGCATCGCGGCGGATGAATTTTCGTCACTTCGTTCAATAGTGCTTATCTGCCTGGCGTTGGTTACCGCCAACGTCTCCTATCGCGTGACCGAGCCTGCGCAGGCGGGCGTGTCCCCGGAAGCCCGCCACGGAACCAAGAGACCTGGAGCGCTGGCAATCGAGTCGTTGAAACGGGTCGATATCGAAGCTCTGGATGAAGTGCCCGTCGGGGCGCATTTGATCAGTCCGCGCCGGTTCTATATCCATCATGGGATTTACCTGGGCGCCGGTGCCGTTGCCCATTATTCGGGGTTTAGCGGTGCGCTTGAAGCGGGTCCCATCGAAGTGACCGACCTGGCGCATTTCGCCAGTGGCAGGCCCGTGTGGATCGTCGAGCAACCCGCCCGTTATCCAGCCGATGAAGTAGCCCATCGGGCCCGCTCGAGACTGGGTGAGAACCGCTACAGCCTCTTTACCAACAACTGCGAACACTTCTGCACCTGGTGCCTGACTGGGAGGAGTTACAGCGCCCAAGTCGGGGCATACTGGCACCGCCCGCGCGAATTCCTCGCAACGATTACTGTACTGAACGCTCACTTCGTTGCGTGAGGATCACGGCACGTCAGGTCAATTCGGCGTCGGAGGCGCTGTGCTAGGCTTTTTCAATCCACCCGCTAGAGGATCGTGCATGAACGGCAATTCAAAAACTCATTCGCCGGGCAGCGAAGGTCCCGTTGTGTTCGTCCTGGACGACGATGCCTCCATACGATGTGCATTGAGCAACCTCCTGCGCTCTGTCGGCATGCGCGTCGAGACATTTGCGTCCACCGCCGAGTTCCTCCAATGGCCCAAGCCTGATTGCGCCAGTTGCCTCGTGCTCGATGTCCGATTACAAGGCAGCAGCGGACTGGATTTCCAGCGTCAGTTGGCTGCGTCGAATATCCGGATTCCCATCATCTTTATCACCGGTCACGGCGACATTGAAATGTCCGTCAAGGCGATGAAAGCCGGTGCCATGGATTTCCTCGCCAAACCGTTTCGCGAACAGGACCTGCTCGACGCCGTCTCAGCTGCACTTCAGGCTGACGTCAAGCGAAGGGAGGTCGAGCAGCAACTCTCGGGCCTGCACGCCCGTTACCAGACCCTGACGGCCCGCGAAAAAGAAGTCATGGGCCTGGCGGCCAAGGGACTGATGAACAAGCAGATCGCCGGGCAAATGAACCTGAGCGAGATCACCGTGAAAATCCATCGCGCCCATGCCATGAAAAAAATGCATGCCAAGTCGTTCGCCGACTTGGTGCGAATGGCTGAAACCCTCGGCGCAGAGCCTTTATAACCGGCCAAACGCCATTATGCGTTGGCGAGATCAGGCAAAAAGGCGGCGCTCACAGGTAACTGACTCGGCAGCGTAGGCGGGTAACGTGGCACAACATTTCAACTGCAAAGCCCAATTCACGAGGGACGGATCAGACATCCAGGGTGTGCCGCTTTCAGGAGGAGCGAAAACCAACCAGCACCGACAGTCCCTCGACACGCCTCACTGTCGATAAGAGAACAAAAATGACCAGCCCGACCTTCAAGGATTCGAACGGCCACCTTGCACAGGGCTTCAAGCCTCGTCACGTCACCATGCTTTCAATTGCCGGGATCATCGGCGCCGGTCTGTTTGTCGGATCGGGCCATGCCATCGCTGCCGCGGGACCGGCCGTGATGCTGGCGTATCTTTTCTCTGGCCTGCTGGTGGTGCTCGTCATGCGCATGCTCGGCGAGATGGCCGTCGCCCGCCCGGACACCGGTTCATTTTCCACCTACGCCGACCAGGCGATCGGACGCTGGGCCGGCTTCACCATCGGCTGGCTCTATTGGTGGTTCTGGGTGTTGGTAATCCCCATCGAGGCGCTTGCCGCCGGCCATGTGCTGAACCAATGGTTTCCCTCCGTCGATGCCTGGCTGTTCGCTTCGGTGTCGATCGTCGCCCTGGCTGTAACCAATCTGTTCAGCGTTTCGAAGTACGGCGAGTTCGAGTTCTGGTTCGCGATGGCCAAGGTCGTGGCGATCATCGGTTTTATCTCCCTGGGGTTCGCCGTGTTGATGGGTTGGATTCCCGAGCGTGAAGCCAGTGGCTTGAGTCGCTTGATGGAAGAGCACGGCGGATTTGCGCCCAACGGATTGTCAGCCGTCGTCGGGGCTTTCATCACCATCATGTTCAGTTTCATTGGCACCGAGGCGGTGACGATCGCCGCCGCCGAGTCCAGCAATCCTGCACAAAACATCGCCAAGGCCACCCGCTCGGTGATCTGGCGCATCGGCGTGTTCTACCTGTTATCGATCTTCGTGGTCATTTCCGTAGTGCCCTGGAACGATCCGCTCCTGGCTTCCGTGGGCTCCTACCAGCGGGCGCTGGAATTGATGAACATTCCCCACGCCAAATTCATGGTGGATGTGGTGGTGTTGATCGCCGTGGCGAGTTGCATGAATTCATCTATCTACATCGCCTCGCGCATGTTGTATTCCCTCGGCCGTCGTGGCGATGCGCCGGGAGCGGTGGAAGCGACTTCGTCCGCTGGCGTGCCCCGGAGGGCGGTGATTGCCAGCACGATTCTGGGATTGGGCATCACCTTGTTCAGCTTCTTCATGCCGGCAGGCTTGTTCCAGTTCCTGCTCGCCAGTTCTGGCGCCATCGCTCTGCTGGTTTATCTGGTCATTGCCGTTTCCCAACTGCGCATGCGCCGGTTACTGCGTCGGCAAGGCGTCGAGCCGGCCTTTCGCATGTGGTTATTTCCTTGGCTGACCTGGGCGGTGATCATTTTCATCACAGGGGCCCTGGCGGTCATGATGGTGACACCCGAGCACCGCAGCGAGGTGAGCGCGACCCTTGGCCTGGCCTTGGTCGTTTCGTTCCTCGGCCTGGTGACTTCGCGACATCCTCCGCAGCCTGAGGAGGCGGTTTCCCTGAGCTAGCCTCCCTGCGGGTCCGTTTCCGGGTCCGCACCTCATCGTGGCGAGGGCGCTTGCTCCCACTGGGCTGTGCAGCAGCCCTTTTTTGTCCGCCCGTTTTGCAAGACCCGCCTAAAAAACAGCGATCCCATGCTGGCACTAACCCTAGGTTGCGTTGTCAGTACTTGGCGTCCGTAGCGGCGACGTTCGGCTCATATAGCGACAATGTCAGCTACCTGACGCTCTTTTATTGACGCCTAGATTCGCATGGATTGCGCCGGGACCGTTTATTCCTTTTGCGGGTTGATATCTATGGGTTTGCTCCTCGATCCTCGGCACGACATCGACGCCGCTTTGCTCAGTTATCGCCGGGTGTTCGGGTCGCTGGCGCTGTTCAGCGGGGTGATCAACCTACTGGTGCTGGTGCCGTCGCTCTACATGATGCAGGTCTACGACCGGGTCCTGACCAGCCGCAACGAAACCACCTTGTTCATGCTCACACTGATCGCCCTCGGACTGTTCATGTTCAGTGCCTTGATCGAGTGGGTGCGCGGCGAGGTGATGATTCGCATGAGCGCCGGGCTGGACGATGCCCTGGGCGAGCGGATTTTCGATGCGGCCTTTGCCCGCAGCCTGCGTGAGCACAACGCCAACCCGGCACAGGTCCTGAGCGACCTGGCCACCCTGCGACAGCTGATTACCGGCCAGGGCCTGATCGCCTTGCTCGATGCGCCGTGGTTGCCGATCTTCCTCTTGGTGGCGTTCATCTTTCACCCCTGGTTCGGCGTGCTGACCCTGGTGCTCGCCCTGGCGTTGGTCGGGCTGGCGCTGTGGGGCGAGCTGGCGACCCGCGTCCGGCTGGGGGAGGCCAATCGGTTGGGCGTGCAGTCATCGATCTACGTCAACAGCACGCTGCAGAACGCCGAAGTCATCCAGGCCTTGGGCATGCTCGGGCCGCTGCGTCAACGCTGGAGCCTGCTGCAACAACGGATTATCGCGGCGCAGGCGCATGCCAGTGATCGGGGTGCGCGTATCACCTCGGCGACTCGTTTCGTGCGCATTTCTGGTCAGTCCCTGGCCTTGGGGCTGGGCGCGCTGCTGGTGCTGGAAGGCCAGTTGTCGGCGGGCATGATGATCGCCATGTCGCTGTTGTTGGGGCGTGCCCTGGCGCCGGTGGAAATCGCCATCGGCTCGTGGAAGCAGTTCAACGCCGGTCGCCAGAGTTACCAGCGGCTGAGCCAACTGCTGGCGCAACATCCCCGCGAGCGCTTGCGCATGCCATTGCCTGCGCCCACCGGCGCGGTGCGCCTGGAGCAGTTGTACGTGGGGCCGCCCGGTGCTTCGCAGCCGATCCTGCGGGGCATCAATTTCAGCCTGGGCAAAGGCGAGGTGCTTGCGGTGGTCGGTCCCAGCGCCAGCGGTAAATCGACGCTGGCCCGGGCGCTGGTCGGGGTATGGCCGGCCATGGGCGGCTCGGTGCGGCTGGACGATGCCGAGATCAGCCAATGGTCTCATGACGCCTTGGGCCCGTACCTGGGTTATCTGCCGCAGGACATCGAGCTGTTCGACGGCAGCGTGGCCGACAATATTGCCCGCTTCGGCGAGCAGGACGCCGACAAGATTATTGCCGCCGGTCGTCACGCGGGCATCCACGAAATGATCCTGAGATTCCCCAAGGGTTACGACACGCCGTTGGGCCCCGGCGGGCTTGGCTTGTCCGGCGGCCAGAAGCAACGCCTGGGCCTGGCGCGCGCGCTGTATGGCAGCCCGTCGCTGATCGTGCTCGACGAGCCCAATTCCAATCTGGATGAAGCCGGCGAACTGGCGTTGGTGCAGGCCATAGGCGTGCTCAAGGCCGCCGGCAGCACCGTGGTGCTGATCACGCACCGGCCCAACGTGCTGGCGGTGGTCGATCACATCCTTGTGTTGAAGGACGGGACTCAACAAGCGTTCGGCCCTCGGGATCGGGTGCTCAAGGCGTTGATGCCGGGACCAAGGCCAACCGCCGTGCGGGAGGCAGGCAAAGATGCGTGATGTGAAACCGACCACGGTGGTCCACGGCGAGCACGGCTTGAGCGTGCTCAGCAGCAACACCTTGCCCAGCGCCAGCACCGATGCCGGTGGCGCGGCGCGCTACGGGGTGATCTTCCTGGCCCTGACGCTGGGCGGATTCCTGCTCTGGGCCTTTCTGGCGCCACTCGACCAGGGCGTGGTGGGCAGCGGCACCGTGGTGGTGGCGGGCGAGCGCAAGGCGGTGCAATCGCTGGTGGGCGGCGTAGTGGAGAAGTTGCTGGTCAGCGACGGTGACCGCGTCAGCCAGGGCCAGTTGCTGGTACAGCTCAACACCGTGCAAGCGCAATCGCAGTTGGACGTCACCCTGGGCAAGCTGCTCAACGACCGCAGTATCGAGGCGCGATTGATCGCCGAACGCCTGGGTGCCGCTGAGATCCAGTGGCCGGCGCAATTGCTGGAGCGGGCCGAAGAGCCGCGCGTCAAGGCGGCCATGGCGCTGCAGAGTCAGTTGTTCCTGACGCGGCGTGCCGAGCTGGGTAGCCGCCTGCAGATCATTGAGCATGAAATTGGCGCTTTGCAGCAGCAGTTGCAGGGGTACGAAGGGGTCAAGCGCAACTACGACGCGCAAATGCGTTTCCAGCAGCAGGAACTCGAAGGCCTGCGCGAACTCGCCCGGGAAGGCTACGTGCCGCGCAACAAGCTCTTCGAGGCCGAGCGTAATGCCGCGCAACTGGCCGGACAGATTGCTTCCGGCATCGGTGACGTCGGCAGGACGCGCCAGGCGATCAATGAAAGCCGGCTCAAGGCTTTGCAGGCGCAGCAGGAGTTTCGCCGCGATGCCGAAACCCAGCTCAGTGAAGTGTCCGCCGAGGCGGCGGGCTATGCCGATCAGATCCGCGCCTTGCAGTTCGAAGTGGACAACGGCGCGATCCGGGCACCGGTGGCCGGGCAGGTGATGGACATGTCGATCCACACGGTCGGGGGCGTCGCCCAGGCCGGGCAAACGCTGATGCAGGTCGTGCCACTGGACGCGCCGATGGCGATCACCGCGCGCTTTGAGCCGCTGATGGCCAACAAGCTGCGCCCGGGGTTGCCGGTGCACGTGCATTTCACCGCCCTGCAACGGGTGGATACGCCAACGGTGACGGGCACCGTGACCACGGTGTCGGCGGACCAGCTGATCGACCAGCAAACCCACCAGCCGTACTTCTCCGCCAAGGTCGAGATTCCCGCCGACACGGTGGCTTCGCTGCAAGAGGCCGGGCTGCTGGTGCGCCCGGGCATGCTCGCCGATGTCACCGTGGTGACCGGTGAGCGGACCTTGATGAACTATCTGATGAAACCTTTGCGCGAACGCTTGCTGGCTGCCTTCAAAGAGGAATGAGCATGACCGACCGTTGCCGTTACGGCGTCCGTGTGCTGTTGAGTTTGTGTACCAGTTGGGCAGTGATCGGCCCGGTGTGGGCGGCGGAGGGCGGGTTGAGCCTGATCGCCGCCTACGATGCCTCGCGTCTCAACGACCCGACCTTGCAAGCGGCGACCCACGCCTTTGATGCGTCGCGCCAGGAAGAGGCGATCGGCCGGGGCGGGCTGTACCCGCAAGTGTCGTTGTCATCGCGTTATGGGTATGGCGGGCGTACCGATGGCGGTGATGACAGCGGCTACGTCAATAGCAACGATTACCAGGCCAACAACGTGACCTTGGCTGCGCAGCAACCGCTGTATGACAAGGGCCGTTGGGCGGCGTATCAGGAAGGCAAGGCCCGGGGAGCACTCGGTAGCCAACAGTTCGATGTGGCCGGCCAGGCGTTGTTCGATCGGGTTGCCAAGGGCTATTTCGACGTCGCTCGGGCCGAGAACGAGCTCAAGTTGATCGCCCAGCAGAAAACCGCCATCAATGGGTTGGTGATCCAGAGCAAAAAGCTTTATCAGGGTGGCCAGGGCGCGATCACCGACATCGACGAGGCCCAGGCCCGGCTCGATCTGGTGGAGGCCCAGGAAGCCGAAGCCAACGCCCGGCGCGTGGCTGCGCTGCGGGCGCTGTCGGGCCGTTCCAATGTACCGATTGATGACATCCAACCGATGCGCGAAGAACTTCCCGCCGGAACGCCGATCCCGCCGGAGCAGGATTTGCCTTACTGGACGGCAATTGCCCGCGAGGCCAGCCCGGAACTGGCGGCCCGGCTGGCGGCGGTGAAAGTGGCCGAGGCGCAGGCCGACAGCCAGCGTGCCGGGCACTACCCAACGCTGTCGCTGACCACTCAGTTGACGCGCCGGGAAACCCGTCAGTACCAGGAGCTGGACCCGCGCCAGGACACTTATTACGTTGGCGTGCAATTGGACATTCCGTTGTATCGCGGCGGTGCAGTGCGCGCCTCGGTGGCCAAGGCCGAGGCACAGCTTGCAGGCGCCCAGTCCGATTACGACGTGCAGCGTCAGCAGTTGGCCGAAGACATCGAAACCGATTACCTGGGTGTGGTGGCAGGTTTTGCCAAGAGCAAGGCGATGCAACGGGCGGTGGAATCCAACCAACGGGCGCTGACGTCGACGGAGAAGGGGTTTCAAGGCGGGGTACGTTCGACGGTCGACATCCTCGATGCCCAGCAACGGCTATTCCAGGCGCGCCGGG
Organism: Pseudomonas sp. SWRI154; assembly: GCF_014268645.1. Taxonomy (NCBI): domain Bacteria; kingdom Pseudomonadati; phylum Pseudomonadota; class Gammaproteobacteria; order Pseudomonadales; family Pseudomonadaceae; genus Pseudomonas; species Pseudomonas sp. SWRI154. The sequence continues at coordinate 184,154 of NZ_JABWQW010000003.1, forward strand.
ACCTGCTCGACACCAAACTGGACATGCTGCAAAGCTATGTAAGCCTGCACATCCACACCGGCCAGATGAACCGCGCGGTGCTGGAACAGGTGCAGAGCTTGTTCTAAGGCCGGGGCCCACGGGCTGTTGCTCTTGTGGCGAGGGGATTTAGCGAAACGTAACATCGCCCCGCTGGGCTGCGCAGCAGCCCCCATCACTCAGGCAGTGAAGTCACTGGCGTGCAGCTCCTTGACGCCAACCAGTTCGAATTCGAACTCGGCGGTGGCGTCGGCGTCGATGCTGCCGTAGAGGATGCCGTCGACGAAGCGCAGTTGGCCGGTGGCGTTGCTGGCGTCAAAGGCGTTGCTGCCGATGAAGTTGAACGCATCGACATTGGCGGTCAGCGGGTTGGCGTCCAGGCCGGTGAAATCCAGTTTATCGAGCTCCGTCGTCTTGAAACCGTTGATCACATCGCGCGCTGCGCCGACGCCCAGGTCCGACAGTGCACCAAACGCATAAGTATCCGCGCCCGTGCCGCCGGTGAGATTGTCAGTGCCGGCACCGCCGATGAGGCGGTCATCGCCCGAGCCGCCCACCAAGGTATCGTTGCCCGCGCCGCCGTTGAGGATGTTCCCGGCACTGTTGCCCAACAGGGTGTCCGCATAGGCACTGCCCGTCAGGTTCTCGATGAACTTCAGCGTGTCGAGCCCCGAGCCCACGGTGTTTTGTTGCGCGGACGTTGACAGATTCACGGTCACCCCGGCCGACGCGCGCTCGAACGACGCCGTGTCATTGCCATCGCGCCCGTCGAGGATGTTGTCGCCAGCACCGGCGAACAGCGTATTGCCCAGCGCATTGCCGATCCCGTTGGCGGCACTGGCGCTGTCGATGTACAGATTCTCCACGTTGTTGCCCAGCGTGTAGGTGGCCAGGCTGCTGTGGACGCTGTCGATGCCGCCGGACACCGGGTTGCTGCTGGTCTCGATTGCCGTATCGCTGGCGTTGTCGACATAGTAGGTGTCGTTACCGTCGCCACCGCTCATGCTGTCAGCCCCCGCAGCGCCATTGAGCACGTTGTTGGCCGCGTTGCCAGTGATGAAGTTGCGACGCTCGTTGCCGGTCCCGTCGATGTCCGACACGCCGGTCAACACCAGGTTTTCCAGGTTGGCGCCGAGCGTCCAGCTGACCGACGCCTGGACCGTATCGATCTGCGAGGTCGAGGTGTTGGTTTCCACCAGGCTGTCGAATGCGTTGTCGACGACGTAGATGTCGTTGCCATCGCCACCGGTCAACGAGTCGGCACCCAAGTCTCCGTCCAATATGTCGTTGCCGGAACTGCCCACCAGCGTGTCCGCCTGGTCGGTGCCGGAGATCTTCCCGCCTTCATTCTGCGCGCCATCGAAAATATCCTGGACGCTGTTGTTGTCGTTAGGGTTGCCCTGGAATCCGAGGTCACCTGCGATGTAGTCCGCCAGGCGCTGGCCGACGATTTCCGCCGACTCCTCATGCAGATGCCAGACGTCGTCGGGATACACCAACGGGTCGACTTCGTAGCGCAGCGGCAGGTCGGTGTAATCCACCGCCAGTTTCACATCGGCGCGCTCGGCCGCGATGGCTTCCTGGGTGGCGCGGACATAACCGACGCCCGCGACGATGGCAGCGATCTTCTCTTCCGAGTAGCCACGGGCACGTGCCGCGTCCTGCTCGTAGTGACCGGTCTCCATCATGTACACATTGAAATTGCCAAACTGGGCGTGCAAGTAATCAAAGACCTTCAGCGTCGCCGCCTTGTAGGCCGCCGCTGCCGCTTCCTTGTCCGTTGCGCGGGCGATTTCCTGGGCGGCTTCCTCGCCCTGGCCCCAGACAATGCCCATCGTGACGTTGTCGATGGATTTCAGCTCCGTGAGCTGGTCGCGCAGCAACGTCACCGCACGCAACAGCGCCGGCCCGGGTTGGTTGGTGTCGGTCAACCACCAGCACAATTTCAACTCTTCGGCGCCGAGGGTCGACAAGCCGTTGACCGTGCTGCCACCCACCGCAATATCGATGCCGTTGCCGTCGGCATCGCTGAACTGGCTGCGCACGTCGTAGGTGGTGTATTTGTTCAGGTCGTTGACCAGCATCGAGGTGCCGGACTGATCGTCGTCTTCGCTCATGCGCAGCAGGCGCGCGTTGGATTGGCCGAGAGTCGGCAGGTAAAGAATGTCCTGCTGGGCGCGCTCGCCGAAGACGAAATCATCGGCGGTCAGGGTGTTGAGGTAGTTGCCGTTCAGGGCGATCTCGAAGCGATTGCCATCGGCGTCGGCCTGGCTCGACTTGATGTAGGTCTTGTCGCCGGCCGCGTTCAAGGTCATGTAGAGCGTGCCATTGCTGCCATCGCCCAGGCCGAGGAAACCCAGCCCGGACACGTCGATCTTGTCGACGCCCGCGGTGAAGTCGTAGATCGTGTCCGTGGCGGTGACGCCTCCGGTGTCGTAGTCGCGGTAGCTGTCGGACAGGTTGTTGTAGCGGAACGTGTCGCCGCCATCGCCGCCATACAGCGAGTCGCGCCCGGCACCGCCATCGACGATGTCGGCACCGGTGCCGGCCTTGATGGTGTCGTTACCACCCAGGCCCAGGATCAGATCGGCGCCGGCCGTGCCGTTCAGGCTCTCGGCATTGGCCGTGCCGGTGATGGTGTTGGCGGGGGCATCGGCCACCACCAGGGCAAAACTGTCGCTGACCGATGCGCCGGAGGGGTCGGTGGCCTTGACCAGTACGTCATAGTTGCCTGCCGCGGTGCCAGTGGGCGTGCCGGTGAAGGTCAGGTTGGTGGCATTGAAGCTCAGCCATGAGGGCAGGGCGCTGCCGTTGGCGAGGGTCGCGGTGTAGGTCAACACATCCTGGTTGGCGTCGGTGAAGCTATTGCTTGCCACGGTGTAGCTGAATGGCGTGCTTTCGCTGGTGTTCTGGTCCAGGAGCGGGATGACCACCACCGGCGCCACGTTGGTCGGGGTGTTCTGGTCGGCGAAGACAAAATGACTGGCCGTCAGGCTGCTGACGAAATTGCCCGCCATCGATATTTCGAAGCGGTTGCCATTGGCATCGACCGTGAGGTCCTTGAGGTAGGTGCGGTTGGTCGACGAGCTGTAAGTGACCTGCAGGGTGCCATTGAGCCCGTTGCCCAGCCCGGTGTAGCCCAGGGCCGAGACGTCGATCTTGTCGGCGGCCACGTCGAAATCGAGGATCTGGTCACTGGCGCTGGTGGAACTGGTGCGGTAGCTGTCGAGCTTGGAGGTGTAGCGGAATACATCGGCGCCAGTGCCGCCGGTGAGTTTGTCCACGCCGGTGCCACCCACCAGGATGTCGTTGCCGGCTGCGCCGTTGATCGTATCGTTGCCCGCGCCGCCGAAAATCTGCTCGTTGGCGACAGTGCCGGTCAGCGTGTCGTTGTTCGGCGTGCCGTTGATCACCACGGAGCTGGGCACGTCTTGTACGGCCAGGGTGAAGCTGTCGCTGACGGTGGCGTTGCTGCCGTCGGTTGCGGTGACTTGGATCGAGTAGGTGCCCGACGCCGTGTCCGGTGGCGTGCCGCTGAAGGTGCGCGTGGCGGCATCGAATGTCAGCCAACTGGGCAAGGCATTGCCATCGGCCAGCTTGGCGGTATAGCTGAGGGTGTCATTGTCCGGGTCGCTGAAACTGGTGGCTGGCACCACGTAGCTGAACGGTGTTTTTTCATTCGCGTTCTGGTCTAGCAAGGGCGTGGCCAGCACGGGCGCCTGGTTGGTCGGCGACGAGGTGGCGAAGACGAAGTTGGCGCTGGTCAGGGTGTTGAGGTAGTTGCCGTCCAGGGCCACTTCGAAGCGGTTGCCATTGGCATCGGCCTCCAGCGACTTGATATAGGTCTTGGTGCCGGCACTGTTGAGAACCAGGTAGACGGTGTTGTTCTTGCCGTCGCCCAGGCCGGTGAATCCCATGGCGGAAAGGTCGATCTTGTCGGCGCCGATGTCGAAATCGGTGATCAGGTCTCCGAGGTTGGCGCCACCGGTATTGTAGTTGCGGTAGCTGTCCATGCGGTTGGCGAACACGAAGGTATCCGCCCCGGCGCCGCCGGTGAGGGTATCCATGCCGGCGCCGCCGTTGAGCTTGTCGCCGCCCGCGCCGCCACTGAGGCTGTCATTGCCAGCCAGGCCGAGCAGGGTGTCGGCCGCATCGGTGCCCAGCAACGAGTCGCTGCCGGCGGTGCCAGTAATCACCCGGTTGAAAATGAAGTTGTCCGCCGTCAGGGTGCTTGCCAGGTTGCCCGAGAGAATCAGCTCGAAGCGATTGCCGCTGCCGTCGGCGTCGTAATCCTTGATATAGGTGCGGTCGCTGCTGGCGTTGTAGCTGACTTGCAAGGTGCCGCCACGGCCATTGCCCAGGCCGGTAAAGCCGAGGTCGGCGAGGTCGATCTTGTCCTGGGTGACGTCGAAATCGGCGATGGTGTCATCGAAGCTTGCGGTTGCATTGCGGTAGCTGTCGGACTGGCTGGCGAAGCGGAACACATCGGCGCCTGTGCCGCCGGTGAGTTTGTCGACGCCCGCGCCGCCCACCAGGATGTCGCTGCCAGCCGCGCCGTTGATGGTGTCGTTGCCGGCTGCACCGTAGAAGATCTCGCTGGCGCTGGTGCCCGTCAGGATGTCATTGCCCGCCGTGCCTTGAACCGTGGTCATTGGCACCGTGGCGCTGACGTAGCTGCCGTCGCCGTAGACCAGCGTGGCGCCCTTGCTGGTGTGGCTGATGGTGTTGGCGATGATCGCGTTGCGATCGGTGCCGTCTTCGTTGCGCTCGGCGACGCCGTAGGTGGAAAGGTTGCTGCCGCTGATGACGTTGCCCTGGATCAGGTTGTCGCTGCCGTTGAAGTACTTTCCGGACACGCCAAGCGTGTCATCGTAGGACTGGATGATGATTTCCGGTACCGCGCTGCCCAACGCATTGTTGTTGAGCGTGTTGTCGAGGACCTCGACGTGATTGCTGCCGTAGATACGGACCCCGGCGCTGGCGTTGTCGTGAATGTCGACGCCAGTGACGGTCACGTCGCTGGACAGCTTGATCAGCACGCCTTCGGCGCCGTTGCCGTACACCTCGCCGCCGGTGATGGTGATGTTGCTGGGGGAGGGAATGTCCTCGCTGCCCCGCTGCACCACGATGCCGTTGCCGCCGTTGTTGTAGGCGACGTTGTTGGCGAGGGTGAAGTCGTGGGTGCTGGTGACGACGTTGAAGCCGTGGCGGTCGTTGTCGTAGGCGATGTTGTTTTCGAAAGTGCTGTCGCTGAGGAAGTCGGCAACGAAACCATCCAGGCCGTTGCCGTGGGACACACTGTTCTTGATGACCATGTTGACGGTTTGCTCGTGGGGGTCGAAGCCGTACCCGGAGCAATCCTTGATCTCGACGCTGTCGAGGGTAACGTTGGAATCGTAGCCTTCTTCGCCGGGAATATAACCGTTGAACCAGCCGTCCACCTTGCCGGTGGTGGCGTCGCGGTTACCGTCGATGGTGAGGTTGCTGACGCCGAAATCGTGGGTTTCCTCGCCATAGGCCGAGCGAATAATACCGGTGATCTTGGTGTCGGAGCCGTCGGCCAGCTTGACCGTGGTGTCGCCCATGCCGTCGCCGTACAGGTAGACGTTGCTCTTGAGCATCAGGCAGCCATCGGAAGGTTCCACTCCCCCCGAAACGATGTAGGTCCCGGTCGGCATGTACACCTGACCGCCGCCTGCGGCCGCTGCCGCATCGATCGCACTTTGAATGGCCGCCGTGTCGTCAGTAACGCCATCTCCTTTGGCGCCAAAATTTTGTACGTTGAAAATCATGGACTTATCTCCGTATCAGGCTCAAAACCTCGGTGGCTGCCAATATTCCATCGGCGACCTCGGTGTTAAGACCCAGCGGAGCGAAAAAGTTGTGACCGCACATCGGCGAAGTGTCAAAAAACTGAATGATCTGATCGACGGTTGTCTGGTCTTCGCCGATGTGTAACGTTTTGTTGACGCTTATTGCCGATCAACGGTGAATGGGTGAGCGCGAGCTTTTACTTGATTGGCGTCAACCTCCCCATGCTCGACCGGCGTTAGCCTTGAATAAAGGCAGCGCCCCAAGTGCCGCCGGGGAGCCCCATGACGTATCCGCTGTTTCTGACTTTGCACCTGTTCGCCGCGCTGATCTTCATTGGCACGGTGTTCTTCGAGGTGCTGTTCCTGGAAAGCATCCGCCAACAACTGCCCACCAAAGTGATGGTGCTGCTTGAGCAGGGCATCAGCCGGCGTGCCCGACAATTGATGCCCTGGGTATTGCTGGTGTTGTTCGGCGCTGGCGTGGCCATGGTCTGGCTGCGTTACCGGGCGGTGCTGGCGTCGCCATTGCAATCGTCCTTTGGCGTGTTGCTTGGGTTGAAGATCCTCCTGGCGGCCAGTGTGCTGGGGCATTTCCTCTGGGCGATGTGGCTGTTTCGAAGCGGGCGCATGAAAGCCGGTTACGTCCGATTCATCCACGCCAGCGTCTTCTTGCATCTGGTCGCAATCGTGCTGCTGGCCAAGGGCATGTTCTACCTCAATGGGTAGCGCGAGCAGTGCGCTTGATACAGGTCAAGGTGGCCGCGTGGGATAAGCCCGACACTGTTGTCGCGCAGCCACTCGGAGATTGTCATGTTCGACCTGTTTCATATCCTCGATGAGTCTGCGCCAGCGGTTGCGCAGGTGAATTGCCCGATCGGTGCGCGTAAATTCCACCCAGGCATCGGCTCGCTCGACCTGCTCAGGGGGTTACGCTCCAGCCGCCAAAAGCGCCGGCCCCTGTCGCTGACGGTGCATTTGCCGTCGCGCTTGAGGTTAGCCTCCTGCTCGACCCTGGCCAGCGTGTGCCAATGCGGGGAAATCGACGGCTATCTGCAGCGCCTGACCTATGAGATGGGCCTGGTTGCCTGTCACCTGGGCTCGGGGCGGCGGGTCGAGCAGTTCTGCCTGACCGGCGGAACGCCGGTGATTACGCACCTGCAAAGGTTGATGAGCGACCTGCGCAAGCGTTTCGATTTCTGCGAAAGCGGTGACCACAGCATCGAAGTCGACTTGCACCATACCGACTGGTCGACCATGGGGCTGATCCGTGACCAGGGTTTCACCCATGTCAGCATCGGCGTTCCGGACATCGGGCGCGACAGCGAGTTGTCCATCGATTGCTACCAGAACCCAGCCCCGATCCACTCGCTGATCGATGCGGCGCGGACCTTTGGTTTTCGCTCGATCAACATTGACTTGGGCTACGGTCATGCCTGGCAGACTCCCCAGAGTTTCGCCCAGAAACTGGCCACATTGATCGAGCTGGAACCGGATCGCCTCTACGTCTTCGATTACGCCCGCGCGCCTTATCGCTACCGTTCCAACAACGCCGGAGGGGCCGCAGCCTTTTGCAGCGAGACCGACAAGGGCGCGATGCGTCGCAGTTGCTGCGAACAACTGCTCGAGGCCGGTTACCACTACATCGGCCTGGGGCAGTTTGTCCGGGCTGACGATGACCTGGCGGTCGCCCAGGAACATGGACGCCTGCATCGCAACTGCCAGGGTTTCACCCGTCACGGTTGTTGCGATCATGTGGGATTCGGCTTGTCGGCCATCACCCAGATCGAGCACCTGTACGTGCAGAACACCGACGACCTCCTCCAGTACTGCCAGCAACTCGATGCCGGGCAATTGCCGGTGTGCCGTGGCTGGCGTTGCGAGGCGCAGGACTTGATCAGGGCCACGGTCACCGAACAGTTGTCGTGTGACCTGGAGCTGGATATCCCAGCGGTCGAAAGGCGTTTCGGCCTGGTGTTTCGCGAGTATTTCGCAGGCGTCTGGCCTTTGTTGGAACAGTTGCACGTTCAGGGATTGATCGAGCTGTCGAGCCGTTTCATCGGCATCCTGCCCGCTGGGCGCCTGAGCGTAGACGCGATCTGCAACCTGTTCGACCCGGAACTTGCGGGCGCGGGCCTACACTATTTTGAAAAGTTGAAGTCTTCATGAACGCAGCCACCGGTTTCAATCGCACTCTGGTCGAAAAATACGATCGCCCGGGACCTCGCTATACGTCCTATCCCACCGCGCCGCAATTTCACCAAGCGTTCGCCCTGGATGAATACCGCCAGGCGGCCCGACGCAGCCACCAGGCGCAGGTGCCCAAGCCGCTCTCGGTGTATATCCATATCCCGTTCTGCCAGAGCCTTTGCTACTACTGCGCCTGCAACAAGATCATCACGCGCAAGACCCATCGCGCCGCCGAGTATCTGTCGTACCTCAAGCGCGAGATCGCCTTGCAAGCCGCCTTGTTCGAGCGCTCGCGCAAGTTGACCCAACTGCACCTGGGCGGAGGCACGCCGACTTACCTGAGCCATGAGCAACTGGCTGACCTGATGGACTGCCTGCACGAATCATTCGACATGGACGACAGTGACGACCATGAGTTTTCCATTGAGGTCGATCCCCGCACGATAGATGCCGGACAGATCCAAGGCTTGCTTCGCTTGGCTTCAACCGCCTGAGCTTCGGCATCCAGGATTTCGATGCGCAAGTGCAGGCCGCGGTCAATCGGGTGCAAAGCGAGGCCCAGGTCGGCGAGCTGGTAGAGGCGGCCCGGCTGGCTCGATTCAAGTCGATCAGCGTCGATCTGATCTACGGCCTGCCGCTGCAGACCCTGGCCAGTTTCGATGCCACCTTGAGCAAGATCATCGCCTTGCGCCCTGACCGGATCGCCGCGTACAGCTACGCGCACCTGCCGCAACGGGTGAGGGCGCAACGGATGATCCGGCCCGAAGACATGCCGCCACCCGAACGCAAGCTGGAACTGCTGGAACTGACCATCAACCGCCTGACCGCGGCCGGTTACGTCTACATCGGCATGGATCACTTCGCCTTGCCGGACGACGAACTGGTGCGTGCCCGTTCCCGGGGGACCTTGCAGCGTAATTTTCAGGGCTATTCCACCCATGCAGACTGCGACCTGATTGGCCTGGGCGTGTCTTCAATCGGCAAGGTCGGTGACAGCTATAACCAGAACGTCAAGGAGCTTTCCCAATACTACGCGTGGCTGGACCAGGGCTTGTTGCCGGTGCAACGGGGTTACCACCTGAGCGATGACGACCGCTTGCGGCGCGAAGTGATCAGCGAATTGATGTGCCACGGGCGGATTGATTTCGGTCGGATCGAAGCGGATCACGGCATCCACTTTGTCGAGTACTTCGTTGACGCGCTGGAGCGGCTCGAGGAATTGGTGGGCGATGGATTATTGGCGATCCATGAGGACTCGCTGGTGTTGTTGCCCCAGGGGCAACTGATGATGCGCAACGTGGCCATGGCGTTCGATGCGTACCTGGCGGGGGAGCAGACGGTGCAGTATTCGCGCACTGTTTGAGAAGCTACTGAGTAGCACTTGTGGCGAGGGGATTTAGCGAAACGTCGCACCACAAGAGAGTGCTATGCCGATTGGTGGGAGTCTGTCAGCAACATGCTTTCCCGAGGATACGCAGGGTTCTGGGGCACAGGCTTCTGTGGCGAGGGAGCTTGCTCCCGCTCGGCTGCGCAGCGGTCGTAAACCCGGCTGGCAGGGTTCACCTGTTGCACCGTGGTGGCTGGTTTTGGGGCGGCTGCGCCACTCAGCGGGAGCTAGCTCCCTCGCCACGGTTCAGTGTTTCGGCTGCAAAGCCCTCGCCAGAAACGGCGCCGTGCGGCTTTCCCGACACGCCGCGACCACCTGCGGCGCGCCGCAGACCACGACTTTGCCGCCCTGCGTCCCCGCACCCGGGCCAATGTCGATGACCCAGTCGCTCTGGGCCACGACGCGCATGTCATGCTCGACCACCACCACGCTGTGGCCTTCGTCCACCAGACGGTTCAATTGCACCAGCAAGCGATCGACGTCCTGGGGATGCAAGCCGTTGGTAGGCTCGTCCAGCACGTATAACGTCGCGCCGCGGGCCTTGCGTTGCAGTTCCGTTGTCAGTTTGATCCGCTGGGCCTCGCCGCCGGACAGCTCGGTGGCCGGTTGGCCGAGGCGCAGATAGCCCAGGCCAATGTCATGCAGCACTTGCAACGAGCGCCGCGCCGATGCTTGGCCGGCGAAGACCTCGAGCGCCTGGTCCACGGTCAGTTGCAGCACTTGGGCGATGTTCAAGCCCTGCCAAATTACCTCCAGGGTCTGCGGGTTGTAGCGGGCGCCATGGCACGTAGGGCAGGGGGCGTACACGCTCGGCATGAACAACAACTCCACGCTGACGAAACCTTCGCCTTCACAGGTTTCGCAGCGGCCTTTGGCGACGTTGAAGGAAAACCGTCCGGCATCGAATCCCAGCGCTGTTGCCTGTTCGGTAGCGGCGAAGAGTTTGCGCACGTGGTCGAACAGTCCGGTGTAGGTGGCGAGGTTGGAGCGGGGCGTGCGGCCGATGGGTTTCTGGTCGACCTGGACCAGTCGCTTGATCGCATCGAGCCCGGCGGTGACATGGCCGCCGCTGGTTTGCACGGGTTCGTCTTCCAGGCTTTGTTCATCGGTCTCGGCGGTGGGGCCGGCCTGGCCCAGGTGGGCGCCTATCAGGTCAAGCAAGGCCTGGCTGACGAGGCTGGATTTACCCGAGCCCGAAATGCCGGTCACCGCGGTGAAACAACCGAGGGGAAAGGCCGCGTTCAGATTCTCGAGGTTGTTGCGGGTGATCCCTTCCAGGCGCAGCCAAGCCCTGGGTTCACGCGGGGGGCTCGCGGCGACGCCACTTGGCGAGAAAAGATAGGCTCGGGTCCGGGACTCAGGCAATTGATCAAGGCCTTCAGGTGGCCCGCTGTAGAGGATTTTTCCGCCTTGCTCACCCGCATCGGGACCGACGTCGATGAGCCAGTCGGCGCGGCGCATGGTGTCCAGGTCGTGCTCGACCACGAACACCGAATTGCCCGCCGCCTTCAGGCGCTGCAAGGCGCCGAACAACGCTTCGCTGTCGGCAGGGTGCAAGCCGGCGGAGGGTTCATCCAGCACGTAGATCACGCCGAACAATTGGGAGTTGAGCTGGGTGGCCAGGCGCAGGCGCTGCAGTTCACCGGAGGACAGCGTCGGCGTGCTGCGCTCCAAGGCCAGGTAGCCGAGGCCGAGGTCGATCAGCGTGACGATCCGCTCCAGCAGCTCAGCGGCGATGCGCTGGGCGGCCAGGCGTTTTTCCAGGGACAGGTTGGGCGTGTGGCGCGCGTCCGGCCCGCCCGCGTGGGGATTTTCGCCCCGGGCGGCACGTTGCTCGCGGGCTTCGCGGGTCTGGTGGTGGCTGAGGACATCGCCCGGTTCTTCAGGCTGGCGCAGGTAGTCGGGCGCGGCGACACCCTTGAGCACTTCGGCCAACTCCAGCAATGGCAGGTGCGACAGTTCGGCGATGTCCAGGCCGGCGAACGTCACCCTCAGCGCCTGGTGCTTGAGGCGTTTGCCCTCGCACGCCGGGCAGGGGCTGGCGCGCATGTATTGCGCCACGCGCTTGCGCATCTGGGCGCTTTGCGAATGCATGAAAGTGTGCAGCAGGTAGCGCCGGGCGCCGCTGAACGTGCCCTGGTAGCTGGGTTCGAGCTTGCGCTTGAGCGCTTCGCGGGTCTGGGCCGGGGTGAGCCCGGCGTACACCGGGACGGTCGGCGTTTCTTCGGTGAACAGGATCCAGTCGCGCTGTCTCCTTGGCAGGTCGCGCCAGGGAATGTCGACGTCATAACCCAGGGTCACCAGGATGTCCCGCAGGTTCTGGCCTTGCCACGCCATCGGCCAGGCCGCCACCGCGCGTTCGCGAATGGTCAACGAAGGATCGGGCACCATGGACGCTTCAGTCACCTCATAGACCCGTCCCAAACCGTGGCACTGCGTGCAGGCACCCTGCGGCGTGTTGGGCGAGAAGTCTTCGGCGTACAGCATCGGTTGGTCGGCCGGGTAGCTGCCAGCACGGGAATAGAGCATGCGGATCAGGCTCGACAAGGTGGTGACACTGCCCACCGAGGAGCGCGCGCTGGGCGTGCCGCGTTGCTGCTGCAAGGCCACCGCTGGCGGCAGGCCTTCGATGCTGTCCACGTCCGGCACGCCCACCTGGTCGATCAGGCGCCGCGCGTAGGGCGCGACCGATTCGAAATAGCGCCGCTGGGCTTCGGCATAAAGCGTGGAGAACGCCAGTGACGACTTGCCGGAACCCGACACGCCGGTAAACACCACTAGTGCATCGCGAGGGATGTCGACGTCGACATTCTTGAGGTTGTGTTCGCGGGCGCCTCGCACCCGGACGAACCCAGTGCTTGCAGGCAATGAAGCGGTTGATTCGGGGCCGATGCGAGCGGGCATTGAGCGTTCCTTGTGTGCGTCGGTGCAATGCGCTGGGGCGTTCAGGTTGGGCGAGTTGAACTGGATCACAGCGCTGACAATTATGCGACCGGGTTCATGCTTTGCCGTGCGATAAAAATTTACTCCAGGCGAAAGAGATGAGAAAAGCTCTGCAGATTTTTTCCCATGGATACGGACCCCCTCATGCCTCGATCCAAAGTGTTCTCCACGCTGTTTGTCGCGCTGCTGGCCGGTGCGGCGCTCTGGTACATCTGGATGATTGTCAGCGCCAAGCTGGAACTGGGCGGCGACAGTCCCGACCAGCAGCAGGTGGGCGCGGTGAAGGACACCCGGTTGCGAGCGATGGGGCAGTATTGCACGGGCGTGACGGTGACCCCGCAGGGAACCTGGCTGGTGGCGCGCTTGGAGAGGGAGGCGAAAGAGCTTGAACCGTCCGCGGACGTCGTGGACCTGGATGCGGTGGTCCATGGCAAGTCAGATGAGTCTGAAGCACCGGAGCAGCCCGGGATTTTTGCCAGTTCGCTCTCTCACGCTGACAGGGAAACCACCTTCATTTCCCGCCTCGACGCCCAAGGGCAATTCCAACTCGTGGCGCATGTCAGCGGCAGCGCCTGTCTGGTGGCCAACCCCGACGGGAGCAGTGTGTTCCTGCTCACGGGCCTTCGTCGTCCTGAAACCGCGAACGCCCACCAGACCCGCCAGACCGTGGTGCTTCGCAGTGATGATCAAGGCCAGCGCTGGACCTGGCTGACCAAGGGCTGGTTTCCCGAGGTCGAGTCGCTGGCCTGGAGCCTGGCCCCGTATTTCCACGGTTTGAATGAAGTCTGGGCGGTCGGGACGCCGGACGCCGTGGATGAATACGGTGATGAAGAGAAGCCGAGTGCCGTCTCCACCGGCGTCTTTTACTCCGCCGATCGCGGTGCGAACAGCTCGCCAATAATGGCCCGCGAGTCGCTGTTGGTGTCCGCCGAATATGCCCACGGCAAACGCCCTGACATCACCGATTGGAGCACTAACGCAGGCACACATGGCGAAACCCGGACCCATGTCCTGCAGCTTGATACACAGACGGCATTTATCTGGGTATCCCAGCGTTTCTGGGGAGGCCATCCGGACGGCGCGAGCCACAATATCGCGGTGAACGTCACGACACGGGCCCGGTTGCAAGCCAAGGCAGGGCAGTGGCAGGTGATCGACGTGCAGCGTGACGACAATCTTTTTGTCAGCAAACTGCTGCAGTACGACGCCGGGCGGGTGGTTGGGCTGATTGACCTGGGAGACCGTGGGCAAGATGTTGTTGCCGAACTGGACACCGCCGCACTCAGTTGGAAGCCCTTGAGCGACCTGCCCAGCGTGTTTGCACCGCTGGCATCGGATACACAGGTTCGTGGTGGCAATTTCTGGATGGGGCAAAACACCCTGCTGATCAACACCACCAGCAACCACCAGCCGCCGCGCTGGCTCTACTTTGGGTCGAACGCGAACATCTCCGCCGACGCAGTGTTCTATTCCAACGATTGGGGCCGCTCCTGGCAACGCCTCTCCATCACAGGTTACTTGGGCATCCTCGGCTTCCAACCGGCGCAGGACCGCGTGATCTGGGCGCACGGCAATTGGTACGACAATAATGACGGACGCATCCATTCCTATGGGTTGCGCTAGGGATGGGTTGTTTGACCAATGCTTTAGCAAACACTCGCCACGGGTCAGTGCGAGGTTCCTTCGGCGAACTCGATCTTGTTGCCCTCGTTGTACTTGCCGGACGGCTTGTTCATCGGCAGGCGCTTGATCTCCTTGCCCACCAGCACCCAGCGACCATCCTTGCTCACCGTCAGGTTCCGAGTATTGAGTCCGGCCCGGACCTCGGCGATCAGTTCGAGGTTACGCAGGTCGTACAGGCTGATCCAGCCGTCCCGGGAGGCGAAATAGACGAAGCGTCCGTCCGGCGAAACTTCGGCCCGCCATGCACGGCAAAATGCGAGGCGAAACGCGCCAGGACTTCGAAACGGTCGCCGTCAACGATGTCGACATGAGCAAGTGCTTGACGTCAGGCGACCGTTCGTGAGTTTCTATTTTTTAACGGGCAATTCCACAACCCTGATGTTATCGATGTCTATCTTACGGGAGGACGCATGGTTCTCAAGCGAGCCATGCGCGCCGATCAAGACAGGGGTCATCCTGTCACGGGCGTAGTAAAGGCTAGATAAAGGAAATTGGAGCCACTCGTCCACTGGAGTTCTCTCATCTATTAAAGTACGGGAATAGCCCAGCGGTACTTCTCCTGAAGCCATGAGATATATCCGTATTGCTTCTCCCTGCTCCGGCCAATGAACGCGGTAGTCGAAAGATATACTAAACATCCCGTCCTGCTGCCCTTCGCCAGAAAAGAAAAACATCTTGGCGAGAGAAGCAGAAATCTCAAACTCTTCTTGGGGGTATTTCGCTTTCAGCCTGCCGGACCAGAAAGTATTCTTGCCTGTTGGGGTGTCTTCCTCTTCGAGTGTCCCATCCAGAGATCCAAGATCATTTTCCCAGCCGTGCCTTCCATCTTCGAAATCGACTAAATCATCCACATTTTCCATCTTTGTTTTCTCCGGTCACAAGCGCTTTTGACCCTGCCCGTGGAGCCGGACATTGGAGATCGCAGCGCCACCTGATTGGGCGCCACAAATGGCGGGTGGTCTACTGTCAGGACTGACAGGTCGACGTCAATATCCGACAAAAGGTGCTGATGTTTTCGCAACACGGAATCCCCTCTGGCCTCGATCCGTTCGTCAAGTTTGATCGCCAATTGAGTGTTATCGCTGTGCCGGTTGAGAAAGCGGCGGTGCGGGTCGGCGGGTGGTCAATCCAAGCGTTTGCGCAATGGCTTCTGGCCTCTTCATGGGCAAGCCCGGCTCCCACAATGATCCCGTTCGGCAAGCCCCTTGCAAGTGCCTGTTCGAGACGGGAGGTCGCCGACGCGCTGGCTTGATCTGAGACAAGGCCTGCCGGCGTCGATAGCCGATCATTCGAACCCTGGTTTGTCGTACCTCGCTGACGGTTCAGCGAGGCAAAGGAGTGGTGTATGCAATTGCTTGACCGTCGCAAGGCCATGGCCATCGCGCCGCTGTGGCGCCTGGCGTTTCGGCCGTTCTTTCTGGCCGGTTGCGTGCTAGCGCTGCTGGCCATTCCTTTTTGGCTCGCCGCGTTTACCGGGCGCTTGTCGGCCTGGCAACCGGCCGGCGGCTGGCTGGCCTGGCACCGTCATGAGTTGTTGTTCGGTTTCGGCCTGGCGATCATCGCCGGATTCCTGCTGACGGCGGTGCAGACCTGGACGGGCAGCCCAGGGCTCAGCGGCAAGCGCTTGGCCGCACTGGCGTTGCTGTGGCTGGGCGCGCGGCTGGCCTGGCTGGCCGATGCGCCCTGGCCTTTGCTGATGGCGTTGGAAATGGGTTTTGCCTTGGCCGTGGCAGCACTGATGGGCCTGACGTTGTGGCGCGCGCGGCAGCAACGCAATTACCCGATCGTGCTGGTATTGCTGCTGTTGGCCGCCGCTGATGGTTTGTCGGTGTACGGCCTGGTACAGCACGACGAAGGCCTGCAGCGTCAAAGCGTGCTCACCGGCCTGTGGCTGGTAGCGGCGCTGATGGGGTTGATTGGCGGGCGGGTGATTCCGTTCTTTACCCAGCGTGGCCTCGGTCGGGTCGACGGTGTGGCCCCTTGGCCGTGGCTCGACCGCCTGTTGCTGGCGGGTTCGGCGCTGGTGGCGTTGCTCTATGCCTTCGGTCCGGCATTGTCGGCCAGCGTCTGGGTCGGCCTGTTGTTCACCGCGTTGGCGGTTGGGCACGGGATTCGTCTGGTGCGCTGGCATGACCGGGACTTGTGGCGGGTGCCGCTGTTGTGGTCGTTGCACCTGGCCTACGCTTGGCTGGCCGTGGCGTGCCTGGGCATGGCGTTGTGGCACTTCGGCGCGCCGCTGAACCCGAGCCTGGCGGTGCATGCCTTGACCATCGGCGCCATGGCCGGACTGATCCTGGCGATGATCGCCCGCGTCAGCCTCGGCCATACCGGGCGTCCACTCGAGCCGCCGACGGGCATGACGCTGGCCTTCATCCTCTTGAACCTGGCGTGTTTCAGTCGGGTGCTACTGGGGTTGCTCTTGCCGCTGCCCGCGCTTTGGCTGGCGGGCCTGTGCTGGTTATTGGCGTTTGGCCTGTACGCCTGGCGTTATGGCCCGATGTTGCTGCAGGCGCGGGTGGATGGGCATCCTGGATGAATCGGCCGCACGGAGATGATCGATAATGTACGGGGTCTTGCTGGTCGCGCATCTATTGGCGGCCATCGCCTTCATTGGCACGCTGTTTTTCGAGGTGATCATCTGGCAGGCCGCTCGCCGGCCGCTGGCGCAGGACACCCGCGAGGCTGCCGACCAAGCGATCGCCAAGCGTTCACGGCATGTACTGCATGGCGTCGTGCTTGTGCTGTACGGCGCCGGCATCGGCCTGGCCTGGCACCATCGCGGCGCCTTGGCGCAGCCGCTGGACAGCAGTTTCGGCCTGCTGCTGAGTTTCAAGATCCTGCTAGCCCTGAGCATCGTCGGGCATTACGTCTGGCTGGCCTATTGGCTCAAGCGCGGCCGGTTGACGCCGAACCGGGGCTGTTGGCTGCGGCGTAGTATCCTCGGGCACATGCTACTGATCGTGGTGTTGGCAAAGGGGATGTTCTACTGGCAGTTTTGAACACCTGGTTTTGAACCCCTGGTTTTGAACCCCTGGTTGTGAACCCCTGATTGTGAACACCGCAACCGGTACGGCTGCGGTGTTTTCAATCAATGCACTGGCTTCATCGCATTGACAAACAGCACATTGTTTTCCAGATGAATATGCTGCATCAGGTCATCCCGCAGCTCCACCAGCCCGCGATACAGCGCGCGCCAGGTGTTGCAGGCGTCGGCCGGTGGAGTGATCTGGTCGGTGAGGGCGAGCATGGTTTCCAAGGCTTCACCGTGCTGGTCGTGTTCGTAGCGCAGCACCTGGATCGGCGCCGAGGCTCGCTCGCCCAGGCCCTGTTGCAACATCGGGAACAGCACTTGTTCTTCCTTGAGCATGTGGCCTTCAAGCTCCTGGTACAGGTCTGCCAAATGGTCGGCCAAACCGTTGGGGCAACTGGGCCGCGCGCCATGCACCCGCTCGACACGCCGGGCCAGGCGGATCAGTTCTGGCAGTTGTTCGCGATGGCGGGCGTGGTAGCGTTCGAGGATGTGGGCGATCAACCGCGACTGAGGCTCGTTGCGCCAGTCGTGGCCCAGCTCGCCAGCAGCTTGCAGGGTGCGCAGGGCGTCGGCGAT
The DNA here is from genome assembly GCF_014268645.1 of Pseudomonas sp. SWRI154. Lineage (NCBI taxonomy): Bacteria > Pseudomonadati > Pseudomonadota > Gammaproteobacteria > Pseudomonadales > Pseudomonadaceae > Pseudomonas > Pseudomonas sp. SWRI154. The sequence goes on from NZ_JABWQW010000003.1 coordinate 201,792, forward strand.
CAGCAGGGGGTTCAGACCTTTTCCCAGTGCGGCTTCGCGCAGGGTCTTTTGTCCGCCGCAACAGAAGTCGAGGTTGTAGTGATGAAAAGTCCGGGTAGCGCCGGGAATATCGCAGGCCAGTTGGCCGAGGCTTTGTTCAAGTAGGTCGAGGCTCATCATGTTTCCTTGGGTTGAATCCCGGAAGGGACAGATGAACGGGCATTGCAGTCGCCGTGCCAGGGTTCAACTGCTTGAAAGTAAATAGATAAATTCATGACAAGGTGATTTTCACCTTGGCTGCGAGGGGTCAAACGAACCCTGGAGGGTCATCACTACCATGCTGCGTGAAAGCCTGGCCGCCGACCTGATTGTCGAGCTGCCCAATGCCGTGCGATTGCAGCGCCTGGTGCAGACCCTGCGCGAATATTTCAACAGTGGCGCCGTCGGTTTGCTCCGTCTGGACGACGACAGCCTCCGGCCCGTGGCGACCGTGGGCCTGGTGCACGAAGCGCTGGGCCGTCGGTTCGTGATCGCCCAGCACCCGCGCCTGGCGGCGATCATGGCATCGCGTGAGCCGACCTGGTTCGAACCCGACAGCCGCCTGCCGGACCCTTACGACGGCCTGCTCGATCACCACGTCGGCGAGCCGTTGCCGGTGCACGATTGCATGGGCGTGAGCCTCTATGTGGAAGGACGCCTGTGGGGGGCGATCACCCTGGATGCATTGCACGCCGGCACCTTCGACAGCCGCGCCCGGGAGGAACTCAAGCGCTGTACGTTGCAGATCGAGGCGGCGCTGCGGGTCACCCGGCTGGAGCAGGAGAACCGCAGCCTGCGGGCGTCGCGCAGCGACCAGACGGACCTGCGCCTGCCAGCCGAGGAGGGCGAGATCCTCGGGCGCAGCGAGGGTTTGCAGCAATTGCTCAACGAACTGGACGTCTTGGCCGATTCCGAACTGCCCGTGCTGTTGCTGGGCGAGACCGGGGTTGGCAAAGAATTGTTTGCCCGCCGCTTGCATCGTCTTTCCCGGCGCGGGCACAAGCCTTTGGTGCAGGTCAATTGCGCGGCGTTACCCGAGTCCCTGGCCGAAAGTGAATTGTTCGGCCACGTCAAAGGCGCGTTTTCCGGAGCGACGACCGACCGCGCCGGGCGCTTCGACGCGGCCAACGGTGGCACGCTGTTTCTCGATGAAGTAGGCGAATTGCCGTTGACCGTGCAAGCCAAGTTGCTTCGTACCTTGCAGAACGGAGAGATCCAGCGCCTGGGGGCGGACAAGCCATTGCACGTTGACGTACGGATCATCGCCGCGACCAACCGGCACCTGCCCGACAGCATTCGCGACGGGCTGTTTCGGGCCGATCTGTACCACCGGTTATCGGTCTATCCAGTGCCAATCCCGCCGCTGCGCGAGCGCGGCCACGATGTGTTGATACTGGCCGGGCACTTCCTCGAACTTAACCGCACGCGATTGGGCTTGCGCGGGCTGCGCCTGTCGCCAGCCGCCGAGCAGGCGCTGCTGGCCTACACCTGGCCCGGTAACGTGCGGGAGCTGGAGCACGTGATCAGCCGAGCGGCGTTGAAACAACTGAGCCGTGGCGCCAGTCGCAGCCTGATCATGACCCTGGAGCCGCAAGTGCTCGACTTGGACGTCAATGCCAGCACGGCCACGGTCTGCGCACCGCAGGAATCGCTTGACGCCCCGTTGCGGCCCTTGAGCGCGACGGTCGACGACTGCCAGCGGCAAGCCATCTTCAAGGCCTTGGAGCGCTGCGGCCAGAACTGGGCGGGGGCCGCGCGGCTGTTGGAGATCGACCCAAGCAACCTGCATAAACTGGCGCGGCGGTTGGGGCTCAAGTAGCGCCAGCACAACCGTATTGTCACTTCGATGCAACAACCGGCATTGACAACGATCAAGGCCAGCGAACGCTGCCGACACCACACTGGGGCCAAACCCACAGTGGAGACATCGTTCATGCCCCTTTCCCTGGCCAACATGCGCCGCCAGTACACCCGTGACGGGCTGGACGAAGCCCAGGCACCGGAGAATCCCCTGATCCTGTTCAGTCTCTGGATGCAACAGGCCCGCGAGACCGAAAGCCCTCCGGTGGAAGCCACAGCATGGCCCTGGCGACGGTGGACGAGCAGGGGCGACCGCATTGCCGGATCCTGTTGCTCAAGGGCTTCGGCGAAGAAGGTTTCTCGTTCTTCGGCAACTATGACAGCGGCAAGGGGCGGGACCTGGCGACCCATCCTTGGGCCGCCATGACGTTTTTCTGGCCGGGCCTTGAGCGACAGGTACGCGTCGAAGGGCAGGTCCATAAGCTTGACCCGACGCTGTCGGACGCCTACTTCCGTTCCCGCTCCGTCGCCAGTCGCCTGGGGGCCTGGGCTTCGCCGCAAAGCCGTGCACTGGACAATCGTGCCGCGTTGGAGGCTTTGCTGGCGCAAGTCGGACAGCGTTTCGCCGGGCAACCGGTTCCGCGTCCCGCGCATTGGGGCGGCTATTGCCTGCAGCCCGAGCGACTTGAATTCTGGCAGGGCCGCGCTGACCGCCTGCATGACCGTCTCGACTATCGGTTGCACGGCGGCCTTTGGCAGCGCAGTCGCCTGGCGCCCTGAGCACCGAGGGAGGTACCTCCATGGAGGAATAGGCCCGGCACCGATTGCGGTTCAGGCTGGGCCATCTTTTCTGACAGGACGGCTGATCATGGCCCATCTGACGCAACGCCTTTTCCAACCGCTGAATATCGCGGTGCTGACCATCAGCGACACCCGTACCTTCGCCACCGATACTTCGGGCCAGACCCTGGCGGATCTGCTGCAAACCGCCGGTCATGTACTGATCGACCGAGGGCTGGTGAAGGACGACATCTATCAAATCCGCGCGCGGGTTTCGCAGTGGATCGCCGACCCCAAGGTGCAGGTGGTCCTAATGACCGGCGGCACCGGCTTCACCCCGCGCGACAATACGCCGCAAGCGGTGGCGCCATTGCTCGACAAGCATGTCGATGGCTTCGGCGAACTGTTCCGTCAGGTGTCGTTGGCTGAGATCGGCATGTCCACCCTGCAGTCCCGTGCCTTGGCGGGCGTGAGTAACGGTGTCCTGGTGTGTTGCCTGCCGGGCTCTCCGGGCGCGTGCCGGACCGGTTGGGGGCAGATCCTGGCCGGGCAATTGGACAGCCGCACCGGGCCGTGCAATTTCACCCCGCACCTCAAGCCGCAGGACGGTGTCGCTCCGACAGCCTGCGAGACACGCGCATGAGCGGCGGCGTGTGTGACAGCGGCATGTTGACGCCGGTGGACGAAGCGATCCGGCATCTGCTTGACCAGGCGCCGCCGCCACCGCCGGTGCAACGGGTGGTTTTGGATCAGGCCTTGGCGCGGGTGCTGGCCAGCGATGTCTTGTGTCCCATGAATCTGCCGGCTTGGGACAACAGTGCGATGGACGGCTACGCCGTGCGGGCCGCTGACCTGCCGGCTGGCGGTGGATACCTGATGTTGGCCGGAAGGATCGCCGCGGGCGATGGGCCGGGCGAGCCACTCCAGGCGGGGCAGGCCGTGCGTATCTTCACCGGTGCGCCGTTGCCGCCGGGCGCCGATACGGTCGTGCCGCAGGAAAGCTGTCGGGTCGATGACGGGCATATCTGGTTGCCGGCGGCCAATCGCGGCGACCATGTTCGCGAGGAAGGCGAAGAGCTGCGCCGGGGCGATCGCTTGCTCGGCGTCGGCACTCGCTTGCGTGCCCAGGAGCTGGGGTTGCTGGCCGGCGCGGGCATCGCCCGGGTGGAAATTTTTCGTCCGTTGCAGGTGGGCTTGCTCAGCAGCGGCGACGAGTTGCGTGAACCGGGAGCGCCATTGGCGCCGGGACAGATCTACAACAGCAACCGTCATAGCCTGGCGGCGTTGTTGCGCGGGTGGGGCTTTGAGGTTCATGACCTTGGTGTCATGCCTGACCAGCTGTTGGCCAGTCAACGAGCGTTGCGCCTGGCCGCAGCCGAATGCGACGTGCTGATCACCTCGGGCGGCGTATCGGTGGGCGAGGAGGACCATCTCAAGCACGCCATCGAGGCCTTGGGGCATCTCGACCTCTGGCGCCTGGCAATCCAGCCGGGCAAACCCCTGGCGTTCGGTGACGTTGAAGGCAAGCCGTGGATCGGCCTGCCGGGCAACCCCTCGGCGGCGCTGATCACCGCACTGGTTGTCCTGCGTCCGTTCCTGTTCCGCGCCCAGGGCATGCGCGACGTGTTGCCCGTGCCGTTGCAGGTACCCGCCGGGTTTGACTGGCTCAAGCGCAACCACCGTCGGCAGTATCTGCGGGCCAGGTTGGTTCCCGGTGCAGACGGACACCTGTGCGTCGAACTGCATCCCCAGCAAAGCTCGGCGATGCTGACGGCCGCGTGCTGGGCCGATGGGCTGGCGGTGGTGGAGCGTGAGGCGCAACTGCACAAGCACGACCAGGTGATGTACTTGCCGTTCACGAGCCTGATGCATTGACGGCAATTGACCTCCGTCAAGGTCACCGCCGCCGGGCTGGCTAGACTGGCGGCGCTTGCGTTTTCTGATGAGGATGCCCCATGCAACTGGTTTGCCCGGCAGGGAATCTGCCAGCCCTCAAAGCGGCGGTGCGCCAAGGCGCCGATGCCGTCTATGTCGGCTTTCGCGATGACACCAATGCCCGGCATTTCGCCGGGTTGAACATGGATGACAAACAGTTCGACGCGGCGGTTGCGCACATCCGCCAGCATCAACGCAAACTCTACGTGGCGGTCAATACATACCCGCAACCCAAGGGCTGGGAGCGCTGGCAGCGCGCCGTGGATCGCGCCGCCGATTTCGGCGTGGATGCGCTCATCGCCGCGGACCCCGGCGTGCTCGGCTACGCCAGCCAACGACACCCACGGCTGGCGCTGCACCTCTCGGTACAAGGCTCGGCAACCCACGCGGCGGCCCTGGCGTTTTACGCCCAGCGCTACGGCATCCGCCGCGCCGTGCTGCCGCGTGTGCTGTCCCTGGCCCAGGTGCGGCAGGTGGCGGCGGGCAGTCCGGTGCCGATTGAAGTCTTCGGTTTTGGCAGCCTGTGCATCATGGCCGAAGGTCGCTGTCACTTGTCTTCCTACGTGACCGGCGAATCGCCGAACCTCTGCGGCGTCTGCTCGCCGGCCAAAGCGGTGCGCTGGAGCGAGGACGCCCAAGGGCTGAGCGCGCGCTTGAGCGAGGTGCTGATCGACCGCTACACCCCCGCAGAACCGGCCGGCTACCCGACCCTGTGCAAGGGGCGTTTCCTGGTGGGCGGCAAGCGCTTCCATGCGCTGGAAGAACCCACCAGCCTCGACACGCTGGACCTGCTGCCGGAACTGGCGGCCATCGGCGTCGAGGCGGTGAAAATCGAAGGTCGCCAGCGCAGCCCGGCCTACGTCGAGCAAGTGACCCGGGTCTGGCGCGCCGCGCTGGATGCGCACCAGGCCGCGCCCCAGCGCTTCCGGGTTCGCGAAGAATGGCGCCAGGTGTTGGCCGGTCTGTCCGAGGGCAGCCAGACCACATTGGGTGCCTACCACCGTTCATGGCAATGAGGGAGGCCAGATGAAACTCAGCCTGGGACCGGTCCTGTTCTATTGGGACAAAGCGCAACTGGGAAACTTCTACGCCGAGATGTCGGCCTTGCCGCTGGATGTGATTTACCTGGGGGAAACCGTCTGTTCGAAGCGTCGGGCATTCTCCCTGGACCAATGGCTGGGCTTGGGCCGTGAGCTGCAACAGTGCAGCCAGGCGCAGATTGTGTTGTCGAGTTTGACGCTGATCGAAGCGGCTTCGGAACTGTCCACCCTGCGTCGTTTATGTGACAACGGCGAGTTGCTGGTGGAAGCCAACGACATGGGCGCGGTGCAGTTCATGGCCGAGCGCAAGCTGCCCTTTGTCGGCGGGCCGGCGTTGAATCTGTACAACGGCCACGCCCTGGCGCAGTTGCTCGACAGCGGCATGATCCGCTGGGTGCCGCCGGTGGAGTGTTCGGCGGCGCTGATCGGCGATGTGCTGGAGCAGGTGCGTGAGATGGATCGGAAGGTGCCCGAGGTGGAAATCTTCGCCTACGGCCATCTGCCCTTGGCCTATTCGGCGCGCTGCTTTACCGCCCGAGCCGAAAACCGGCCGAAGGACGACTGCCAGTTCTGTTGCATCAACTACCCCGACGGACTGGCGCTGAGCAGCCAGGAAGGACAATTGTTGTTCACCTTGAACGGCATTCAGACGATGTCCGGCGAGGTGACGAACCTGTTGGCCGATTACAACGCGCTGCTGGCAAGTGGCGCCGATGTGCTGCGCCTGAGTCCGAGGGCACAGGGCATGGACGAGGTGGTCAGAGCGTTCGACAAAGTCCGTCAGGGCGAAGCGCCACCGCTGTTCGTCGATGGTTGCAACGGGTACTGGCACGGCCACGCTGGCATGCTGAAAGTCGAGGAGGCGGGCCTGTGTTAAATCCGAAAAAATGGCTGCTCAAGGGCGCCGACCGCTTGTTGCCGCTGGTGGGCAAGGTGCCGTTCCTGGTGCAACGCCTGGCCTTGCAGCAGGCGCTCAACCGTTGCTTGGCCGAACCGCTGCGCGATGGCGGTTTCGACGTGCTGCACGGGCGCTGGCTGTGCCTGCGGGTATCGGACCTGAAATTGTGCTGGTTCCTGACGTTGGCCCACGATGGGCTGCGCATCGCCGAGCGGGCCGACGCCCAGGTCAGCATCAGCGGCAATTGGCGCGAATTCCTGCTATTGGCCAGCCGTCAGGAAGACCCCGACACCTTGTTCTTCCGCAGGCGACTGGTCATTGAAGGCGACACCGAACTGGGCCTGGCGCTGAAGAACCTGATCGACAGCCTCGACCCGGACGTCTTGCCACCGTGGCTATGGCGCAATCTGGAGCGGGCAGGAAAGGGCTTGGCGACGGTCTGATGACCGCCCCGTCTACAACAGCAACCCAACCTGCGTGCGCTTGGGCAACTTGCTGACCACCAGTTGATGAGAGCGTTGCAGCAAACCACGCAACTCGTCGGCGCCCAGCGGGTAGGGGACCTGCATGATGATCCATTGCGCACGCGCCAGATAAGGCGCCGGGTGAATGCCCGGGCGGTCGCAATGGCCGAGGAACAGGTCCTTGTCGACCTTGAACGCCAATGAGTCGCCCCGCAGGTTTTGCAGGGCGAACATTTTGTTTGCGGCGACGGAAAACACCCGCACGCCGCCCCACTTGTAGTCTTCCCTGGCGCCTGGCAAGCCCAGGCAAAACCGTGCGACGTCCTCTTCGCTCAAACTCATATCGTTTTGTCCCCGCATTGTTCAAAAGCCGCCACCAGATGATCGATCCAGGCGCGCACCGCCGGCAGCATACCGCGCCGGTGAGGATAGACTGCCAGGAGCCAGCCATCGGGCGATGACCATCCGGGCAACAACTCCACCAACCTGCCGTCAAGCAACTCCTGCTCGCAATACATGCTCGGCAGCAAAGTAATGCCCAGGCCGGCGAGGGCGCAGGCGCGGCGCACGATGAAATCGTCGATGCCCAGGCGTGCTTCCAGGGCCAGTTCGGTACTTTGCCCGCTGCGGTCGAGCAGGCGCAGATGAACCAGTCGATCGGCGTCCAGTGCCCCTAGCACCGGCAGTTGCTTGAGGTCGTCCGGGGTTTCGATTTGCCGTCCTTCGACGAGTGCCGGGCTGGCGACCAGAGTCAGTCGGGCCTGGCGCAGGCGGCGGGTCATCAGCAGCGGGTCTTCGTCGCCCACATCGCGCACGCGCAACGCCACGTCGATGCCTTCGCCAATCAGGTCCACGCGCCGATTGAGCAGGGTCATCTCCAACTGGACCAAGGGATATTTCGCCAGGAAGGTTTCGATGATCAGGGGCAGGAATTGATGAGCCAGCCCCACCGGGCTCGACACTCGCAATCGCCCACGGGGTTCGCTGGACATGCTCGCCACCGCCTCGTCAGCCATCTCGGCTTCGAGCAACATGGCCTGGCAATGGCTCAGGTAGCGTTCGCCCACTGCCGTCAGCTTCAACTGGCGAGTGGTACGTTGCAGCAGGCGGGCGCCGAGGCGTTCTTCCAACTCGGCGATACGCCGTGACAGGCGCGACTTGGGGATGCCCAGCAAGCGCCCGGCGGCCGCGAAGCCACCGGCTTCGACCACCTTGGCGAAGTAGTACAGATCGTTGAGGTCTTGCATATTGATTTCGATTGTCCTGTGTGTGGGACGAACTATCGCATTCTTGCGGTCTTATCGGCTATTGGTTTCATCGATAGGATTGTTCGCACTTGATCGCCTGGTTGCGATCCTCACTCAGGAGAGCATTCACATGAAACTGTTGCATATCGATTCGAGCATCCTTGGCGACAACTCGGCGTCGCGCCAATTGAGCCGTGAGCTGGTGCAGGCCTGGAAAGCCGCCGAGCCGGCTATTACCGTCACTTATCGTGATTTGGCCGCCGACGCCATCAGCCACTTTTCCGCCCAGACGCTCGTTGCCGCCGGCACCAGCGCCGAATTGCGCGATGCCGCGCTCAAGTACGAGGCTGAGCTCAGCGCAGAAACGATGGCCGAGTTCCAGGCAGCAGACGCGCTGGTCATCGCCGCACCCATGTACAACTTCACCATCCCGACCCAGCTTAAGGCGTGGATCGACCGTATCGCAGTGGCTGGCCAAACGTTCCGCTACGGCGATGCAGGCTTTGAAGGTCTATGCGGCGGCAAGAAACTGGTGATCGTTTCCACCGCCGGCGGCCTGCATGCCGGACAGCCGAGTGGCGTGGGCCACGAAGACTATCTCAAGCACATGTTCGGCTTTCTTGGCATTACCGACATTGAATTCGTCCGTGCTGAAGGCCTGGCCAAAGGCGACGACATGCGCGCCAAGGGCATGAGCCAAGCCAAGCTGCAGATCAGCCAGCAATTCGCCGCCGCGTAAGGCTTGCGTAAAGCCACCAAGCTCCGCGGGCAACCTTCGCAAAACCCTGTATTCTCGTCGTCAATGGATGGCTGGGATGCGGGGTTTTCCTGCATTCGGCGCCGGATTCATGGCGCAGATCATGCACGACCGGAACCGCGAGCCAATGGGCTCCCGATCGGCGGGTGAAGGTGGAAAATTCGATGACACGTCTTGGTGCAGCACTGTTGCTTTGTTGGTTGAGCGGGTTCGGTTCGGTGCAGGCCGCACCGGCGCCACATCCGCATTGGAGCGCCGGTTTTCACGAGCTGAGCTTTCTCGATCCGCTGGATCACCAGCCGATGCAGGCCATTGCGTTCTATCCGTCGACCGCCGGTGAGCAATCCAGCACGCTGGGCGGCTACCAGATCGACGCTGCGCCCAACGCGCAGATCGCCATCGGCCGTTTCCCGCTGTTGATGCTGTCCCACGGCAATACCGGCACGCCCCTGGCGCTGCATGACCTGGCCACGTCGCTGGCGCGCAAAGGGTTTGTCGTGGTGGCGGTGATTCATCCCGGCGACAACGCCCAGGACCACAGTCGGCTCGGCACCTTGAGCAACTTGTATGGACGGCCGATCCAGATCTCCGAAGCGATCACCGCGACATTGAACGATCCGATGCTCTCGCCTTACGTCAACGCGGGGCAGGTGGGTGTCATCGGCTATTCCGCCGGTGGCGAAACCGCCTTGATCCTTTCCGGCGCCACCCCGGATCTCAATCGCCTGCGCCGCTACTGCCAGGAACGCCCGGATGACCGTGACGCCTGCAACACCCAAGGCGAATTGATTGCCGACCGCGACGACCTGTCGCCGGTGGCCGACCCGAGGGTCCGCGCGTTATTGCTGATGGCGCCGTTGAGTTTGAAGTTCGGTCGGCACACGCTGGCCGACGTCCATGTGCCGGTGCTGCTTTATAGCGGTGACGGCGACAAGCTGGTGGCCTTCGACAAGAATGCCGCGGCACTGGCTCGCAAACTGCCCACCGCGCCGGATTTCAAGACGTTGGCCGGGGCAGGGCACTTCGTCTTCATGGCGCCTTGCACGGACGAGCAGATCGCGGCGATGCCGGCGCTGTGCACCGATGCCGATGGCGTCGACCGCAAGGACATCCACCGCACGATGATCTCCGAGGCCAGCCGCTTTTTCAGCCAGGCACTGGGCAAGCCGACCCGGGCCGGCCTGAGGACCGCCGATCAGTGATCGACTCTTTCCGCTCGCCGTCGCAGCAGCAACGCCAGCCCCAGCCCGATGATTGACAACAAGGCTGCAAAGAAGAAGATCGACGAGTAGCCCAGGTTTAACGCCACCGCGCCCATCAACGGACCGGCGATCGCCAGCGCCAAGTCAAAGAACACCGCGTAGGCGCTCAGTCCGGCGCCTCGGCTGCTGTTGGGCACCTGCTTGATCGCCTCTACGCCCAGCGCCGGGTACACCAGCGACAGTCCGAAGCCGGCGAGTCCCGCGCCGACCAAGGCAAACGCAGTCGAAGGCGCCAGCCACAGCAACACCAGCCCCAGGGTTTCGATGCTCATGCAGACAATGGCCGAACTGAAGCCACCGAAGCGGGCGATGCTGGAAATGAACAACAACCGTGCCAGGATGAAGCACACGCCAAACACCGTCAGGCACCATGCCGCGCCGGTCCAGCCGCGGCTGAGATAGAAGAGGGTGATGAAGGTGGTGAGTGTGCCGTAGCCGATCGAAGCCAGGCACAGGCTGGCGCCAAACGGTGAAATGCGCCCGAACACCGCCCAGAACGGCAGGCGCTCGCCACGAACGACCGGTACCGACGGCTTGTTGCGAATCAGCCACAGCGCCATGCCAGCGAGCAGTGACAAGGCGATCCCCAGGCTGGCGAAACCCAACCCATCGACCATCACCACCCCCAGCGGGGCGCCGATAGCGATTGCGCCGTAGGAAGCGATGCCGTTCCAGGAAATCGAACGGGCCGTGTGTTCCACACCGACTTGTCCCATGCACCAACTGATCGTACCGACGCCGATCAGCCCTTGGGCGACACCTAGCAATAACCGGCCGGCAATCAGGATCAACAGGCTCGGCAGAGGGAAGTCCTGCAGCACCGTTGAGATCAGCGTCAGCACGCCGCTGAGCAGAATCCCCAGCAAACCGTAGACGATTGCCCGCTTCGTGCCAATGCTGTCCGACAGCCGTCCAGCCATGGGGCGACTGAGCAGCGTCGCCAGGTATTGGGAACCGATGGTCAGCCCGGCCACCACCGCGCTGAAGCCCAGTTGGTCATGGACATAGCCAGGCAACACGGCAATCGGCAGGCCGATGCAGAGAAAGGCAATGAAGGTATAGAAAACGATGGAGACGATCTGCAGGGTGATCGACAGGGAACTGGGAGCTGATGGGGGCGTGGGCATGGGCTCGTTCGCGGGCAGCGGCAGGAGAGCTTTATCATGGCGCGGGGAGAGGAGAAAAGGAAGCAGGCTAACTAATAGCCTCGCCAAAGCCATGGAGCACCCAATAGTTTCTTACCCTGGAAACACAAAAAGCCCGGTCACATGGACCGCAATGCGGTTCATTTAAGAAAAATGACGACCCGTGGCGAGGGAGCTTGCTCCCGCTCGGCTGCGAAGCAGTCGTAAACCGGCGGATGCGGTGTGTCTGATGCTCCGCATTGGCAGGTTTTAGGGCCGCTTCGCGGCCCAGCGGGAGCAAGCTCCCTCGCCACGAGTTTGTCGATTGCCTTAAGTGAACAGCATTGCGGTCACATGGACCGGGCCTTTCACTTGCCGCTTGAAGCTTACAGCTCGAAGCTGCCCTTAGAACAACACACCCTGACTGCGCAGGTAGTCGTCATAGGTGCCGCTGAAGTCGACCACGCCGTCGGCGCTCAGCTCGATGATCCGCGTAGCCAGGGACGAGACGAACTCACGGTCGTGGCTGACGAAGATCAGCGTACCCGGATAGTTTTCCAGCGCCAGGTTCAGCGCTTCGATGGATTCCATGTCCAAGTGGTTGGTCGGTTCGTCCATGATGAGCACGTTCGGCTTCTGCAGGATCAGCTTGCCGAACAGCATGCGACCCTGTTCACCACCGGAGATGACCTTGACCGACTTGAGGATTTCGTCGTTGGAGAACAACATCCGGCCGAGGGTGCCGCGAACCAGTTGTTCGCCACCCTGAGTCCACTGGCCCATCCAGTCGAACAGGTTGACGTCATCTTCGAAGTCGTGGGCATGGTCCTGGGCGTAGTAGCCCAGTTCGGCGGCGTCGGTCCACTTCACGGTACCGGCATCGGGTTTCAGTTCATTGACCAGGGTACGCAGCAACGTGGTCTTGCCGATGCCGTTCGGGCCGATGATCGCGACGCGCTCGCCGGCTTCGACGGTGAAGCTGAAGTCCTTGAACAGCGGCTTGCCGTCAAAGCCCTTGGCCATGCGCTCGACGATGACTGCCTGGCGGTGCAGTTTCTTGGTCTGCTCGAAGCGAATGAACGGGCTGACACGGCTCGAAGGCTTGACCTCGGCCAGTTGGATCTTGTCGATCTGCTTGGCGCGGGAGGTGGCCTGCTTGGCTTTCGAGGCGTTGGCCGAGAAGCGGCTGACGAACGACTGGAGTTCGGAAATCTGCGCTTTCTTCTTGGCGTTGTCCGACAGCAATTGCTCGCGGGATTGGGTCGCCACGGTCATGTATTCGTCGTAGTTGCCTGGGAACAGGCGCAGCTCGCCGTAGTCCAGGTCCGCCATGTGGGTGCAGACACTGTTCAGGAAGTGACGGTCGTGGGAGATGATGATCATCAGGCTCGAACGCTGGGTCAGCACGTTTTCCAGCCAGCGGATGGTGTTGATATCCAGGTGGTTGGTCGGTTCGTCGAGCAATAGCACTTCGGGATCGGAGAACAGCGCCTGGGCCAGCAGCACACGCAGCTTCCAGCCTGGCGAGACTTCGCTCATCGGGCCGAAATGCTGTTCGATGCCGATACCCAGGCCCAGCAGCAATTCGCCAGCGCGGGATTCGGCGGTGTAGCCGTCCATCTCGGCAAACTCGGTTTCCAGCTCGGCCACGGCCATGCCGTCTTCTTCGGTCATTTCCGGCAGCGAGTAGATACGGTCGCGCTCGGCCTTGACCTTCCACAGTTCTTCGTGGCCCATGATCACGGTATCGATCACGGTGAATTCTTCGTAGGCGAACTGATCCTGGCGAAGTTTACCCAGGCGCACGTTCGGCTCGAGCATGACTTGGCCGCCGGACGGCTCGAGGTCGCCGCCGAGGATTTTCATGAAGGTCGACTTGCCGCAACCGTTGGCGCCGATCAAGCCGTAGCGGTTGCCCGCGCCGAATTTGACAGAGACGTTTTCGAACAGCGGCTTGGCGCCGAACTGCATCGTGATGTTAGCTGTAGAGATCAAAGGTTTATCCTGCGGAACATTCAGAGTAGCTAAGGGTGCGGCAGTACCTGTTCAGTACCTGTTTGCGCCGATCCGCACCGCGCTAGAGGCTTCGCGGTCGCAAGCGCAAGGGTCCATCCGGCATAAGAGGACAGCTGCATACGGAGCGCCTGGACCGAGTGGAGTTGCGCCGAAGCCGGGTTTTCCGGTATCGGCCAAGGGGGCGCGTGATATTTGGCGGCGATTGTACTGATCTGGCTGCATTAACGATAGGGTGTTACCCAGGCAAGACAGTTTTTCACAACTGAGGGATAACCTTCAGTTACAAATTGTGGCTAAATCGCCATCTCGCTCGACGCTCTCCATTGCCGCTTGGCTGGCCAGGAGCAGCAGCCTGTTCACTCCTGGACCAGACCGATCCCGTGAAGCTCATCATTGTCGCGATCTACCTCCTTTCCATTGGCTATGTGCACCTGCGTGGGCGCGTACGGCACAAGCTCGGGCGCCAGCTGAGCGATCACTCGTCCTTTCTCGCGCCGATCAATTGCCTGCTGTACCTGTGCTCGAAGCTGCCCAACAAGCCATTCCTGAGCCCGGAGCAGTTCCCCGACCTGAGTCCATTGCAAGCCCATTGGGAAGAAATCCGCGCCGAAGGCCAGAATCTGCTGCGGGCGGGGGAGATCAAGCGTTCCAATCAGTATGACGATGTGGGCTTCAACTCTTTCTTCAAGACCGGCTGGAAGCGCTTCTACCTGAAATGGTACGGCGACAGCCATCCCTCGGCGATGAAACTCTGCCCACGCACCACCGAACTGGTGCAGGGCATCGGCTCGATCAAGGCGGCGATGTTCGCCGAACTTCCGCCAGGCTCGAAGCTGGTGCGTCATCGCGATCCGTATGCCGGGTCCTATCGTTATCACCTGGGCCTGGAAACGCCCAACGAGGCCGGCTGTTATATCAACGTCGACGGCGAGCATTACCATTGGCGCGACGGCGAAGCGGTGATGTTCGACGAAACGTTCATTCATTACGCAGAGAACACCACGCCACACAACCGCATCATCTTGTTCTGCGACGTGGAGCGGCCGATGAAATTTCGTTGGGCCACTGCCTTCAACCGCTGGTTCAGCCGTACCGTGATGGCGGCCGCCGGCGCGCCCAACGATGCGACCAGCGACAAGACTGGTGCACTGAATCGAGCGTTTTCCAGGCTCTACAGGATTCGCCTGCAAGGCAAGGCCCTGAAGAAGCGCAACCGCACGCTCTATTACCTGCAGAAATGGGCGTTCTTCGGCGGCTTGCTGGCGCTGTTCATCTGGATCTGAAGGTTCAGTCCCCAGGTTTCTGCGCGTCCAGCTGTTCCCACATCTTCGCTGTGATTCGTTGGCGATGGCTGTAGCCTTCCCACGGATCGGCGCCCAAGCCCTTGGCCCGCTCCAGGGCGGTGTAGATGTCCCATTGCTGGGCGTTGCGCAAGCCGTCCAGCTCCGCCCGCGCTATGGGCACCGACACCGGCAGCCCTGGCCGTGCGCGCACTGAGTAAGCGACCACCGTACTGGCGCCGCGCGAGTTGCGCAGGTAGTCGAGGAAGATCTTGCCGACCCTGTTCTTCGGTCCCATGGTTGCGGTGATCTGCTTCGGCATCTGCCGGGTCATGAATTGCGAGATGGCCTTGGCGAACGCCTTGGTCGCGTCCCAGCCTTCACCGCGTGCCAACGGCACGATGATGTGCATGCCCTTGCCGCCGCTGGTCTTGAGGAACGCCTGCAAACCCAATTCGTCGAGCAATGACAGGGTCATGCGGGTGGCTTCGATCATGGCGCTCCAGGGCAGCGACGGGTCGGGGTCAAGGTCGAGGACGAACAGATCCGGCGACTCGATCCGGTCATGGGTCGCGGTCCAGGTGTGCAATTCCACCGTGCCCATCTGCGCCGCGCTGACCAGTGATGGGACGTCGTCGATTTCCATCAGCGCGGCATGGCCAGGATCCAGCGCCGGGTCGAGCTGTTTGATGTGGGGAATCTCCAGGCGATCGGCGTGTTTCTGGAAGAACTGCTCTTCGCCAATCCCGTCCGGGGCGCGCAGCAGAGCCACTGGCCGCTGCTTCAGGTGCGGCAGGATCCACGGAGCGATGTCCGCGTAATATCGGGCCAGCTCGTCCTTGCGGACACCGCTGACGCTGTCGATGACGCGTTCGGGATGGGTGATCTTCACCCCGGCGACTTCCACGGTGCGGGTTTTACCGCGGTACTTGGGTTTCGTCGGCTCGGCTTTTATCGGCATCGGTTGCTCGCGGATGATCGTGCCCGAGGGCCTGTCATGGGGCAATCCAAGGAAGACCGCCTGGTTGACCAAGCCGTCCCGAGTCCATTCGGTGAACTCGACGTCACAGACCTGGGTCGGCTCGACCCATTTCACGCTGCGGCTACGGGTGCCGTTGAGCGGTTCCGCCAGCGGCGAAGCGTCACGCTCCAACGTGCACAGCTGCTCATGCAATTGCTTGACGTGCGATTGGCTGAACCCGTTGCTGACTCGACCGGCGTAAATCAAACCCGATGGCCCATTGACCGCGAGCAACAGCGAGCCAAAGCCGTGACGCTTGCCTTGGGGGTGGGTGAAACCGACGATGACGAAGGCCTGGCGCAATCGGCACTTGAGTTTCACCCAGTCGGGGCTGCGTCGCGATTCATACGGGCTGCCCAGGCGCTTGCCGACCACGCCATCGAGTGCGAGCGCGTTGGCACTTTCAAATATATCGCCCTGGCTGGCGGAGAACGCCTCGGAGAAGCGCACGCGCTTGCTCCCGTTATTGCTGAGGGCTTTTTTCAAGGCGGCACGGCGTTCTTCGACAGGCGCCTGGCGCAGGTCCACACCGTTGAGAAAAGGCGCGTCGAAGAGGAAATAGACCATGTCTACCGTGCGGCCGATTTCGAAAGCTTGACGCAGCGCTGCGAAATCGGAGTGACCGGTATCATCGAGCAGCACCAGCTCGCCGTCGAGCCAGCTGTTATCCAGATTCAATTCGGCCAGCGCATCGGCATGCAGCTTCAGCCGGTCGGTCCAGTCCAGCTGATTGCGGTTGAACAAGCGAACTTCGCCGCCTTCGATGCGGGTCAGCAATCGATAACCGTCGAATTTGACTTCATAGCGCCATTCGCCAGCCGGCGGTTGCTCGACCGGTGTCGCCAGCTGCGGCAACAATCGATCGGGTAGCGCGGTTTTCCCGGGGGACTTGGGTGCTGATGCTGGGTCCAGTGCGGCATCGGACAGACGGGCATATTCACTCTCGGCCTTGGCCATGACAGATTCCCTTGTGTTGCTGGCGCCTCGGGGTTAGCCCCGGGAGGCCTTGGTGGCTTTTTTAGCGGGAGCGGGCTTGCGGGTCTTGGTGGATTTGGCTGCGGGCTTCTCGGCGGGTTTGTCCGGCGCCTTGCCCTTGCCGCCCAGGCTGCGCTTGAGCAGCTCGGTAAGGTCGATGACATCGGCGGTCTTGCGCTGTTCTTCGCCAGGGTCGGTTTCCACCGCTTCGAGCCGGCCCTCGTTGGCCTTCTTCTCCACCAGCTCCATGATCTTGTCCTCGAAACTGTCGCGGTACTCCTGGGGTTCCCAGTCGCCACTCATGTCTTCCACGAGGCGCTTGGCCATCTCCAGCTCGCCCTTGGCCAGCGTCGGGCTCGTCACTTCGTCGCCCAACTCCAGCACGTCGAGCTCGCGCACCTCGGCCGGCCAGCGCAGCATCACCAGCACCAGGGCCGACTCCAAAGGCATGAGCGCCGCCAAGTGCTGGCGGGTATGCAACACCACATGGGCCAGCGCCACTTTGTTGGTCTTGACCAGGGTTTCGCGCAACAAGGCATAGACCTTGCCACCGCGTTTGTCGGGCGCCAGGAAATAGGGCTTGTCGATGTTCTGCAGGGGGATTTTTTCGCTGTCGACGAAGGAAAAGATGTCGATGGTCTGGGTGGATTTTGGGTGGGCGGCGCGGATTTCATCTTCGCTGATCAGCACGTATTGGCCTTTCTGGTATTGCACGCCTTTGACGATGTCGTCCTTGGTCACCTCCTTGCCGGTGACCTTGTTGACGCGCTTGTAGCCGACCGGGTCCATGCTGCGCTTGTCCAGCCAGTCGAAATCCACGCCTTGGGACGCGGTGGCCGATACCAGCGCCACGGGAATGTGGACCAGCCCGAAACTGATTGCGCCTTTCCAGATTGCCCGTGCCATGGTGGATTTTCCTTGCCAGTAAATGAGTCTCTCTGGTGACCTCCGGGCGCCGGCAAAAGTTTCCACCGCGCGCCGGCTGGCTGCGGCCATCGCGCCAGCGGAACGGGCGTTCCAGAGATGCCTGGTTACATCTTCGCGCGGACATTTCGCTTAACAACCGCGAACCTGCGGCGTAGCGTGTTTTCGATATGCCTGAATCCAAGAGGTATTCAAATGAACAGGCTGATGATTGCCACCATTGCGCTATTGCTGACGGCTACTGCCCAGGCCACGTCCTTCGACCAAGGCTCGGTGATCGTGGCGCAGAATCCACCGGGCAATAACAATCCCTATAACAGCCCGATACGCCGGGCCAATCCCAACAGCATGCAGGGCACCCAGTCGAACGTGCCGGGCATTCGCAACAACCCGACCGTGCCCGTTCCCCGACCGCCGACCTTGGAAAACGGCGGCATCGGTAACGGCTACCCGCGCTCCGGGCAGCCATCGGGTTCTGCGCGGCCGACGATCGAGGCGCCGACGCCGCCCAGAAACAGCAATAACGGCAATCGCTAGGCCGGTCTTTTTTCACACCACAGAAGGAAGTGTGCATGATCCGTAAAACACTCCTGGCGGCCTTTTGCGCCAGCGCTGTTCTAACCCTTGCCACGCCGGTCTCTGCCGCGCAGCCCCAGCCAATGAAAAGCGAGGAGGGCACGGTAGAAGTGACGACGGTGACCCGGGGGCTCGAACACCCTTGGTCCGTGGCGTTCCTGCCAGATCAGCAGGGAATGCTGGTGACGGAGCGGTCGGGCAACCTGCGGCGGGTCAGCCCGGACGGCAAGCTTTCAGCACCGCTGAGCGGCGTGCCGGACGTTTGGGCGCGAAGCCAGGGCGGCTTGCTGGACGTTGTGCTGTCGCCGGACTTCAAGCGGGACCGCACGGTTTACCTTTCCTATGCCGAGGCGGGTAAGGACGGCAAGGCCGGCACCGCCGTCGGGCGCGGGCAATTGTCCGAAGACTTCAAGAGTCTGAAGGACTTCAATGTGATCTTCCGCCAGCAACCCAAGCTTTCCACGGGCAACCATTTCGGCTCGCGCCTGGTGTTCGACCGGGACGGCTACCTGTTCATTACCCTGGGGGAAAACAACGACCGCCCGACCGCCCAGGACCTGGACAAGCTGCAAGGCAAGATCGTACGTATCTACCCCGACGGCAAGGTGCCTGACGACAATCCTTTTGTTGGCCAGGAAAACGTCCGGCCCGAAATCTGGTCCTACGGCATTCGCAATTCACAGGGCGCGGCGTTGAACCCTTGGAACGGTACGCTGTGGGAGAATGAGCACGGGCCCAAGGGCGGTGATGAGTTGAATATCATCGAACGCGGCAAGAACTATGGCTGGCCACTGGCGACCCATGGCGACAATTACTCCGGCGCACGCATTCCCGAAGCCCAGGGCAAGACCGTTGAAGGCACCGAGGGCCCGCACCACGTCTGGCAGCTGTCGCCAGGTCTCAGCGGGATGGCGTTCTATGACAGCGACCGATTCAAGGCTTGGCAACGTAACGTTTTTATCGGCGGGCTGGTTTCCAAGGATTTGATCCGTCTGGAGTTCGAAGGCGACAAGGTTGTCCATGAAGAGCGCTTGCTGGGTGATCTTGGCGAACGAATCCGTGACGTTCGCCAGGGCCCGGATGGTTTCCTGTATGTGCTGACGGATGAGGGCGACGGTGCGTTGTACAAGGTCGGGCTTAAATGACGGTGAATTCAATGAGGTTCGGGTAGCCGGGCCGGGATTTCCATTGACTTGCCCGGCGCGCGCGGCTAACGTCCAGTCATGAATTCCACCGTACTGCGCAGCCAGCCAAGCATTATTACCGCCATTCCTTATTTGGCGGGCTAGCTGACGGCTGCACCCAACCCGCCCTAGAGGCGGGTTTTTTCTTTCTGTCTCCAGGGCTTCATTCGAACCAGGAGACCGCCATGACCCCGACCCGCGCCGAGCAAGCCTTGCTGGAGCACTACGTCAAGAAGATTCTGGCCGCGCCGGTGTATGAATTGGCGGTGGCCACGCCGTTGCAAGCGGCCCCAGCGTTGTCGCAAGCCCTGGGAAACCGGATCCTGCTCAAGCGCGAAGACTTGCAGCCGACCTTTTCCTTCAAGATTCGCGGCGCCTACAACAAATTGGTACAACTGACCCCGGAGCAACGCAGCCGTGGCGTGATCACGGCTTCGGCAGGTAATCATGCCCAGGGCGTAGCGCTGGCCGCTCGGGAGCTGGGAATATCCGCTTGCATTGTCATGCCCAGCACCACGCCGCAGCTCAAGGTACTGGGCGTGCGCAGCCGGGGCGCCGAGGCATTGCTGCACGGCGAGAGCTTTCCGTTCGCTCTGGAGTTCGCCTTGAACCTGGCCCAACAGACCGGACGAGAGTTCGTCTCGCCGTTTGACGACCCGCAAGTCATCGCCGGGCAGGGAACGGTCGCGATGGAGATCCTGCGCGAGCATCCAGGTCCGCTGGACGCCATTTTCGTTCCGGTCGGTGGCGGCGGGCTGATCGCCGGAATCGCGGCGTACGTCAAATACCTGCGCCCGGAAATACGCATCATCGGCGTCGAGTCCGAACATTCCGCCTGCCTTCAAGCGGCGTTGGCTGCTGGTGAACGAGTGACGCTGCCCAGCGTGGGCACCTTCGCCGACGGCGTGGCCGTAGCACAGATCGGTGCCCATGGCTTTGATATCTGCCGATTCTGTGTCGATGAAGTGATAACCGTCACCAACGACCAGCTCTGCGCGGCGATCCGGGACATCTACGACGACACGCGCTCGATCACCGAGCCATCGGGCGCCTTGGCAGTGGCGGGTATCAAGCAATACGTGGCTGACAGCGGCGCGCAAGGCCAGACGCTGGTGGCCATCGACTCGGGCGCCAATATCAACTTCGACAGCTTGCGCCACGTCGCCGAACGTGCGGCGATGGCGGTTTCCTGAGATTGCATGACGCGTCACGGTTTTTTTTCCAGAAGCCGACGGATGCCCGCCCATGAAGTCGAAATAGTGGCTACTCTGAGCCTGACAAGCCGAACGGGCAATTGCAGTTTGCATGAGAGAAACACCGTTTCCTTGCATTCTGCATGACCGTTTCGCTTGATTTTCTCGCTAAGTGATTGATTTGTAACAGGCTGGATGTACCCAGGTACAGGCATGTTTTTTGCGGGTTGATACCCGAGTCCGATTGAACGGGCTCCAACACCAGAAAACGCCAAAATGAACGAACGGTAGGGCATTCGTAGTCCAGTCCGAAGGGAAGAATCGGACGAAAATACCCCCGTCGTGAACATAAGTTGGCTGCCTCAACAGGAGAGAGTTGCCATGTTTTTATCTGCCTTGGAAATGCGAAACATCATTGAAAGCAGCCTGCTGCCGAAACGCTCGCAATGCACCTTGTCACCGGATTTGTCGATGACGGTGAAGATTTACGACGACCATGAAACCGATCGTGTGGCACTGGTCAAGACTGATATCGATGCCACCAAGCTCACCGGCTGCCGCGCCATCAATGACCTGATCGCCGAACTGCGCACTGAGCTTGACCACGGGCGTGCTTCCGCAAATCACGCTTCAGGTAACTATTTCCATCAGCAACATCGGATGAGCGGGCGCTAATCACTCCTCGTCCTTGCGGCCTGACGACCGGGTCCGACATCGTTCGAACCCGGCGTGCAGTCTTTGATTGTTGCTAGTCCAGTTCCCGTCGGTAAGGCAGGTCGGGACCGGTTTTGCCGCAGGTCAGCGCAGCGGCGCGCATGGCGAAGTCGAGCATTTGACTGAGCTGTTGCGCTGTCAGCGAATTCAAGCCCTCCACACAATCCAACTGCTGTTCAGTCAGCCAGGCGATCAATGCCGCCTGGAATGTATCGCCCGCGCCTACGGTATCGGCGATCTTGACTGGACAGGCAGCAAGCGACCTGACGCCATGATGACGGCTGAACACCGTCGCGCCGTCGCCGCCACGGGTCAGAAATGCCAGTTGGCAACGATGTTCCAGCCAGCCGCTGATCACTTCATGCGGGTCTCGGTCGGGGTAGAGCAGACCCAGGTCTTCATCGCTGACTTTGATCAGGTCGGCATACTGCACCAACGTGGCGATTCGCGAACGCCACAACTCGATGTCCGGCTGCGGATTGAGCCGCACATTCGGGTCCAGGCTGATCAGGCGCTTGCCGCTTTCGCGTTGCACCAGCGCCAGCAGCGTGTCGGCGACCGGCTGCACCACCAGGGAAAATGAACCGACATGCAAGCCACGCACCTGCGGGCTCAGCGTCGGCAGATGCGCCATGGTCAATAGCCGATCCGCGCAACCCTCACCGCGAAAGCTGTAGTGCGGCGAGCCGTTGGCCCCTACGGCGACCATCGCCAGGGTAGTGGGGGCGTCGAAGTCATGGGTGAATTGCGTGCTGACGCCTTCGTCGGTCAATACCTGTCGCAAGCGTTGGCCGAGGTAGTCGGTGGACAGCCCGGCAAACAATGCCGATTCGATCCCCAGCCGGCGTAACCCTACCGCCACGTTGAACGGCGAGCCGCCGGCAATTGCCTTGAAATTCACTTGGGACGCCGGAGCTCCCGCTTCGTTTGCGCTGAACAGATCAAACAGCGCTTCACCACACACCAGATACATAGTTGCCTGCTCTCAAAGGGTTGCGACGTGTTGCCGATAAAGTTCATAAGCTTGCTGGGACGCCGCGACCTGTTCGGCGACGGGCCGGGTTTCGCTGGCCGGGTCGAGCTTGACGCAACGCTGGCACAGTTCAGCCAGCTGTTCTTGCGCGCCGCCATGGCACCAGGCCGCCTGGATCGCCCCGCCCAGGGCAGCCGCTTCGCTCTGTTCGGTGCAGATGACCGTGATGTCCATGATATCGGCGACGATCTGCCGCCAGACCGGGCTCTTCGAGCCGCCGCCGATCAGGCGAATGCTCTGCGCCTCGAGTCCATTGGCCCTGAGTAGGTCAAGGCCGTAACGCAGGCCGAAGGTCGTGCCTTCGACCACGGCGCGGCACAGATTGGGCCGGGTCAGGTTGGTGGTCGTCAGGCCCAGCAGGCTGCCGGTGGCGTTTGGCAGGGCGGGGACCCGTTCGCCATTGAGGAACGGCAGCATGCAGACGCCTTCGGCACCGATCGGCGCTTGGGTGACCAAGGTATTGAACGTGTCGATGTCCAAGTCCAACAGCTCGCGCAGCGCCCCGGTGGCGTTGGTCAGGTTCATGGTGCAGATCAGCGGTAACCAGCCGCCGCTGGAAGAACAGAACGTTGCCACCGACGCCTGCGGGCTGACCACGGGCTCCGCCGCATAGGCGTACACCGTGCCGGAGGAGCCGAGGCTCATAGTGATCACGCCGGGCTGGATATTGCCCGTGCCGATCGCGCCCATCATATTGTCGCCGCCACCGCTGGCCACCACGGCCTCGGGGTTCAAGCCAAGGTGTGCGGCAATCTGCGGCAGGATCCTGCCGACCGGTTGATGGGCCTCGATCAGTTCCGGCAAGGCCGATAGCAGGCGTCCGCTGGGGTCGATATGTCGCAGCAGCTCCGTGTCCCATTGGCGGCTGCGCACGTTGAAATAACCGGTGCCCGAGGCATCGCCGAATTCGCTGCAATGGCGGCCGGTCAGCCAGTAATTGAGGAAGTCGTGGGGCAGCAGGACGCTGGCGATGCGTTCGAACACCTGCGGATGCTGTTCTTGGGTCCAGAGCAATTTGGATACCGTATAACCCGGAGCGATCACCACGCCGAGACGCTCCAGGGAGCCACTTTCACCGCCGAGGTGCGCCAGGAGTCGATCGTTTTCCGCGGTTGTCTCGGTGTCGCACCACAGCTTGGCCGGGCGCAGGACCTGGCCCTGGTCATCAAGCAGCACCAGGCCATGCTGTTGGCCGGATACGCCGATGCCGATGATCGCCTGGCCATCGACTCCGGCGGCCGACAACGCCTGCCGAGTAGCTTGGGTGAACGCGTCGAGCCATTGCTGGGTGTCTTGTTCGCGACGGCCGTTGGCGCCGCTGATCATGCTGTGGGCTGCGGCGCCCTGGCCGAGTACCTGGCCGCTGATCGCATCCAGGATCAGCGCCTTGGTGCCTTGGGTGCCGCAATCGATGCCCAGGAACAGTTGTTGGTTGGCCATGGAAATCCTCGGATCAGCAGCTTGATTACATTATCGTCAGGGACATGCAACACCTGTGGCGAGGGAGCTTGCTCCCGCTGGGCTGCGCAGCAGCCCCAATCCAGGCAGCGCAGTGAGCCTGACAAACGGGTGTCAGATTCATGGGGTCGCTGCGCAACCCAGCGGGAGCAAGCTCCCTCGCCACGAAAGCGGGTTGCATCTAGCCTTGATCAGCCAGTACCCGCTCAAGCGTCTTGGTCACCCCATGCTCGCGCAAGCTGTTGCAGCACCATTCGAAGGCTGCCACGAATTCAGGCGAACGGGGAATCGCCGTGCCAAAAATTTCTTCAACTTGCAGCACCCGCTGGGTCACCAGCACGTCGTCGGCCACCAGCGCCTGGCAGAACGCCGCTCGTGGGTCGGGAATTGAATAGCTCGCGCCGTTCTCGTCCACGCCCTTCAGATACACCGCCCAGGCCGCCACCACCAGCGCGGCGCGGCGGGTTTCGGCGCCGTCGGCGATCAAGCGGTTAATGGTCGGCACGGTGAATTTCGGAAACTTCGAGGAGCCGTCCGAACAGACCCGCTCCAACTGGTCGGCGATGGCTTGGTTGGAGAAGCGCTCCACCAGGGTATTTTTGTATTCGCTCAGGTCGATGCCCGGCACCGGCGCCAGTTGCGGTGTCACATCCAGGTCCATGTAGGCGCGCATGTAGCGCACGAACAGCGGGTCGTTCATCGTTTCATGGACGAAGCGATAGCCCTTCAGAAATCCCAGGTAGGTCAAGGCGAGATGGGATCCGTTGAGCAGCTTGATCTTCATCTCTTCATAAGGCGAAACGTCATCGGTGAACTGCACCCCGACCTTTTCCCAAGCTGGGCGACCGCTGACGAATTTGTCTTCCAGCACCCACTGCACAAAGGGCTCGCAGACCACCGGCCAGGCGTCATCGATGCCATGTTCGTCATGCAGCTGCAAACGATGGGCGCTGCTGGTCATCGGCGTGATCCGATCAACCATGGCGTTGGGGAAGCTTACGTTCTGGTCGATCCACCGTCCCAGCTCAGGGTCACGCAGGGCGGCGAAGGCCAGCAGCGCCTTGCGGGTGACCGCACCGTTGTGGGGCAGGTTGTCGCAGGACATCAGGGTGAACGCCGGCGTCCCCAAGGCTCGGCGCTTGGCCAGGGCCGCGCAGAGGAAGCCGAACACCGTGGTCGGCTGGTCCGGATGGGCCAGGTCGTGCTGGATCTGCGGCAGGTGGGCCATGAACTCGCCGTTGCTGTCGTCGATGCAGTAACCGCCCTCGGTGATGGTCAACGAGACAATGCGGATCTGCGGGTCGGCCAGTTTGTCGATCAGCGCACGGGCGCCGTCTTCGGCCAGCAGCATGTCGGCGATGGCGCCGATCACCCGCACTTCGGTGTCATCGGTGTCGCCCAGTTCGAAGAGGGTGAACAGGTAATCCTGGCCGGCCAGGTCGTCCCGGGCGCGGCGGTCCTCGGCCCGCAGGCCGACGCCGCAGATGGCCCAGTCAAGGCCTTCGCCGGTGTTCATCAGTGCATCGGTGTAATACGCCTGGTGCGCACGGTGGAAACCGCCGACGCCGATGTGGACGATGCCCTGGCGACGGTCGCTCAGGTTATAGGCGGGTAGGGCGACCTCGGGCTTGAGGTTGTGCAGGTTCTGTCGGTTGAGTTTCATCGCAAAATCTCGGCAATCAGGCGGCAGCACGCAGGGCGCGGGAGACCGCTACGCCTTCGGCATCGAATAAATGGCAGTGTTCGGCGTCCAGGTGCAGATCCAGTTGCTCGCCGAAACGGCTCGCCAGGTCGCCGCGCACTCGCATCGTCAAGGCTTCGCCGGACGCGGTGACGACGTGGCAGAAGGTGTCGCTGCCCAGCCGTTCGCTGACATCGGCGGTAACCCGCAGCGTGCAATCGCCCGGTTGCGCCAGGTTCAGGTGTTCCGGGCGAATACCCAAAGTTACTGCGCCGCCAACGCTCAGGTTGGCACCGCTCAACGGCAGGCTGATCCGCGTCCCGGCGTCCAGCAGGACTTCGCAACCCTGGCCGTCCAGTGCGGTGACCTTGCCCTTGAGGAAACCCATTTTTGGCGTGCCGAGGAACCCGGCCACGAAGAGGTTGGCGGGCTGGTGATACAGGTCCAGCGGCGAGCCGACCTGTTCGATGCGCCCACCATTGAGCACCACCACTTTGTCGGCCAGGGTCATGGCTTCAACCTGGTCGTGGGTTACGTAGATCATGGTCGCCTGCAGCTCTTTGTGCAGGCGCGCCAGTTCCAGGCGCATCTGCACGCGCAGGGCGGCGTCGAGGTTGGACAGCGGTTCGTCGAACAGGAAAATTTTCGGGTTGCGCACGATGGCTCGGCCAATGGCCACGCGTTGGCGCTGGCCGCCGGACAATTGCTTGGGTTTGCGCTCCAGCATCGGCCCCAGCTCGAGGATGCGCGCCGCTTCGTTGACTTTCTTCTCGACCTCGGCCTTGGGTACGCCGGCCAGGTCCAACGCGAAGGACATGTTCTTGCGCACGCTCATGTGCGGGTACAGGGCATAGGTCTGGAACACCATCGCCAGGTCGCGCTTGGCCGGGCTGACTTCGGTGATGTCCCGGCCGTCCAGTTCGATGGTGCCGTCGCTGACTTCTTCGAGGCCGGCAATCAGCCGCAGCAAGGTGGATTTGCCACAGCCGGACGGGCCGACAAAGACCACGAACTCGCGGTCGTTCACTTCAAGGTCGATGCCCTTGATGATGGAGAAGCCTTCGAAGCCTTTTTGCAGATTCTTGATTTTCAGATTGGCCATGATGATGGGCCTCCGCTTCTGATGACTGTGTAGGGCGCGTTACTTCACCGCGCCGAAGGACAAACCGCGTACCAGCTGTTTCTGGCTGATCCAGCCGAAGATCAGGATCGGCGCGCAGGCCAGGGTCGAGACGGCCGACAATTTGGCCCAGAACAAACCTTCCGGACTGGAGTAAGAGGCAATCAGCGCTGTCAGTGGCGCGGCTTTGGATGAGGTGAGGTTCAGCGACCAGAACGCCTCGTTCCAGCACAGGATCAGCGACAACAACACGGTGGAAGCGAGGCCGCCCTTGGCGATCGGCAGCAGCACGCGGACCATCTCCTGCCAGAGCGTGGCGCCATCCAGGCGCGCGGCTTCGAGGATGTCGCGGGGAATGTCCTTGAAGTAGGTGTAAATCATCCAGACCACGATCGGCAGGTTGATCAGCGTGTAGATGATGATCAGCGCAATGCGCGTGTCCAACAGGCCAAAGCTCTTGGCCAGCAAATAGATCGGCATCAGCACGCCCACCGGTGGCAGCATCTTGGTGGAGAGCATCCACAGCAAGGTGCCCTTGGTGCGCTGGGTTTCGTAGAACGCCATGGAGTAGGCTGCCGGCACCGCGATCAACAGGCAAAGGGCAGTGGCGCTGAAGGAAATCACCACCGAGTTCCAGGCGAAGCTGAAGTAGTTGCTGCGCTCGTTGATGTGCAGGTAGTTCTCCAGCGTCGGCATGAAGATGAACTGCGGCGGCGTGGCGAACGCATCGATTTCGGTCTTGAAGCTGGTCAGCACCATCCAGAAGATCGGAAAGAAGATCAGGATCGCGATGGCCCAGGCCAGCGTGCCCAGCAGCAGGCTTTGCAGGCGACGGGATTGTTGAAGAGTCATGGCGGCCTCAATTTTTGTCGGTGAGGTTTTTGCCGATCATCCGCACGAGGATGATGGCGGCGATGTTGGCGATCACCACGGCGATCAAACCACCGGCCGACGCCATGCCGACGTCGAACTGCACCAACGCCTGGTTGTAGATCAGGTAGGCGAGGTTGGTCGATGCGTAGCCGGGACCGCCGTTGGTGGTGGTGAAGATCTCGGCGAACACCGACAGCAGGAAAATCGTCTCGATCATCAGCACCACGGCGATAGGACGCGCCAGGTGCGGCAGGGTCAGGTGCCAGAAGATCGCGATCGGGCCGGCACCGTCGAGGCGCGCGGCTTCTTTCTGTTCCTGGTCGAGTGACTGCATGGCGGTCATCAGGATCAGGATCGCGAAGGGCAGCCATTGCCACGACACGATGATGATGATCGACAGCAGCGGGTAATGCGCCAGCCAGTCCACCGGCTGCGCGCCGAACAGTTTCCAGACCGAGGCGAGGATTCCGGAGACCGGGTGGAAAATCAGGTTTTTCCAGATCAGCGCGCCCACGGTCGGCATGATGAAGAACGGCGAGATCAGCAACACCCGCACGATCCCACGACCGAAAAACTCACTGGCTTCCAGCAGCGCGCTGATCAACACACCAAGCACGATACTGATCAACAACACGCTGCCCACCAGCAGCAGGGTGTTGGTGGCGCCGGGCATGAAGCCCGAGTCGGTCAGGAAGTAGGTGAAGTTCTCCAGCCCGACGAATTGGTTTTCGCCGGGGTAGAGCAGGTTGTAGCGGATCGTCGAGAAGTAGACGGTCATGCCCAGCGGCACGATCATCCACAGCAGCAACAAGGCGACCGAAGGGCTGACCAGGAACCAGCCGGGGTTTGCCACACGGACCTTGCGTGTCGGCGGGGCTATTTCGATGGGGGCTTTGACTGTCGTTGTCGAGGTATTCATGAGTGCTTACTCTTATGCGACGCATTCCCTGTGGAGAGGAAGCTTGCTTGCGCTGGACCGCGCAGCGGGCCTATGCCGACAGGCAATCCTTCTGCCCGCCAGCGGGAGCAAGCTCCCTCGCCACAAATGGATGTCTACAGGTCTTTACTTGGGATACCCGGCGCGCTTCATTTCCCGCTCTGTGGTGGACTGCGCGGCGGTCAACGCCTGGTCCACGGTCTGCTGGCCGGTCAGCGCGCCCGAGAAGAATTTGCCTACCTGGGTGCCGATGGCCTGGAATTCGGGAATGGTCACCAGTTGAATGCCGATGTAGGGCACGGGCTTGAGCGTTGGAGCCTTCGGGTCGGCGACCTTCAACGATTCCAGCGTCACCTTGGCAAACGGCGCGGCCTTCATGTACTCGTCGCTGTAGGTCGAGGCGCGGGTGCCCGGTGGTACGTTGGCAATGCCGTCGGTCTTGGCGACCAGTTGGCCGTACTCCTTGGACGTCGCCCAAGTGGTAAAGACCTTGGCCGCTTCCTTGGCTTTGGAGCTGGTCGGGATCGCCAGCGACCAGGAGTACATCCACGAGGTGCCCTTATCGGTTTTTTCGTGGGGAGCGAAGGTGAATCCAACGTTGTCGGCAACCTTGCTCTGGGTCTTGTCGGTGACGAACGAACCGGCGACGCTGGCATCGACCCAGATCGCGCATTTGCCGCTGTTGAACAGCGCCAGGTTTTCATTGAAACCGTTGCTGGAGGCGCCCGGCGGGCCGGATTTCTTCATGTTGTCGACGTAGAAGTTCAGTGCGTCTTTCCACTCTGGCCCATTGAATTCGGGCTGCCACTTCTCATCGAACCAGCGCGCGCCATAACCGTTGGCCAGGGTGGTAATGAGCGCCATGTTCTCGCCCCAA
Source organism: Pseudomonas sp. SWRI154 (assembly GCF_014268645.1). NCBI lineage: Bacteria > Pseudomonadati > Pseudomonadota > Gammaproteobacteria > Pseudomonadales > Pseudomonadaceae > Pseudomonas > Pseudomonas sp. SWRI154. The sequence continues at coordinate 230,979 of NZ_JABWQW010000003.1, forward strand.
CCGGCTTTGCCCCGCAGGCATAGGCCATATTGTTCCTTGGATTTGTCGGTGAGCTTTCCTGCGAACTCACCGATCTGGGTCCATGTTGGGTGTTCGGGCATGGTCAGCCCGGCGTTCTTGAACAGGTCGGTGCGGTAATAGGTGATCGAGCTTTCAGCGTAGAACGGCAGGGCGTACAGCGAACCCTTGACGGACAAGCCATCGCGCACCGAAGGGAAAACGTCGTCCAGGTCGTAGGAGGCCGGCAAATCCTTCATCGGTTCCAGCCAGCCCTTGGCGCCCCAGAGTGCAGCTTCGTACATGCCGATCGTCAGCACGTCGAACTGTCCGCCCTGGGTGGCGATGTCGGTGGTCAGGCGTTGACGCAGCACGTTTTCTTCAAGCACCACCCAGTTCAGCGTGATGTCCGGGTGTTCGGCCTCGAAGGTTTTCGAGAGCTTTTGCATGCGGATCATGTCGCTGTTGTTGACGGTGGCAATGGTCAGGGTTTGCGCGCCGAAACTGACGCTGCTGAGGGTCATGCAGGTGGATACAAGCAGAGCTTTTACCGAAGGTTTCATCGCGCACTCCTTTTCCGCGCCCACGGGCTGCAGAAGGACAGTTATTGTTTTTGTGTCTTCCGGATGAGAGGAAGAATGTGCGCTGATTACAGCCCTCTATGGACGGCGTGACAAATCATCCGTCGCACTTTTACTGATACTTTTTTGCACTGGATCACGAAAAAGATCTCAGCCCTGGTTCTGCTCGGTCAACCGCTGCACCGCCAGGCGCCGGTAGTGGGAGGGGGTCATGCCCTTGAGTTGCTGGAAGCGTCGGTTGAAGTTGGAAATATTGTTGAAGCCCGACTCGAAACACACATCGGTCACCGGTTTGTCGCCGTCGGCCAGCAGTTCGCAGGATTTGCTGATACGCAGTCGATTGACGAATTCGATGAAGCAGCGGCCGGTGGCTTGCTTGAAGACTCGGCTGAAATAGGTGGGTTTCATGCCCAGGTGCTCGGCGACTTCTTCCAGGGGCAATTCTCGGGCGTAGTGGGCAAAGATGTAATCCACCGCCCGGTTGGTACGGTCGATGCTGTGTTCGTCCGCCGCCTGTGGCGTGGTGGCGCCGGACAGCAATTGGTAATCATCGCAGGCCGCCAGCAACTCCATCAGGATGAAAAAATAGCCCAGTCGGCTCATGCCGTGGGCGTCGGCGATGCGTTGCATCAAGGTCATGGCCTGGCGGATGGTGCGCTTGCAGCGAAACTCGATGCCGTGCTGGGCACGCTCGAGCAGCGGGGCAAGGGTTTTCAGCTCGGCAAACACCTGATTGCCGCTTTCGAACAGCTCATCGGTGAAGTTCACCAGCATGTCGCGCTTGGGCACCACTTCGTCCTCGGCCACCTGGCTGATCCAGTTATGGGGCAGGTTGGGGCCGGTGAGGAACAGGGACTGCGGGGAAAAATTGCCGATGTAGTCGCCGATGAAGACCTTGCCCGAACTGGCAACGATCAGGTGCAGCTCGTATTCCTTGTGGAAATGCCAGCGCACCAGCGGGCAGGGGAAACCGTGCTGGCGATAGATGATGGACAGCCCGTTGTGGTCGTCCATCAACTCGTAGGAGGGATCGGTGACTCTCGCTGTTCGGGTCATGGGCCTGGCGCTTTTGTTGTTATCGCCGCTGATAATGCCCCCTAAGCCCGGCAGGTTCCAGCCCCGTCGCCGGTTGCTTGAAGCCGCCGGCGATCAACTGTTGCGGTTTTTTTCCTCGATCCACTGGGCCATGTACTGGGTGCTCTTGTGTTGATGATGGCGGAGCATGCTGCCGGTGAAGTTGTCCCGGCGCCGCCGCGTAAGATCGGCGCGGCAGGCCTTGATGCTGTCAATCAACGCCGGGCCGTGGATGTCTCTGCGAAAACGCTCCGCGAGCAAGGCCTGTCCCGCAACCTGGGAAGCGGCCCAACGCGTCGGGTCGCTGTACAACTGCACGGCGGCATTGGCGATGTCTGCGGCACTTTGCGCAATGTCCCCGGGCCAAGGCATGCCGCCGTGCATGGCCTCGGCGCCGATGGGGGTGGTAACGCTGGGCGTTCCGCACAGCATGGCTTCGATCAGTTTGCCCTTGATGCCTGCGCCGAAACGCAATGGCGCCAGGCAGATGCGTGCCGCCGACATTACCTGCAAGGCATCTTCCGCCCAGTTCATGATGTGGAATCCCTGCGCCGGATTATGCAGTGCCGCCGCCTTGGGCGGGGTATAGGCGCCATAGAGATGCAGTTGCGCGCCGGGCAATCGCTGGCGAATCAGCGGCCAGACGGCATGTTTCATCCAGAGCACGGCGTCCCAGTTCGGCGCATGGCGGAAGTTGCCAATGCTGAGGAAATGCGCCCGGTCTTCGAAGGGTGCGCAGGGGGTGTCGGGCAGATCCAGCATCAACGGGCACCAGAGCAACAATTGGCGGGGCACCTTGAAGTGTTCTACCAACAGTTCGATCTCGACCTCAGACACCATCAGGTTCAGGTCGCAACGATACAGGGCGGCGATTTCCCGCTTGGCCAGGTCGGTGTCGGCCATCAGCTCGAATTCCTCGCGCAGCGCCGGAGCGAACAGGTCGCTGAAATCCTGGGACGACTCGTCGGCTTTCAAGCGATCCTTCAAGCGTTGATGCCGGGCGTGACGCAGGCTTTGCAGGTCGGACGTTTCCAAGACACGCAGGGCGTCCGGGCAGTGTTTTTCGACCCTCCAGCCGAACTGTTCTTCCATCATGAACTGGTCGAACAGGACGATGTCCGGCGCGCACTCGGTTATGAAAGTATCAAAGCTGCTGTTATTGAGTTCGATCGGCACTTCGCGAATGCCCAAGGCGAGCAGATCGGCGCGGTTTTCGCCGGGCTTGGCCGGGCTGCTGAAAGTAATCTCCCAGCCTTCGCCGAGAAACGCTTCCAGTAGCTGCATGACATGTCCGCCGGCCGCCGATGAGCGTGGCTCGGGCCAGACATAGCCGATGACCAGGACCTTGGTGGCGATGGGGTGAGACATGACGGGCATTCCTTGGTGCGGATCAGGCGCAGTCGGCGCGCGGGGCGCCGATAGTGACCAAGAACGCGCCCGGGCTCAAGAAAGAACGCTTTTGACCTTGTCGCGCAACTGGTCAATGGAGAAGGGCTTGCCGATCACCGACATGCCTTCAGGCACATCGATGCTCTCGGCGTAACCGCTGGCGAACAGGATCGGTAGCTCGGGACGCAGGATGCGGGCCTGTTTCGCCAATTCGCGGCCGTCCATGACCGGCAGGCCGACGTCCGTCATCATCAGGGCGATGGACTTGGCTTCATCGCGCAGAAACTCAAGCGCCTGCTCGCAGCCGTCAGCTTCCAAAACCTTGTATTCCAGTTCTTCCAGCACATCGACAATCAACATGCGCACGATGTCGTCGTCTTCGACTACCAGGATGGTGGAGGGGGTGTCAGAAGCGGGGACGGGCATAATAGACTTCTCGGAAGATGGAATCGGTAGGGGCGCGGCAAAAAGCAGCCGTATGCATGAGTAAGTTTCGAGACGCCACAAGTTCCCGAAGCTGTACAAGAAAGGATCTATAGTACAAGAGCTGACAAGGATAGTCGCATCCTTACACCCCTGGTCTGTCGCCATGGAATTTGCGTCCTTGAGTTGTCAGAAATGTGGATCCAGCCCAGGTTTTTGGGCACACTCCATGACTTTCAACTGTCCACCAAGGCCTTTTTCCATGACTCCTTCGTCTTCGGTTGACGAGCAAAGTTTTCGCAAGCTCCTGGCCCGCAACATCAGCCTGCCTTTAGGCATGGGCGCACTCAGCGCCGTGTTTTTCATTGTGCTGATCACTTATCTGCTATCGGTGATCCAGTGGGTCGGGCACACCGATCGGGTGATCAATAACGCCAATGAAGCGCTCAAACTGAGTGTCGACCTGGAAACCGGCATGCGCGGCTACCTGTTGAGCGGCGACGAGCATTTTCTCGATCCTTATGAAGTTGCCAAGCCAAGGATCGCCGTGGCGCTGGATACATTGTTGGAATTGACAGCCGACAACCCAGTGCAGACCGATCGTTTGCACAGGATCCAAGCGCTGCAAGTGGAGTGGGCCAATTACGCCCAGAGCATGATCGACCTGCAGCGCAGCAGTGGCGATTACCGGGGCGCGGTCAAGGCCGGGCGTGGCAAGCGGCTGACGGATGAGATACGCAAGACGTTCGAGGACGTCGTCGAAACCGAGCAGCAATTGCGCGCCGAACGCAACGACCAGGTGCGCACCACCACGATCTGGAGCATTGCCCTGTATCTGCTGTTTGTCGCCGCTATCAGTGGGCTGCTGGCCTATGTCGGCCGCCGCGACCTGCTGACCTTGTCCGGGAATTACAGCGCAAGCCTGAAAGTCCAGCAGCAAAGTGCCTTGCGCCTGGAGAAACAGGCCTGGTTGCGCAACGGCCAGACGCAGTTGGCCGAGCAGGTCCTTGGCCAGCTGAGCTTGAATCTGTTGGGGCGCAACATCCTGCAGTTCTGCGCCCAATACATGGGCACGGTGGTTGCGGCGCTTTATGCTCGGGAAGAAAACGGCACTCTCAGGCGCATTGCCACCTACGGCATGTCCCGGGAGGACGACGAACAGGAGCAAATGATCTTCGATGGCGAAGGCATCGTCGGACAGGCCGTGCGCCAAGGCCGTCTGATCCGCCTGGATGAAGTGCCGAACGACTATCTCAAGGTCAGCTCCGGGCTCGGCCAAGGTTTGCCCAATAGCGTGTTGGTGATGCCTACCCGTGACGACGATCGGATCAATGGGGTCATTGAGCTGGGTTTCCTGCGGTCGCTGACCGAGCGCGATCTTGAACTGCTGGAACTGATTGCCGGCAACATCGGCACGTCCATCGAAGCGGCCCGTTATCGCCAGCGCCTACAGGAAGTGCTGGCCGAGACACAGCAATTGAACGAAGAGCTGCAAGTGCAGCAGGAAGAGCTCAAGACCGCCAACGAGGAGCTCGAGGAGCAGTCACGTATCCTCAAGGAATCCCAGGCTCACCTGGAAGCCCAGCAACAGGAGCTGGAGCAGACCAACGAGCAATTGGCCGAGCAGCGCGACGCCATGGACCAGAAAAACAGCGAGTTGAACCTGGCGCAGATCCAGTTGCAGGAGCGCGCCGAGGAACTGCAACGTTCAAGCAAGTACAAATCCGAATTCCTGGCCAACATGTCCCATGAGCTGCGCACGCCGCTCAACAGTTCGCTGATCCTCTCCAAACTGCTGGCGGAGAACCCGCACAACAACCTCAGTGAGGAACAGGTCAAGTTCGCCGAATCGATCTATTCCGCTGGCAATGACCTGCTGAACCTGATCAACGACATCCTCGATATTTCCAAGGTCGAGGCCGGGAAACTCGAAGTGCGCCCGGAGAACACCAGCGTGCCGCGCCTGGTGGAAGGGCTCCAGGATATGTTCAAGCCGCTGACGGCTGAAAAGGGCCTGGCGTTTGAAGTGCAGGTAATGCCGGACGCGCCGCCGATGCTGTACACCGATCGCCAGCGTCTTGAGCAAGTGCTCAAGAACCTGCTGTCCAACGCGGTGAAGTTCACCGAGCACGGCTCTGTCATGCTTTCGGTGACCGGCCAGCCAGGTTCGGGTATCGCGTTCATGGTCCGTGATTCGGGAATTGGCATTGCGGCCGATCAGCAGCAGAGTATTTTCGAGGCGTTCCGCCAGGCAGATGGCACCACCAATCGCCGCTATGGTGGCACCGGGTTGGGCCTGTCGATTTCCCGGGACCTGGCAGCCTTGCTTGGCGGTTCGATCTCGGTTGTCAGCGAGCCGGGGCAGGGCAGCGTATTCACACTGGTATTGCCCGAGCGTTATGTCGAGCCCGGCGAGGCCCCCGTGGAGCCAAGGATGTTCGCCCCAGCGACGACCGCGCCAGCGCCAGCCCATGTGCCGACCCCCGTGTTGGTCGCTGAAGTGGACCCGCCAGTCCCGCAATTCGCGGACGACCGCGACAAGGCGCCTTTCGAGACTCGCTGCATCCTGGTCATTGAAGACGAACCCAAGTTCGCCCGGATCCTGTTCGACCTCGCCCACGAGCTCGGTTACCAATGCCTGGTGGCCCATGGCGCCGACGAGGGATTTGACCTGGCCCTGCAACTGAGTCCCGACGCGATCCTGTTGGACATGCGCCTGCCGGATCACTCCGGGTTGACCGTGTTGCAGCGCCTCAAGGAACAAGCCCAGACCCGGCACATTCCGGTGCACATCATCTCCGTTGAAGACCGCGTCGAAGCGGCCATGCACATGGGCGCCATCGGTTATGCCGTCAAGCCGACGACCCGGGAAGAGCTCAAGGATGTTTTCGCCCGTCTGGAAGCCAAGCTGACCCAGAAGGTCAAGCGGGTGCTGCTGGTGGAAGACGATGACCTGCAGCGCGAGAGCATTACCCGCCTGATCGGCGACGATGACATCGAAATCACCGCCGTCGGCCTGGCGCAGCAAGCCCTGGAACTGCTGCGCACCAATGTCTACGACTGCATGATCATCGACCTCAAGTTGCCGGACATGCTCGGCAACGACCTGCTCAAGCGCATGTCCAGCGAGGAGATCTGTTCGTTCCCGCCGGTGATTGTCTACACCGGGCGCAACTTGACCCGCGATGAAGAAGCCGAGCTGCGCAAATATTCGCGCTCGATCATCATCAAGGGCGCACGCTCGCCGGAGCGCCTGCTGGACGAGGTCACACTCTTTCTGCACAAAGTCGAATCCCGGTTGTCCCATGAAAGGCAGCGCATGCTCCAGACAGCCCGCAGCCGGGACAAGGTGTTCGAAGGCCGCAAAGTGCTACTGGTGGATGACGACGTGCGCAACATTTTCGCCCTGACCAGCGCCCTCGAGGCCAAAGGAGCGGTCGTCGTCATTGGCCGTAACGGATACGAGGCGATCGAGCGCCTGAACGAGGTAGAAGACATCGACTTGGTACTGATGGACGTGATGATGCCCGAGATGGATGGCTTTGAAGCTACCGCGCTGATCCGCAAGGATCCACGCTGGCGCAAACTGCCGATCATCGCCGTGACGGCCAAGGCCATGAAGGATGACCAGGAACGCTGCCTGGCGGCCGGCTCCAACGACTACCTGGCCAAGCCGATCGACCTGGATCGCCTGTTTTCACTGATTCGCGTGTGGTTACCCAATATGGAAAGAATTTAGTGGAACGTAACACCGACATTGAACTTCGTTTATTGATCGAAGCGATCTACCTGAAGTACAGCTATGATTTTCGCGATTACTCTGGCGCTTCGATCAAGCGCCGGGTCTTGCATGCGTTGAGCCAGTTCGATTGCAAGACCATCTCTGCCTTGCAAGAGCGGGTGCTGCACGACCCCGGCGCGTTCATGCAGTTGCTGCAACTGCTGACGATTCCCGTCAGCGAGATGTTTCGCGATCCCGGGCACTTCCTGGCGATACGCGAAGAAGTCGTGCCACTGCTCAAGACCTACCCGTCGATCAAGATCTGGATCGCCGGTTGCAGCACCGGTGAAGAGGTCTATTCCATGGCGATCCTGCTGCGCGAAGAGGGCCTGCTGGACCGCACGCTCATTTACGCCACGGACATCAATCCGCGCTCTTTGGAAAAAGCCAAGCAGGGCATTTTTTCCCTGGAGAACGTCAGGGCCTACACCCAGAATTACCAGCTTGCCGGAGGACGGCGTTCGTTTGCCGATTACTACACGGCGGCCTACGATTACGCCATGTTCGATAAAACCCTGCGCCAGAACGTGACCTTCGCCGATCACAGCCTTGCGACGGACAGTGTGTTTTCCGAAACGCAGTTGATTTCATGTCGTAACGTATTGATCTATTTCAACAAAAAGCTGCAAGATCGCGCCTTTGGCCTTTTTCACGAGTCCCTCTGCCATCGTGGCTTCCTGGTACTGGGGAGCAAGGAAACACTCGACTTTTCGGCATTCGGCAAGCAGTTCGAACCGTTGGTCAAACAGGAACGGATCTATCGCAAGTTATGAATCCAGTGACGGACAGATCCAGGCCCCTGATCGAGGCCATCGTCGTCGGCGCATCCGCCGGGGGCGTCGAAGCGCTGCTTAAAATCTTCAGCCCGCTGCGCAGGGGCTTTCGCGTGCCCATCCTGGTGGTGTTGCATTTGCCCGATGAGCGCAATAGCCAGCTGGCCCAGGTATTGCGTCATCGCCTTGCGGTACCGGTGGAGGAAGCTCAGGACAAGCAGGACATCAGCCCGGGAACCTTGTATGTCGCGACGCCTGGTTATCATTTGTCGGTCGAAGCTGACCGCAGCCTGTCGTTAAGCCTGGAGGACCCGGTACACCATTCGCGACCGTCAATCGATGTGTTGTTCGAGTCGGCGGCCGATGTCTACGGTCCCGACCTGCTGGCGGTGGTACTGACCGGCGCGAACAGCGACGGGGCCCGTGGCCTGGCCGAGGTCAAGGCGCAGGGCGGCCTTACGATTGTCCAGGACCCGGAGGAGGCGCAGATTTCCACCATGCCCGAAGCGGCGCTCAGCTTGCATGAGCCCGACCACATCCTAACTTTGCAGGGCATCGGCCAGTTACTGGCCGGGCTGGAATGAACCACATGCCAAGAGATATTCAAGCCAAACTGCTGATCGTCGACGATCTGCCTGAGAATCTGTTGGCCCTGGAAGCGCTGATCAAGCGCGACGATCGCCAAGTCTTCAAGGCGTTATCGGCCGATGAAGCGCTGTCCCTGCTTTTGCAGCATGACTTTGCCTTGGCAATCATCGATGTGCAGATGCCGGGCATGAACGGCTTCGAACTGGCCGAACTGATGCGCGGTACGGAAAAGACCCGCAGCATTCCCATTATTTTCGTCAGCGCCGCCGGCCGCGAGCGCAACTACGCGTTCACCGGTTATGAAAATGGCGCGGTGGATTTCCTGCACAAGCCGCTGGACACCCACGCGGTCAAAAGCAAGGTCAACGTCTTCGTCGAGCTTTATCGACAGCGCAAGGCAATGAAGGAGCAAGTGATTGCCCTCGAGCAGAGCCGTCGGGAGCAGGAGCAGTTGCTCGAGGAGTTGCAAGCTACCCGCAGCGAGCTTGAGCAGGCGGTGCGCATGCGTGACGACTTCATGTCGATCGTCGCCCATGAGGTGCGTACGCCACTCAATGGCCTGATCCTCGAAACGCAGCTGCGCAAGATGCATCTGGCGCGGGACAACGCAGCGGCGTTCACTTTGGATAAGGTGAAGGCGATGGTGGAGCGCGATGAACGCCAGATCAAAAGCCTGATCCGCTTGATCGAGGACATGCTGGACGTCTCTCGCATTCGAACCGGCAAGCTGTCCATTCGTCCGACCCGCTTCAACTTGACGGCATTGGTGCAAAACCTGGTCCGCAACTTCCAGCCGCAGATCGCCGCCGCCGAATGCACGCTGAGCTGCACGGCTGAACCGTTGGTAGAAGGGCACTGGGATGAGTTCCGCATCGAGCAGGTGGTGTCGAATCTGCTGACGAATGCACTGCGCTATGGCAGCAAGAGTCCAATTGATGTGCGCGTCTACAAGACGCCCGACCATGCTTGCGTCGAAGTCCAGGACCAGGGCATCGGCATCAGCGAAGAGAATCAGAAGCGTATCTTCCAGCAGTTCGAACGGGTTTCCTCCAAGGCCGCCACTGCGGGCCTTGGGTTGGGCTTGTTCATATCCGAACAGATTGTTACCGCCCATGGCGGCAGCATCACGGTCGATAGCCGCCTCAACGAAGGGGCGTTGTTTCGCGTTTGTCTGCCTTTACAGAAAACTGGCGAACGGACGCAACCTCTGAGTGACCCCAGGGTCGTATCAGCAGCTATTGATCCAACAAAGGCTTCTCATGAGTGAAGATGCGCAAGACGTTGTTCTGATCGTCGAGGATGACCCCTCGATCCTGATGGTGCTGTCGGCTTACCTGTCCGGCGAAGGCTATCGCGTGCTGCAGGCCGAAAACGGTGAGCAGGCTTTCGAGATTCTCGCGAGCAAGCCTCATCTGGACATGATGATTACCGACTTCCGCCTGCCCGGCGGAATTTCCGGCGTGCAGATCGCCGAGCCCGCGGTGAGGTTGCGTCCGGACCTGAAGGTCATCTTCATCAGCGGTTACGCCCAGGAAGTGCGCGAGACCGACAGCCCGATCACCCGCAAGGCGCCGATCCTGGACAAACCGTTTGACCTGGATGTGCTGCAGAAAATCATGCAGCGGATGTTGTCCTAGGCCAACCCGGACGACTCATGTGGCGAGGAGCAAGCTCTCTCGCCACATGGACACCTGGGCCAACCGACCCAGCCCATCAAACCTTGATCATCTCCCGCACCTTCGCCGTCAACAGATCAAACGTGAACGGCTTGGTGATCATTTGCATGCCAGGGTCCAGGAAACCACCGCGCACCGCTGCGTGCTCGGCGTATCCGGTGATGAATAGTACCTTGAGTTCCGGGCGGATCTGCCGGCCGATTTCCGCCAGTTGCCGCCCGTTCATCCCAGGAAGGCCCACGTCGCTGATCAACAAGTCGATGCGTTGGTTCGATTGCAGGATCGGCATCGCGCCGTTGGCGTCCCCGGCCTCGACGAAGGCGTAGCCCAACTCGCTCAACACGGCGCTGACCAATACCCGTACCGCCGGATCATCTTCGACGATCAGCACGGTTTCGCCATCTTGGGCATAAGGCGCCTGTTGGGTGGCAACCGTAGGTTCGTGTATTTCCTCGCCCACGAAGCGCGGCAGGTAAAGATTTACCGTGGTGCCTTTGCCGACCTCGCTGTCGATGGTCACATGGCCTCGCGACTGCTTACTGAATCCATAAATCATCGAGAGACCCAGGCCGGTGCCCTGGCCGATGGGTTTGGTGGTGAAGAAGGGGTCGAACGCTCGGTTGATCACCGCTTCAGGCATCCCACAACCACTGTCTTGCACGCTCAGCACCACGTAGTCGCCGGGCTGCAGGTTGGTGTAGGCGTCGGTGAAGCCGGTGTCCAGGTATTGATTGAAGGTCTGCACCACCAGTTTGCCGCCATCTGGCATTGCATCGCGGGCGTTGAGCACCAGGTTGAGCAGGGCGCTTTCCAGTTGGTTGGGGTCGGCTTCGGCGATCCAGAGCTGATCGTCCAGCTGCATGTCCAGGCGGATACTCTCGTTGAGGCTGCGTTGCAGCAACTCGCCCATGGACAGCACCAGGGTGTTCATTTGCACGGCCTTGGAGTCCAGAGATTGGCGCCGGGAAAAGGCCAGCAGTCGATGTGTCAGGCCTGCCGCCCGATTGGCCGACGTCACCCCCAGGTCGATCAGGCTGTCGAGGTCTTCGGTACGGCCGCGGGCCAGGCGTCGGCGCAGCAGTTCGAGACTGCCGATGATGCCGGTAAGCATGTTGTTGAAGTCATGGGCGATGCCGCCGGTCAACTGGCCGACAGCTTCCATTTTCTGCGATTGGCGCAGGGCCTCTTCGTTATGGCGCAGTTGGGCGGTGCGTTCCTCGACCTGTTGCTCAAGGGTTTCGAGGGTGGTTTGCAGGCGCAGCTCGCTGTTGCTGAGGTCGATCAGACGGTCCCGTGCCTCATATTGCCTTCGACGCCCGCGCAGGGCGGTGGTCACCAGGCTGACCAGCGTCACCGGGTGGAACGGACGCTCCAGGAACGTGACGTTGCCCAATTGTGCGCCGATGCGAGCGACCGGGTTGTGCTCGGGGCCACCGTGATGAGTCAGCAGGACGATGGGCAGGTCGGACCAGGCGGGTTGCTGTTCGATATGCTGGAACAGGGTTTCCATATCCGGCCCCACCAGAGCTTCGGAGGACACTACGAGCACGCCCGCCCCATGCTCCAGTTCTTCGCACAGATCACCCAAATGGCTGCAAACGACTCCGCCGAAACCGGCTTCGTTGAGAATCATCAGGGCGATCTGGCTGTCCCGTCCCAGCGGCGCGAGAATCAGCGCCCGCTCGGACAGCGGCGTCGCCGAAGTCACTGGGGGTCATCCTCGAGCAGCGGGTTGTCCGCCCCCATATAAGTCGGTACGCCACGCAGCACGCCCTGGAACGCCTCCAGTGGTTGGCCAATGGTCATGCTCCGCTTGCTGATGCGGAACTCACGGATAGTGGATTCATGGCTGCCGGTGCGTTTCTTGATAATGGATACCGCTCGGCGAACCTTGCCCAGGGCCTCGAAATAACGCAACAGGATAACGGTGTCGGCCAGGTAGGTGATGTCCACCGGCGCCTGCATGTCGCCCACCAGACCGTGTTGTGCGACGGTCATGAACGTTGCCGCGCCCTTGCGATTGAGGTAGAGCAACAGTTCATGCATGTGCAGGACCAAGGCGTTTTCTTCCGGCATGGCGGCCTGGTAACCGTTGATGCTATCGATAACGACCGTCTTGATGTCGCCCTCGTCGACGCAGCGACGCACGCGGTGGGAGAACTCGCCGGGCGACAGTTCCGCAGCGTCCACCTGTTCGATCAACAGATTCCCGGTTTCTTGCAGCGCATTCAAATCAATCCCGATGTGTCTCATGCGTTCGAACAGCAAGCCCATTTCTTCATCGAAGATGAACAGCGCAGCTTTTTCGCCACGTCGCACGGCGGCTGCCGCGAAGATCAGCGCAATCAGGGATTTACCGGTACCGGCCGGGCCAAGGATCAGCGTGCTGGAGCCGGTCTCGATGCCACCGCCCAGCAGGGCGTCCATTTCCGCGATGCCGCTGGACAGTTGCTGGCGCAGGTACTGGCCACGGTGCTCGGCCGCCACCAGGCGAGGGAAGACATGCAAGCCGTCGCTCATGATGGTGAAGTCGTGGTAACCGCCTCGGTACTTCTGCCCGCGATACTTGACCACCCGAAGCCGGCGCCGCTCTGCGCCGTAGCTGGGGGTCAATTCCTCGAGGCGGATGACGCCGTGGGCCACGCTGTGCACGGTCTTGTCCAGGGACTCGGTGGTGAGGTCATCAAGGAGCAGGACGGTAGCGTCATAACGCACGAAATAGTGTTTGATCGCGAGAATCTGGCGACGATAACGCAGGGAGCTTTGCGCCAGCAGGCGGATCTCCGAAAGGCTGTCCAACACGACTCGGGTCGGCTTGATGCGCTCCACCACCTCGAAGATTTGCCGGGTCGCTTCCCCCAGCTCCAGATCCGAGGAATACAGCAGGCTCTGCTGCTGATCGGCGTTGAGCAGGCTCTCGGGCGGGGTCAGCTCGAAAATGTGGATGTTTTCATCCAGCGTCCACCCATGTGAGGCTGCGCCCTGGCGCAATTCACGCTCGGTTTCCGATAGCGTGATGTACAACGAGCGCTCGCCGGCCTTGGCGCCGGCCATCAGGAAATGCAACGCGACCGTGGTTTTACCGGTGCCCGGTTCTCCCTCCAGGAGGAACACGTGACCCCGGGACAGACCACCGGAAAGGACGTCGTCCAGTCCCTCGATACCGGTGGCGGCTTTTGCGCTGATCGACTCGTTAGATGTAATCAAAAATAACCCTCTCATGACTAGGGGAGTGGGCAGCAGGCGGGGTATCGCCTGAAATGAACTGCCTGAACTCTTGACCTTTGGCAGTGATGGCGGTTCCGCTTCCTTTGACAAAACGCGCACTGCTGCACAACTTTCGGCTCGCGTCGATTGGCCTAGAGACCTTGTTGCAGCGCCGGGTCGTCGGGGTTCAGTTGTTCCAATTGGGCCAGCAGGATCTGGACATTCTGCAACTGTCCGGTCTCCTTCCAATAGTTGATCAGCAGCACACGTGCCTTGCGGTCGGCGGGGTAGCGCTGAACGATTTCCTGCAGCTGTTTCTGCGCGGCTTCCACTTCCTGCTCGGCGTGCAACGTAGTTGCCAAGTCATAACGGTAATGCCTGTTCTCAGGCTCCAGCTCCACGGCTTTTGCCAGGCCGAGCACCGCGTATTCGCTCTGGCCGTGTTGCAGCAGCCACATGCCCAGCGCATGTTGCAGATAAGCTGATGCCGGCTGGGTTTGCAACTGGCGGGCGAGCAATTGTCGTGCGGCGTCACCCTGGCCTTGCTTGTCCAGCACGTCGACCTGCATGACCAGCGCCGGCAGGTTGTCCGGTTGCAGGCGCAGGGCCTGTTCAAGTGCCTGCTGGGCTTTTTTCAGCTCGGCGTTGTGCAAATACAGGCGGGCGAGTTGATAGAGCGATTCGGTAGTGGGTGGCCCGTCGTTCAACACCTGCTTCCAGGTATCGACAGCGATCTGCATCGCTGCGAAATACAGGCCCAGTTCATCCGGCGAAGACCCCAGCAGCGCATCCACGGCAGCGAATCGGACGCTTGGCTCGTTGTCATCCAGCAGCGGGCCGAGCAACAGGCTGCGATGGGCGTTCGGCACCAGCCCGACGATACTGCCGATGGCGGCTCGCCGCACGTCTGGCGCTTCGCTTTGCAGGTCCGTCTGTGCCAGTTTCAGGGCTTGAGGGCTGGGGTAGTTGGGCAGTTCGGCGTGCAGCCATACCCGACGCTTGGGCGACAGGTCCGGACGTCCCAATTGCTGATACAACATCCGCGCGGCGCCAGGCTGGCCATTGCGCGCTTGTTCCAGGGCTTCGCTGTAACCGCGCTTGATAGCCTCGGGAATCTGCGGCGTCGTACTGCGCTGCCACATCGCGACAAGACCGATCGCCAACACAACGGCAAGACTGAGAAGCAGGTAGCGGCGAGGCGAGGACATACAGGTAATCCATAACCAGGAGCGTGAAATGTCGCAAGCTTCGGCCAGGCCGCGACTTGAGTCAAACCTTGTGGCTATCCGCGCACGAAACGTATGGGCGATCGAGCAAAAAAAGCCCCGCGTCCAAATGAAACGCGGGGCAAAAATTTGGCTGGTTGCGGCCAACCAAAGGAGCTCGGTTGGGAAGGGGTCAGTTGCTGGCGACGGTTTCCGGTTGCCAACCGCCGCCGAGGGCCTTGTAGATCGCGACGATGCCGCGATACAGGTCGACTTCGGCCTGGGCCTGGCTATCTTCAGCGGCCAGGCGCTCTCGCTGGGCGTCGAGGAGCACGAGGAAATCCTCCGTGCCTTCGCGGTAGCGAATTTCGGCGAGGTTGGCGGCCGCGCGGCTCGATTCGCTCTGGCGGATCAGCGAGATCAGGCGCTGTTGGCGTTTGCCGTAGTCGCTGAAAGCGTTTTCCGATTCTTCCAGGGCCAGCAGCACTTGTTGCTCGTAGTTCGCCAGGGCGCCATCCGCCTCGGCGCTGGCACCGCGCAGGCGAGCCCGCACGCTGCCCAAGTCGAAAGCTGCCCAGGTAATGCTCGGGCCCAGCGCCCAGGCATTGGCCGCCGAAGAGCCGATCTGCGAACCGCGGCCAGCGGTAAAGCCGAGGAAGCCGCTGAGGCTGACCCGTGGGAACAGGTCGGCCTTGGCCACACCAATGCGTGCCGTGGCGGCTGCCAACTGACGCTCGGCGCTAAGCACGTCCGGGCGGCGTTGCAGCAGTTGACCGGGGTTGCCAATCGGCAGGGCCTTGGCAATGGCCGGTAACTGTTTGGGGCTCAGGTCCACGCTCAGCTTGTCCGGACGCTCGCCGAGCAATGTCGCGATGCGGTTGCGCTGGCGGGCCTGTTCGGCTTGCAGTTGCGGCACGCTGGCTTCCACTGCGGCCAGCCGAGCATCGGCACGGACCACGTCGAGCTGATCGCCGACGCCGGCATCGCGCAGGCTTTCGGTGATCTTGCGTGACGCCTGCTGATTGTCCAGGTTCGCCAGGGCAATCTTCTCCCGAAGTTGGGCGCCGCGCAGCTGGCCGTAGGCATCCACCAGTTCGGCGATCATCGTCACCTGCAACTGATAGAGGTCGGCTTCGGTGGCCTGCTGGTCGGCGTCGGTGGCCTCCAGGTTACGCCGGATGCGGCCGAACAAGTCCAGCTCCCAGGCCATATCCAGGCCCAGGTCGTAGCGCTCGCTGTTGACCCGATCATCGGTCTGGCCCATCGGGTTCTGCCCCTTGCCCAACTCGCTGCTGGCACGGCTGGTGATCGTCGGCATGGCGTCATTGCTGGCGTCATCGCGAATCGCACGGGCGGCCCGCAGACGGGCGAAGGCCACACGCAACTCGCGGTTGCCTTCCAGGGAGCGGGTCACCAACGCGTTGAGGGTCGGGTCGTCGAACTGCTGCCACCAGATGCCTTCGAAGCGCGCGCGATCGAAGTTCTTCTGGCCGGCGGCGCCGTCGGTGGCGGTGGTGATATTCGCCGCCTCCGTTTCTGGCGCCTTGTAGTCCGGGCCCACGGCGCAGGCACTCAGTGCCAGGACCAGCAAGCTCGGCATGAACACTTTCAAACTCATTGTTGCGCCTCCAGTTTCAAGGCCCGGGCCGCTTTGCGGGCCTCGCTGCGCTCGACAAAGTTGCGGATCAATACATAGAACACGGGCGTCAGCAGCAGACCGAAGAACGTCACGCCGAGCATCCCCGAGAACACCGCGACACCCATGGCATGGCGCATTTCCGCACCGGCGCCGCTGGAGAACACCAGGGGCACCACGCCCATGATGAAGGCGAAGGAGGTCATCAGGATCGGCCGCAGACGCAGGCGGCAAGCTTCCAGTACCGCAGCCAGCGGAGTCATGCCTTCGAGCTGCTTATCCTTGGCGAACTCGACGATCAGGATCGCGTTCTTACAGGCAAGTCCCACCAGTACGATCAAGCCGATCTGGGTGAAGATGTTGTTGTCACCGCCCGACAGAATCACGCCGGTGATGGCCGACAGCAGGGTCATCGGTACGATCAGGATCACCGCCAACGGCAGGCTCCAGCTTTCGTACTGTGCCGCGAGTACCAGGAACGCCAGCAGGACGCAGAGCGGGAACACGAACAGCGCGGTGTTGCCCGAGAGGATCTGCTGGTACGTCAGGTCGGTCCACTCGTAGGTCATGCCGTTGGGCAGTTCGTCCTTGAGCAGTTTCTCGATGGCTTTTTCAGCCTGGCCGGAGCTGTAGCCCGGGGCGGCGGCACCGTTGATTTCAGCGGTGATGAAGCCGTTGTAGTGCATCACGCGGTCCGGCCCCGAGGTGTCGCTGACCTTGATAAAGGTCGCCAGCGGGATCATCTCGCCACGGTTGTTACGTACCTTGAGCTGGCCGATCTGGTCCGACTCGAGGCGGAACTGCTGCTCGGCCTGGACATTGACCTGATAGGTGCGGCCGAAGCGGTTGAAGTCGTTGGCATACAGCGAACCCAAGTAGATCTGCAGGGTGTCGAAGATGTCGCTGACGGCCACGCCATGGGTCTTGGCTTTTTCACGGTCGATGGCGGCATCGACCTGGGGCACGTTCACGGTGTAGCTGGTGAACAATCCAGCCAGTTCCGGCACGTTGTGGCTCTTGGTGATGATGTTCATGGTTTCTTTGTACAGCTCGTCGTAGCCCAGGTTGCCCCGGTCTTCGATTTGCAGGCGGAAACCACCAATAGTGCCAAGGCCTTGTACCGGCGGTGGCGGGAAGATCGCCATGTAGGCTTCCTGGATTTCCGAGTACTGGCCGTTCAAGGCGCCGGCGATGGCGCCAGCCGACATGCTCGGGTCCTTGCGCTCATCAAAGGGCTTGAGGGTCACGAAGACGATACCGGCGTTCGGGCTGTTGGTGAACCCGTTGATCGACAGGCCCGGGAAGGCCACCGCGCTTTCAACGCCCGGCTGCTTGAGCGCCATCTCGGACATGCGCTTGATCACGTCTTCGGTGCGGTCCAGGCTCGCGGCGTCCGGCAGTTGCGCGAAGGCCACCAGGTATTGCTTGTCCTGGCCGGGTACGAAACCGGTTGGCGTGCTGGAGAAACCGAAGAAGGTCAGCACCATCAAGCCTGCGTAAAGGATCAGGGCAATGCCGCTGCTGCGGATTACGCGGCCGACGGCGCCCACATAGCTGTGGCTGGCGCGGTCGAAGAAGCGGTTGAACGGTCGGAACAGCCAGCCGCCGAAGATCTTGTCGAGGAACCGCGAGAAACGGTCCTTTGGCGCGTCATGGCTCTTGAGCAATACCGCGGCCAGCGCCGGCGACAGGGTCAGCGAGTTGAACGCCGAGATCACCGTCGAGATGGCAATGGTCAAGGCAAACTGCTTATAGAACTGCCCGGTCAAGCCGCTGATGAAGGCGGCAGGAACGAACACCGCGCAGAGCACCAGTGCCGTGGCAATGATGGGCCCGGTCACTTCGCCCATGGCGCGCTTGGTGGCTTCGACCGGCGTGAGCCCTAGGCCGATATTCCGTTCGACGTTTTCCACCACCACGATGGCGTCGTCCACGACGATACCGATGGCCAATACCAGCCCGAACAGCGATAGCGCGTTGAGTGAGAAGCCGAACAGGTGCATGACCGCGAACGTACCGATCAGCGACACCGGCACCGCCACCAGCGGGATGATCGAGGCGCGCCAGGTCTGCAGGAACAGGATGACGACCAGCACCACGAGAATCAGCGCTTCGAACAGGGTGTGGACCACCGCTTCGATGGAGCCGCGCACGAAGATCGTCGGGTCATAGACGATGCTGTAGTCCATGCCAGCCGGGAAGCCTTTCTTTAGCTCCTCCATCTTTTCGCGCACATCGTTGGAAATCTGGATGGCGTTGGAGCCTGGGCGCTGGAAGATCGGGATCGCTACCGCCGGCTGGTTGTCGAGCAACGAGCGCAGGGCGTATTGGCTGGAACCCAGCTCAACCCGTGCAATGTCTTTCAGGCGAGTGATTTCACCATCGGCGCCAGAACGGATGATGATGTTCTCGAATTCTTCTTCGCTCACCAGGCGACCCTGGGTGTTGACCGAGAGTTGAAACGCTTGGGCATTCGGTGCTGGAGGGGCGCCCAGGGCACCGGCGGCAACCTGGCGGTTCTGTTCACGGATCGCCGTGACCACGTCGGTGGCGGTCAGGTTGCGCGAAGCGGTCTTGTTCGGATCCAGCCAGACTCGCAGGGAATAATCGCCCATGCCGAACAGCTGCACATCACCAACGCCACCGAGGCGCGCCAGCTCGTCCTTGATGTTGAGCAAGGCGTAGTTGGACAGGTAGAGCATGTCGTAGCGTTTGTCCGGCGAGGTCAAGTGCACGACCATCGTCAGGTCGGGCGACGCCTTGTCCACCGTGATACCGATGCGGGTCACTTCCTCCGGCAACTTGGGCTCGGTACGGGTGACGCGGTTTTGTACCTGCACCTGCGCGTTGTCCAGGTCGGTGCCCAGGGCAAAGGTGATGGTCAGGGTGATCTTGCCGTCAGCGGTGGACTGCGAGGACATGTACAGCATGTTCTCGACACCGGTGATGGCTTGCTCCAAGGGCGCGGCAACGGTTTCGCCGATCACCTTGGGGTTGGCGCCTGGGAAGTTGGCGCGCACGACCACGGTCGGTGGCACGACTTCCGGGTATTCGCTGATCGGTAGCTGGAACAGCGAGATGGCGCCGGCGATCAGGATCAGCAGCGAAAGCACCGCTGCAAAGATCGGCCGTGAAATGAAGAACTGGGAAAATTTCATCTTGAGTTCAGTCCCTTAACCGCGTGGGGACGCAGAGGCCAGTTTGCCTGCCGATCCGGACGGCGCCTTGGCGGGCGCGACCTGAGGCAAGTTGCTGGCTTCGAGCGCTTTGCGTTGTTGTGCCAGGGCGGCGAGGGTGGCTTCGCTGGCCATCGGCACGGTTTCAGGCGTAACCGGCGAACCCGGACGGGCCCGTTGCAGCCCCTTGACGATGATGGTGTCGTCCTTGCTCAAGCCGTTGCGCACGATGCGCAGGCCTTCGATCTTTGGTCCCAGCTCGACGGCGCGGTACGCAGGCTTGTTCTCGGCGTCCATCACCAGCACGAATTTCTTGCCCAGGTCGGTGCCCACGGCTTCGTCGTTGATCAGCACGGCGGAATAGGTGCCGCTGCCCACCAGCTTCAGGCGGGTGTAGAGGCCCGGCGTGAAGGCACCGTCCTTGTTATCGAATACCGCGCGACCACGAATGGTGCCGGTCTGCGGGTTGACCTGGTTATCGACGAAGTTCATCTGGCCTTGGTGCGGGTTGCCGTCTTCGTTGGACAGGCCCATGTAGACCGGTGTGGTCTGGCCGCGCTGGCCCTGGCGGGCGAGTTGGGTGTATTTGAGGAAGACGCGTTCGTCGGCATCGAAATAGGCGTAGACCTTGTCGGTGGAAACGACGCTGGTCAGCGGCGTGACGTCGGCGGTCACCAGGTTGCCAGCGGTGATCTCCGCACGGCTGACGCGGCCGCTGATGGGCGAGGTGACTCGGGTAAAGCTCAGGTTCAGCTTGGCCAGGTCCAACTGTGCCTGGATGCCCGCTACGGCGGCGCGAGCTTCCTGGGCCGCGGTGGTGCGCGAGTCGGCCAACTCAGCGGAAATTGCGTTGCTCAAGCGCAGGCGTTCGCCACGCTGGGCTTCGTTCTCGCTGCGGGTTGCAGTGGCGCGAGCCTGGGCCAACTGAGCTTCGAGACGACGCACTTCTGCCTGGAAGGGGCGCGGGTCGATCTGGAACAGCAGGTCGCCTTTCTTGACCAGCGCGCCTTCGGTAAAGGCCACTTCATCGATCTGCCCGGAAACACGCGGGCGAATCTCGACGGTTTCTGGCGCTTCGAGGCGTCCGGTGAATTCATCCCATTCGTTGACGGGCTGCTCCAGCACCTTGGCCACGCTGACTTTGGCCGCCGGCATGGAAGCAGCCGTGTCGGGAGTCTTGCCGCAAGCGCTGATCACCAGCACTGCCAACAGTGCGAGGGGAAAGCGCAGTTTAGAAAGTGAATGTTCCATGGATAGCATCCGCCAAGTGTATTGAGATGGGCGGATGATGCGTGGCGAGGTGCAGAGGAACGAATCGAATGAAACAAAGGTAACTATCATTCGGAATGATATAAGCCATCGATGAGCCCTTTGGGGCGGGGCTTTCGTTAGGTGGCTATCATTTGCACTGATGTTCTGGGCGCATCTTATGGCAGATAAACGTCATGGATACGTTTGATCTCGCCCTCCTTGCGCAACGCCTCCACCGCCTCACGCAAGTCCTCGACAATCTTCGCCGAGCAACGCCGGGAGCATGCCAGGTAAAGCTCGGCGCTGCTGCCGAGCGAACTCATCAGCAGCTTGCGCTTGGACACTTTGGGCCAGATGTAGCGACTTTCCGGGACGCCGTTGAACCAGGCATCGATACGCCCCATCAGGAGCATCTGGGCGGGGTTGTCGCCGATGGCCAGGGGGTAGATCTGGTCGTCCCGGAAGCCCTCGGTGCGCAGGATCTCCTCTTGGGCGCTGCCCAGGCCGACGCCTATCTTGCGGAAGGTTTCTTTCGCTTGGGCGAAGCTGTCCACCTGCCGGTCGAGGCTGAAGAAGGCTCGCTCCATGGGCATGATCCGGGCAATCCAGGTGAAGCGATCTTCTCGCCCCGGAATGCGGGACAGAGGCGTTATCAAGTAATCGCGTTCTTCGCTGACGTGTTTCTGTGCCCTGGCCCAGGGAAGCAGATGGATCTTCGCGGTGTACCCGGCCCGGGTCATGGCTTGCACCGCGACGTCGCCGACGATCCCGTGCCCCCTGGGGTCGTCGACGAAGGTCAGCGGGGGCGCGTCGAGAATGTGCAGTTCAAGCTCCTGGGACTCGCTGCGGGCACGACCGACTACCAGCAGCAACAGGCAGAGCAGGCATAATGCTTGGGTACGGCCATTCAATACGCGGCTGATCCGGCTCATGATCGATACTTCAGGCATTGAAAGGGCGGGGCGCCATTCTACGCATGCCGGGCGCCAGTCACATCGTCTTGCAGGCCGCTGTGTCATGGGGACGCGCTTGCATACACGGCGCGTTCTTGTCTGGACATATCAGCGTTTGTCATCCGGCCTGATTGCGTGTTCCTGAAGGTATAGATCATCCCGACGATAAAAACCCGGGCGCACTCCATCGAACCTTGTAAAAGCAGCGCCCCTTCAGAACCGCGCGCCCATGCCGATACAGCGCACATAACTTCTACTGTGCGGTCGCTTTCGAGCGCTCCAGCCAGAAAAATCAAGGCGTTCGTGTACTTGTACTCCCTACGATCCTCGCAGGTATGAACATAAGCGGACCTCAGGGAAAGAACCATGTCAGCCCATCCCAGGACCGAATTGGAAGGCGCCCTTGCCGAATGCAAAGGCAGTTTTCTTTCCGTTGCCTTTTTTAGCTTTTTCGTCAACTTGCTGATGCTGGTTCCCTCGTTCTACATGCTGCAGGTCTACGACCGCGCAGTCGCCAGCACCAGCCTGTCGACGTTATTGATGTTGACGCTGATCATGCTGCTGATGATGACTACGATGGGCGGCCTGGAATGGGTTCGCTCGCGGATCATGGTGCGGATCAGCACACGCCTGGACACGCTGCTTGGGCGGCGCCTGTTCGATGCGAGTTTCAAGCAGGCACTCAACTCCTGTGGCATGAACGCCACGGCCCAACCCCTGAATGACTTGAATGCGTTGCGCCAGTTCCTGACTGGCAATGGTCTGTTCGCGTTCTTCGACACGCCGTGGATTCCGATCTACCTCACCGTCATGTTCATTTTCCATCCCTGGTACGGCTGGATGGGGCTGTTGAGCGCGTTATTGCTAGGGGCGCTGGCCTTCGTCAACGAGAAGCTGACCCACGCGCCGTTGCAAGCCGCCAGCCGTGAACAGATGGCGGCCACCGCATTTACCAACAAAAGCCTGCGCAACGCCGAGGTGGTTGAATCCATGGGCATGCTGGGCAGTCTGCGCCAGCGCTGGGATGGGCAAACCCACAAGATCCTGTCTTTGCAAAGCCTGGCCAGTGACCGCGCAACGACCGTTGCCGCGGTGTCCAGGACGTTCCGCCAGATTGTCCAATCGCTGGTGCTGGGCCTGGGGGCATACCTGACGATCAATCAGGAGATTTCGCCGGGGCTGATGATTGCCGGTTCGATTTTGCTCGGCCGCGCCCTGGCCCCCATCGATCAGTTGATCGGCGTCTGGAAAGGCTTTTTGAGCGCTCGGGGGCAATACGCCAGGCTGCATGAACTGCTGCTCAAGATCGCCGCCGAACCGGAACGCATGTCGTTGCCAGCACCCGAAGGAGCGATCCGCGTCGAAGGGCTCTGTGTCGGATCGCCGAACAGCCGCCAGGCGATCATTCGTAGCCTCAGTTTCGAAGTGCCGGCGGGAGAGGTGGTGGGGATCATTGGTCCCAGCGGCGCCGGTAAATCGACCCTAGCCAGAGCGCTGCTCGGGATCTGGCCTAGCCAGTCCGGCACGGTGCGCCTGGACGGCGCGGACATCAGCCAATGGCGCCGGGACGAATTGGGGCCGTACATCGGTTATCTGCCGCAAGACATCGAGCTGTTCGAGGGCACGATCAGCCAGAACATCTCACGCTTCGGCCCGGTGGACGCGCCTGCGGTGGTCGCTGCCGCACGCATGGCCGGGGTCCACGAGCTGGTGCTGCAACTGCCCGATGGCTACGACACCGTGATCGGCGCCAATGGTGGTGGATTGTCCGGTGGCCAGCGCCAGCGCATCGGTTTGGCCCGCGCCCTTTACGGCGAGCCGCGCCTGGTGGTGCTGGATGAACCGAACTCCAACCTGGACGACGCCGGAGAGAAGATGCTCACCGAGGCGCTGAAAAAGCTCAAGCAGAGTGGGGCCACGGTGTTCGTCATCACCCATCGTTCCGGGGTGCTGGCGCAGGTCGACAAACTCTTGGTCCTCAATCAAGGCGAGCTGAGCCTGTTCGGTCCACGAGACAAGGTGCTGGCGCGGTTGCAGGGCGCAGCCCCAGCCACCCAGCAGGTCGCCGCGGTTGATTCGCAGAAAACCGGTGAGCAGCTTTATGCAAAACAGTAGTCCCTCACCCCTCGACAGGGTCGGCTTGCCTATCGACGACAAACCGGTGCGCCGCGTGGGTTATCTGATGCTGCTGGTGACCTTTGGCCTGTTCGGCGGCTGGGCGACCCTGGCGCCGCTCAACAGTGCGGCGCTTGCGCCGGGCGTGGTCACGGTCAAAAGCTATCGCAAGACCGTGCAGCATTTGGAAGGCGGCATCGTCCGTGAACTGCGCGTGCATGACGGCGACTTGGTGAAGTCGGGCGATGTGCTGCTGGTGCTCGACAACACCCAGGCACGTTCGGAGATGGAGGCGATGCGCAGCCAGCTGATTGCCGCCCTCGAACTCGAAGCCCGGCTGGTGGCTGAGCGTGACGCGTTGCCCGAGCCGTTAGCCGTCCCGACCCTGGATCCTGCCGACCCGCGCGTACGCGAGGCCCGCGACAGCGAAGCGCGGATTTTCCAGACCCGCCGCACTTCGTTGCTCGGTGAGATCGCCTTGCTGGAGAAGTCCATCGGGCAGATCGAAGAACAGATTCGTGGCTACAAGGCCATCGTCGCCAGCAAACAATTGCTCGCGGTGTCCTATCAGGAAGAAATTGCCGATTTGCGGGCGTTGTTGGCTGAAGGCTACGTCGACAAGCAACGCCTTCGCGAGCAGGAGCGCAGCCTTGCACGCCTGCAGGCCGAAATTGCCGAGAGCCAGTCCGAAAGCGCGCGAGCCGGGGTTCATGTCGACGAAGCGCGGCTGAAGATACTTCAGCTGAAAAAAACCTTCGCTACCGAAGTCGCGGGTTTGCTCGGAGACGCGCGGACCAAGGTCTACGAGCTGCGTGAACGACTGGCCACCTTGCAGGATCGCGACCAGCGCACCGATATCCTTGCGCCAGAATCTGGCCGGATCATGGGCATGACGGTGCACACCCTGGGCGCCGTGGTCAGCCCTGGCACCGCGCTGTTGGACATTGTCCCGGCCAATGAGGAATTGATCGTCGAGGCGCAGGTTTCGCCAATGGACATTGACCGGATCAAGGTCGGCAAACTGGCGGGTATTCGCTTCAGCGCGTTCAAAAGCGGCACCACCCCCGTCATGGAGGGCCAACTGGTGCAGGTATCCGCCGATCGCCTGGTAAACAAGGACACCGGCGCGCCTTATTACCTGGCGCGGGTGGCGTTGACCGACAACGGGCGCCTGGCGTTGGGCGACCTCGCCTTGGTGCCGGGCATGCCGGTCGAAGTGCTGATCAATACCGGCGCGCGGACACTGCTGGAGTACTTGATGCAGCCTGCCAGCAATGCGTTCGCCCGCTCGCTGATCGAGGATTGATATGAAGCCTCTGGTCATGCTGTGCCTGGCGCTCATGCCGTTCAGCGCCCTGGCTGACAATGGCGCTTACCTGGACCTCTGGCAATTGCATCAAGAGGCGCAGGGTGCGGATCCGCGCATCCTTCGGGCACAAGCCCTGATTCGCAGCGGCGAGGGCAACGAGCGAGCGGCCTTCGGTCAGTTGTTGCCGCAGCTCAACGGCAGCGGTAGCGTCAACCGCAGCCGG
Organism: Pseudomonas sp. SWRI154; assembly: GCF_014268645.1. Taxonomy (NCBI): domain Bacteria; kingdom Pseudomonadati; phylum Pseudomonadota; class Gammaproteobacteria; order Pseudomonadales; family Pseudomonadaceae; genus Pseudomonas; species Pseudomonas sp. SWRI154. The sequence continues at coordinate 256,336 of NZ_JABWQW010000003.1, forward strand.
CGCGACGATGATCTGAGCCGTATCCAGTACAACGGCAAGCGCATGGCGGTGATGCTCAATCAGGTGATCTACGACCCGCAGGTCTGGCGCAGTTACCAGCGGTACGTGGAGCTGGCCCGGCAAAGCGAGTACGAATCCGACGATACCCAGGTGCAGGCCAGCATTGACCTGTCCGAGCGGTATTTTGCGGTGCTCGCAGCGGAAGACGAACTTGCCCTGGTGCGCAGCGAGCTCGGCGCGACCGAGCGCAACCTCAAACGTGTCAACGCCCTGTATGCGCGCCAGATGGCGATGGTGACCGATACGTTGGACCTCGAGGCGCGCGTGGATGCGCTCAAGGCTGATGAGATCGAGGCCAGCAACAAAGTCGAGGTCAGCCGCGAAGCAGTGTCCGAACTGGTGGGGCGCGCCGTCACCGAGCCGTTCAAGCGCATCGCCGATAACCCGGCGTTCAGCTTGCCGGCACAAGCGCAGGATTATTGGGTGCAGACCGCGCTGGACAGCAACCCGGCGTTGCATGCGCGCGAACACAGTATTCGTGCCGCCGAGGCGGCTATTGGCGAAGCCAGGGCCGGGCATCTGCCCCGATTGGGCCTCAACCTGATGGCGCAACGCAGCGACATCGGCTATGAAGGCGCGTTGGCGCCTCGTTCGGACAACCTCGTCGCGTCCCTCGACTTGCAGGTGCCGCTCTACAGCGGCGGCTCCACCCGTGCCCGAGTCTCAAGTTCCGAAAGCGACAAGGAAATTGCCCAGCAAGAGCTGGAAGCCTTGCGACGCCAGGTCATCAAGGAAACCCGTACGGCCTACCTGGGCATGAGCGCCGAGCTGAGTCGTATCAAGGCGACACGCCGCGCCCTGGATTCCGCTGAAAAATCCCGGGTCGCCACTGAAAAAGCCTTCACATACGGCGTCAAGAACGCCGTGGATGTGCTCGATAGCATCAAGGAGGAGTTTCGCGCGCGGCGTGATTTCCTTCAATCCCAGTACCGCTTCGTCACCAGCCTGCTGGTCCTGCACCGCTGGAGCGGAAGGTTGGGGGAGGGGGATATCCGCAAAGCCAACGAATGGCTGGTTGCCCCCGTCTCATCGGATATACGGTCAAAAAAAATGATGGCTAAGTAATATTATTGACGCCATTTTTCGGGCAAAATGAACCACTTGTAGCGGCCGCATCCGGGAAAGGCCGCAGATCGCCCATAGGAAGCTCGTATGCCCAGTCCACTTGGTTATTCCTCGATTTCGTTTGCAAAGCTGACCAGCAATGTCCAGGTCAACAGTTTGCTGGTCGGTACTTATTGGGCCGGTAGTGCGACGGCGGGCACGTCCTTGACGTACAGCTTCATGACGGCAGATTCCTATTTCGCCAGTAACTACAGCAGCGAAAACGAATACGTGCGCGGCTACGCCGTAACATCGGCGCAACAGGACGGCATCGTCAACGCCATCGGAAGCTGGGGTTCGGTTGCCAATATCCATTTCACCCAAGTCGACGAGTCTGCTACCAACGTGGGTGATCTGCGATTTGGCGGCTATCTGTGGATGGACGATGACACGGCTGCATGGGGCTATTACCCCGGCAGGACTCCCAGCGCCGGGGATGTCTGGCTGGGGCCAGTGACCAACGATCCGACGCCCGACGAGGGCTCCTACGACTACCTGGTCTTCATGCATGAGATCGGTCACGCGTTGGGCCTCAAGCACCCGTTCTCCAAAAGCCTGTCGAACCCCACGATTCTTTCTGCGCAGTTCGATGACGTGCGCTACACGATCATGAGCTACAACAGCGCGTACTCCTACGAACCGACGACGCCGATGTTGCTGGATATCGCGGCTATCCAGAGCCTCTACGGCGCAAATAACCAATGGCAGACCGGTAACACCACTTATAGCTGGGCGACCGGCCAATCGGTTTTCGAGACGATCTGGGACGCTGGCGGCGTCGATACCATCGATGCGAGCAGTCAAGCCGGAGCAGTCCGTATCAACCTGAATGAAGGACAGTTCAGCAAGATCGGCCAGAGCTTCCTGAACCAAAAAACCGGCGCAGCCTTCAACGAAGGGCTGGCAATAGCCTATGGCGCTAAAATCGAGAACGCAGTCGGCTCGGTCAATGACGATACGTTGATTGGCAATGCGCTCGGCAACCTCCTGAATGGCGGCGCTGGCAAGGACGTCATGACAGGTGGCACCGGCAACGATACTTACGTCGTCGACAACCTGCTGGACATCATTAGTGAAACCAGCGTCCTGGCCAGCGAAATCGACACCGTGCGTGCGTCCTTGAACTGGAGCCTGGGCGCCAATCTGGAGAACCTCACGCTGACTGGCGTGGCCAACCTCAATGGTACTGGCAACGCCCTGAACAACGTGCTGGCGGGCAATGCCGGCGACAACCTGCTGAACGGCCTGACCGGGCGCGATACGCTGATTGGCGGCGCGGGAAATGATACTTATACGCTCGACAATATCGGCGATACCGTCGTCGAGCTTGCCGATGGCGGCATCGACCTGGTCCGCACCGCAGTCAGTCACACCCTGTCGGCCAACGTCGAAAACGCCCAGCTGCTCGGCGTCGCGGCCCTCAACCTCGTCGGTAACGCCTTGAACAACAGCCTGGTCGGCAACGGCGCCGCCAACGTGCTTAATGGTCTGGGCGGTGCGGACACCCTGGACGGCGGCGCCGGCAACGATACCTACTACGTGGATAATCTCGGCGATACGGTCATCGAGCGAGGCGCTTCGCTGGTTGAAATCGACAGCGTTATTTCGTCCGTCAACTACACCTTGGTCACCAATCTCGAGAACCTGACGCTGCTCGGCGCCGCCAGCCTCAACGGCACCGGCAACGCCCTGAACAACCGCATCACCGGTAACACCGGGGCGAACGTGCTGGACGGCGGGATCGGTATCGACACGCTGGTCGGCGGCACCGGCAACGACACATATGTGGTCGATAACCTGCGGGACGTCATCAGCGAAACCAGTGTCCTGGCCAGCGAAATCGATACGGTTCGTTCTTCCCTGAGCTGGACCCTTGGCGCCAACCTGGAAAACCTCACGCTGACTGGCATTGCCCCTATCAACGGCAGTGGCAACGCCTTGAACAACGTATTGACCGGCAATGCCGGCAACAACCTACTCAATGGCCTGGCCGGACGCGATACGTTGATCGGCGGTGCGGGCAACGACACATATATGCTCGATAACGTTGGCGACAGCGTTGTCGAACTCGCCGATGAAGGCCGCGACGTGGTCCGCACTTCGGTCAGTCATGTCTTGTCGGCCAACGTCGAGGACGCCCAACTGCTCGGCGTTGCCGCGCTCAACCTCACCGGCAACGCCTCGAACAACAGTTTGATCGGCAACGCCGCGGCCAACGTGCTCAATGGCCTGGATGGCGCGGACTTCCTGGACGGCGGTGCCGGCATCGACACCTTGATCGGTGGCACTGGCAACGACACTTATGTAGTCGACAACCTCAAGGATGTCGTCAGCGAAACCAGTACGTTGGACGGCGAGATCGACACCGTGCGTTCCTCTATAAGCTGGAGCCTGGGCGCCAATCTGGAAAACCTGACGCTGACGGGCGTGGCTCACATCAACGGCAGCGGCAACGCGCTGGATAACGTCATGATCGGCAATGCCGGCAATAACGTGTTGAATGGTGGCGCAGGCGTCGACCAACTGGACGGTGGTGCGGGCAACGACACGTATTACGTCGACAATCTAGGCGACACAGTGATTGAACGGGGCGCGTCGCTGATTGAAATTGACAGCGTCTTTTCAAGCATCAGCTACAACCTGGGCACCAACTTCGAGAACCTGACGCTGCTCGGCGCCGCCAGCCTCAACGGCACCGGCAACGCCCTGAACAACCGCATCACCGGCAACACCGGGGCGAACGTGCTGGACGGCGGGATCGGTATCGACACGCTGGTCGGCGGCACCGGCAACGACACATATGTGGTCGATAACCTGCGGGACGTCATCAGCGAAACCAGTGTCCTGACCAGCGAAATCGATACGGTTCGTTCTTCCCTGAGCTGGACCCTTGGTGCCAACCTGGAAAACCTCACGCTGACTGGCATTGCCCCTATCAACGGCAGCGGCAACGCCTTGAACAACGTATTGACCGGCAATGCCGGCAACAACGTACTCAATGGCCTGGCCGGACGCGATACGCTGATCGGCGGTGCGGGCAACGACACGTATATGCTCGATAACGTTGGCGACAGCGTTGTCGAACTCGCCGATGAAGGCCGCGACGTGGTCCGCACTTCGGTCAGTCATGTCTTGTCGGCCAACGTCGAGGACGCCCAACTGCTCGGCGTTGCCGCGCTCAACCTCACCGGCAACGCCTCGAACAACAGTTTGATCGGCAACGCCGCGGCCAACGTGCTCAATGGCCTGGATGGCGCGGACTTCCTGGACGGCGGTGCCGGCATCGACACCTTGATCGGTGGCACCGGCAACGACACCTACGTAGTCGACAACCTCAAGGACGTCGTCAGCGAAACCAGTACGTTGGACGGCGAGATCGACACCGTGCGCTCCTCTATAAGCTGGAGCCTGGGCGCCAATCTGGAAAACCTCACGCTGACGGGCGTGGCTCACATCAACGGCAGCGGCAACGCGCTGGATAACGTCATGATCGGCAATGCCGGCAACAATGTGTTCAACGGCAGTGCAGGCAATGATCGCCTCGATGGCGGAGCCGGCAACGACACGCTGATGGGCGGTGTTGGCACCGATACCTTGATCGGTGGCGCCGGAGCTGACTGTTTCGTCTTCAGCACCTTGAGTGAGCTGGGCAAGGACGGTACCGGTGACGTCATCCTCGATTTCAGCCGCCTGCAGGGCGACAAGATCGATCTGTCGAAATTGGATGCCAATGCCCTGACACCGCTGTTCAATAAGTTCAGCTTTATCGACGCGAACGATTTCACCGGAGCAGGGCAACTGCGCTTCATTGACCATGTGCTGTATGGCAACGTCAACGGCGACCTGAACGCAGATTTCGAGATTCAGTTGCTCGGTGTCAATACGTTCAGTGCCAACGATCTGGTTGCTTGATCAATCGCTCAGCCTGCCTTCGATGAGGAGGGGCTGAGCGATTTGAAGGCTTCGCCTAGGGCGGATATCAGCTCCCCGCAGCGGCAGCGGCGTCACGCCTGGCGTGTGCCGCAAAGCCATGTTGCGACGACCACGCTACCGCCAGTGCCAAAAGCAGCAGGACCGTCAGCGCCGGCGCAAACGCAACGACCCCCAGGTGATTCAACAAGGCGCCTCCGATGATTCCACCGCCGGCAATCGCAACGTTCCACGCGGTGACCAGCATGGACTGGGCGAGATCCGCTGCTTGTGCCGCCGTCTTGACAATGGCGGTCTGGAACAGCGTGCCGGCCCCACCGAAAGCGATTCCCCACGCTGCCATCGCGACATAGATCGCCACCGGCATGTCGCTCATCATCCCTAGCGTCAACGCGGCGATGGCAAACAGGACTGTGCTGGCGAGCGTCAGGGCCCGAAGGTGTCGATCAATCAATACGCCGACGATCCAGATGCCGAGTAGCGAGGCGACGCCAAACACCAGCAATACAAGGTCCGTTCGTTCGGCCAACCCGGACGCTGCCAGGAAGGGCGCGATGTAGGTGTAGAGGATGTTGTGCGCCAATACGAAGGTCAGCACCACGAACAACACGCTGCGGACACCGGGCAGGGCAAACACCCGACCTAATTCAAGCCGCTTTGTCTGTGGTTGCCCACCGAAATCAGGCACCTTGAGACGTACCCAGACCATCAAGGCAATCGCAAACACGCTCATGATGGCGAAGCTCATCCGCCAGCCAATCAGGTTGCCAAGCAGAGTGCCTGCCGGCACGCCCAGGGACAGCGCCAGCGGCGCTCCAACCATCGCAATCGCTATCGCCCGGCCTTTTTGGCGTTCTGGCACCAGGCGGGCGGCATAACCGGCCAGCAACGCCCAGAGCAGCCCGGCTGAAACACCACCGAGCAACCGAGCGATGATCGTCAAACCATAGCTGGTGGACAGTGTCGTGACGGTATTGGCGATGGCGAAGCCGGCGATGGCCAATAACAACAGGGGCCTTCTGCGCATGCCTTGGGTGGCTGCCGTCAACGGGATGGCTGCGAGCAACGAGCCGAGCGCATAGACGGTAACGAGTTGGCCTGCGAAGGCTTCCGAGACCGCCAGCCCTTCGCTGATCTGGGGCAACAAGCCCGCGGGAAGTGCTTCGGTGAGGATAGTGACGAACGCTGCCAGTGCCAGGGCAAACAGCGATCCGAGGGGGAGTGGTGCGGCATCTTCGCCGTCGTTTCGATCTGCGCCGATCCGGGTATTGGCAATCGTCATGTTTCACCTTCCTGTAAGCCGCTGGTGGACTGGATGATTCCGTCCCTCAAGGATGAATATCTGGCGGCTACGGTAGGTGCGCTTCAGAGTGAAGACAATAATGCTAAGGTTCGGAACACAACGGACAAATTGTCTCTAGTGGATCTGCCATGGAATCGTTAAGCGGGATAGATTTTTTTGTTCGGGCCGCCGAGGCTCGAAGCTTTTCAGAGGCGGGCCGGGTACTCGGGGTCTCCTCGTCGGCGGTGGGCAAAAGCGTGGCCCGGCTGGAAGAAAGATTGGGCGTGCGTCTGTTCCATCGCAGCACGCGAAGTATCACGCTGACGGCGGAGGGCGCGCTTTTCCTGGAACGCTGCCGGCGCATCCTGTGCGAAATCGAAGCGGCGGAACTCGAGTTGTCCGAAACCCGCAAAGCGCCGCGCGGGCGATTGCGAGTGAGCCTGCCTTTGGTGGCGGGGCTGGTCATGCCGACGCTGATTGCTTTTATGCGCCGTTATCCGAGTATTGAGCTGGACCTGGATTTTTCTGATCGATTGGTAGACATCGTCGAGGAAGGTTTTGACGCGGTTATTCGTACCGGCGAACCGAACGATTCCCGACTGATGTCCAGGCCGTTGGGCACGTTTAAACTGCTGGTGGTCGGTTCACCCCGGTACTTCGCCGAACATGGCAGGCCGCAGGTCCCGGCGGATTTGTTGCAGCATGCCTGTCTGCTGTACAGATTTCCGAGCTCCGGCAGATTGCAGGTTTGGCCAGTCACCGGGGAAGGGGAGGCGGATCTCACTCTCCCGGCGGCTCTGATCTGCAACACCACCGAAGCGCTGCTACACGTTGTACGCGATGCACTGGGGATTGCCTGCGTACCGGACTTCACCGTACGCGATGCGCTCGCCGCTGGGGAATTGGTCACCGTTCTGGATGACTTCAATCAGCACCAGAACATGTTCCGCATGCTTTGGCCTTCCAGCAAGCATCTGGCGCCCAAGTTGCGGGTGTTCATTGATTTCATGTGCACTGAGTTATTCAAGCGGTAAGCGCAGCACAGGGGATCAAAGCGGCCGGAACAGCCAGTAAAAGCTGCCTGACAACGGGGCGGCGGCAGGGAGCGCGGAAATTCGAGTCGACAGTTAGATGTCGATCGAAATCAAAGTCGTTGACGGCGAAGATTATGACCATCATCATAGCCTCGCCCGACACGCTCCGATGCCGGGACCGACCCAGCCGAGGATTTCCTATGACAACCCCTAAACCCGTAGCGTTGGTGACTGGCGCTTCGTCTGGCATCGGAGAAGCCGTTGCCAACAAACTCGTGGCCGCCGGCTACCGTGTGTATGGCACCAGTCGACGAGGAACTCGGGCGGAACGCCAGGCGTTTGCGATGCTGGCCCTGGATGTGACTGACGATGCCAGCGTCGAAGGCGCCGTCGCAGAACTGTTGCGGTTGGAAGGGCGCATCGATTTGTTGATCAACAACGCGGGCTTTGGACTCGCCCCGGCCGCAGCGGAAGAGAGCTCGATCGAGCAAGCCAAGGCGCTCTTCGATACCAATTTCCTCGGTGTCGTGCGAATGACCCGCGCCGTCGTGCCTCACATGCGGCGCCAAGGTGTCGGTCGAATCATCAACATCGGTTCGATACTCGGCGTCGTCCCCGTGCCTTATGTGGCGCTCTATGTGGCCAGCAAACATGCGGTGGATGGCTATTCCCAGGCGCTGGATCACGAACTGCGTACCCATGGCATCCGGGTTGTGGTCATCGAGCCCGGCTATACGAAAACGGCATTCGAGAGCAACAGCTTCCAGGCCGACGCCAAGCTGGACCTGTATGAGGATATTCGGGAAAAGGTAACCAAAGTCGTCAATCAGGCAATGGCGTCTGCCGAGGGGCCCGATGTGGTCGCCGACGTGGTGCTCAAGGCCGCTCGTGCCGATCGGCCGAAATTGCGCTATACCGCTGGCAAGGCCGCCGCCCAGTTGCAATTCATGCGCCGCTTCGCTCCGGCAGGCGTGCTGGATTCAGGCATTCGCAAGGCCATGCAATTGGCCTGAATCGCCTACGCTGTCCAGCGCTCTGGAGCACACGCGCTGGCCCGAATTCGCTCAAACGGACAGGAAAAAAACAATGACCTTCAAAGCGCTGCTTTCCAATAAAACTGGCGATGTGATTTCCACCAACCTTGTCGACTTCAAAGACGAGGACTTGATGTCCGGAGACGTCACTGTCGCGATCGAATATTCCACCGTGAACTACAAGGACGCCATGGCCCTCAGTGGCCGCACGCCGGTGATCCGCCAGTTTCCATTGATTCCAGGCATCGACTTCGCCGGCATCGTCGAAAGCTCCAGCCACGCCGGTTTCCAGGCTGGCGACCGGGTGCTGGCCAACGGTTGGGGGCTGAGCCAGACCCATCACGGCGGTTTTGCCCAGAAGGCACGGGTGAGTGGCGATTGGCTGGTCAAAGTCCCCAAGGCATTTTCGACCCGGGAAGCGATGGCGATCGGCACGGCAGGTTATACCGCGATGCTCAGCGTCTTGGCGCTGGAGCATGGCGGATTGACCCCGGAGCGCGGCGATATCCTGGTCACGGGCGCCAGCGGCGGCGCCGGCTCGGTGGCCATCGCGCTGCTCTCGGGCCTTGGCTATCGCGTGGTGGCCTCGACCGGGCGTCAAGAGGAAGCCGGTTACCTGAGTGACCTGGGTGCGACACACGTCATCGATCGCCACACCTTGTCAGAGCCGGGCGCACCCATTGCCAAGGAGCGTTGGGCGGGCGTCATCGATTCGGTCGGCAGCCATACCTTGGCCAACGCCTTGGCGCAGACTCAATACCGTGGCGTTGTCGCTGCTTTCGGCCTGGCCCAGGGGGCAGACCTGCCCGGATCGGTATTGCCCTTCATCTTGCGTAACGTGACCCTGGCCGGTATCGATTCTGTCAATGCACCTCAAGACGTCCGGTTGCAGGCATGGTCGCGACTTGCGCGAGACCTCGACTTGAGCAAGCTGGCCCGAACCACTCAGGTGGTGGGTTTGGCACAGGTTCCAGCGGTCGCCAGTCAGGTGCTGGAAGGAAAAGTCCGGGGGCGCACGGTCGTCGATGTGAACGCGTGACCTACGTTTCTCGTGGCCATTTCGAACTGAGGAGTCATACATGCCGCTTCCACGGCAACAGCGATACGCGCCGGCAACTCTTGCGTACTCACGGCGTGGACGTCGTTGAAGCTGCCCGCAGCTAGAGACTCTCAGGATCCCCAAAAAACATTTTGCTCAGGCTCTGGGACGGTGGTTTCAGGTCGAAAAGTTTTTGCTTGCCCCATTTTTGCCCCAACGCTCACTGGGTTCGGGCGGAAGGCAAGCCTTCACCCAGTACGATTCTGAACGGACCCAATAGTTCTTCCTGCCCTTTGGCTTTAGGGTATATAAATCCAGTAAACTGTGGCTAAAGCTATAAATCAAGCGATAAGGCACAGATTAAGGGAATTAAGTCGCTTGATAGGGTTGGACGTTAATTCTATAATTTTGGGAACTAACTGGCACAAGATGGGCTAGGTACACACTATGTTGGATTTAAGCTTCAGCAAGCCGAGCGAGGTCGTCAAGCGCCTCTGCAATCGCTTGCGCACAGAGCGCTTGGCGCTGGACATGACACAAGCCGACTTGGCCGGGCGTGCAGGCATCGGCACCAACACCGTGTCCAATCTTGAAGCCGGGCGCAATGTCGGGTTCGAGAACGTCGTTCGGGTGGCGATAGCTCTTGGCCGAACCAAGGAACTCGAAGGCCTGTTCCTGCCAAAGCTGGACAGCATCGAGGATATTCGGCGCTACGAAAACAGCGCCAATCGTCTTCGTACAAAGAGGAAGTCCGGCAATGCTTGAGCAGGTGAACGTCTTCTACGAGGGCTGGGGTGAGCGATGGCAATGGGGCACGCTGGTCTCCACAACCGCCCTGACCGGTCGCCCGCTGATCGCGTTCGAGTACAGCAATGAAGCCAGGCAAAGGGGCTTGGAACTATCCTCCTACACGCTGCCGTTGGAGGGGGCTCAGTTGCGCCGAGATTTTCCAGACCATCAACTGTACTTGCCAGGGCCTGTTTACGACTCGTTGCCGGATGGGTGGGGCATGTTGCTGATGGACCGCATGTTCAGGCGGCGCGGGCTCACCACGGCGCGCATTGGCTCACTGGAACGGCTGGCCTACATCGGTAGCAATGCGATGGGTGCCATGACGTTTGAGCCCGTGGCACCCGAAGGGCAGGAATCTGAAGTCCACATTCCGCTGGAACAGCTTGCCGCCGAAGTGCAGGAAGTGCTCCGTGGAGACGGTGGCGAGTTCCTGCAGACGTTGTTGCTGGTGGGCGGCTCGCCTCAAGGTGCAAGGCCTAAAGCCCTCGTCTATCGCGATCCAGAAACTGGAGGGTTTACCACTGCCGTCACGCCGGGCTTTGAAGCATGGTTGATTAAGTTCCCGGCCAAAGAAGAACATGCGGAGGTGTGCGCTATCGAAATGGTCTATGCCGAATGCCTGCGCATGTGCGGTATCGAGACCCCTGACACGCAGTACTTCAGTCTGCCTAATGGGTTGGCAGCGTTTGCCAGTAAGCGATTTGACCGCCGGGATGGTCTGCGCGTACCCATGCAAAGCCTCGCGGCGTTTACGGGGGCAAATTACCGGTCTCCGGGGGTGTTGGACTACGTCAATTTCATGCGGGCAACACAGATGTGTACCAACGACGTGCGAGGGATGGCGCGGGCGTTCGAACGTGCAGTCTTCAACGTTGCGTTCAACAACAGAGACGATCATCCCAAGAACTTCGCCTACATCATGTCTCAAGACGGTCAGTGGAGACTGTCGCCGGCTTACGACGTGACATTCTGCGAGGGGCCAAGTGGATACCACCAGATGGATGTGATGGGAGAAGCGCTGGCGATTTCCCGCGCGCAAATGCTTCGGCTTGCCGAGGAAGCCGAGGTGTCCCCGGACGCTGCAGGCAGAGTGATTGACGGCATTTGTGATGTAGCGAGCCGGTTCGCAAGCATCGCCGAGAACCTATGCCCACAGGTTATTACCCGAGACACCTTGCGCACGATCCAAGGCCGCATCGATCAGAACGTAGCTCGGTTACACCACGGTCACGCGGGCAGCGGTCACCGTTGAAGTTTGTTGCCAAAAAGCGGTACTTTCGAAAAGTGAGCAAGTGCTCAATGAAAAACTTAGGCAAGGTTGAAGATAGGGTCTAGTAGGGCAACGCATTTTCCTTTACGAGTTGTTCATTTGTCGTCGGTAGATGCTCGCAGCTATAGACTCTCAGGGTCGCCAAAAAACATCTGAATCCGCGAGCGCAGCCAGCGTTCGCCCGGGTCGTTGTCCTGGGATCCGCGCCAGGCCATGTGCAGCTCGAAGCTGCGCACCGGAATCGGCGGGTCTTCGGCGCGCACGCCGCCAGCGGCGGTCAGCGCGTCGGCCGTGTAGTCGGGCACGGTAGCCACGATATCGGTGCCCGCCAGCAACGTGCTCAAACCATTGAACTGCGGCACGGCCAGCACCACGTGGCGCTTGCGGTCGAGTTTTTCCAACTCTTCATCGATGAAGCCGCTCAAGTCGCCGGCAAAGGAGACCAATGCATGGGGGCGGGCGCAGAACTCGTCCAGGGTCAATCGTCCCGGCGCGGTGTCGGCGCGCAACACTTTGGGTAAGCTGCGGCGCAATACCTTGCGCTTGGCGTTCGCCGGGAGGTCGTCGGTGTAGCTGACACCAATGGAGATTTCACCTGAGGCGAGCAGACCTGGCATCAAGATGTAGTTGACTCGCCGCACCACCAGCACGATGCCTGGCGCTTCCGCTCGCAGGCGCTTGAGCAGCATCGGCAGCAGGGCGAACTCGGCGTCATCCGAGAGGCCGATGCGAAACACCGACGTGCTGGTGGCCGGATCGAATTCCGCTGCCCGGCTGACGGCTGTGGAAATCGAATCCAGGGCTGGGGACAGCAGGGCGAAAATCTCGATCGCCCGGGCCGTGGGCTCCATGCTGCGACCGGTGCGCACGAACAACGGATCATCGAACAGGCTGCGCAGGCGCGACAGCGCAGCACTGATGGCCGGCTGGCCGAGAAACAGCTTCTCGGCGGCGCGGGTCACACTGCGTTCATGCATCAATGTTTCAAACACGATCAACAGGTTCAGGTCGACACGACGCAGGTCATTACGATTCATCTGGGGTCCTGGCAGATTCGGCAAGCTTGACGTGGGCGGCCATATGAGAACAATGGCCGGCGTGAATCTTACGGGGAAAGGCTGGTACTCTGCATCGGCTAATTGCAATTTTTAGGGATAAATCCCACCGGACTGGTTCGGTTTTCCTACGCGGAATCAATGACAGGCATGTCGACTATTAATAGCCACTGATGGTCTTGGCTACAAAGCCCGGATAGAGTTCATGGCATTAGAGGTAACTTTGACGAGGTTTGCGATGTCCCGCACGATCCGTTTTCACAAGTTTGGTGGTGCCGAGGTGCTCAAATGCGAAGAGCATGCGGCGGCTCTTCCTGCGCCAGGAGAAGTGCAGGTCCGCGTCGAAGCGATCGGCATCAGTTGGTATGACACCCTCTGGCGCCAGAACCTGGCGTCGTCCCAGGCCCGCCTGCCTTCCGGGCTGGGTCATGAGATGGCCGGGGTGGTGACGGCGGTCGGCGAGGGTGTCGATGATCTGGCCGTTGGCGACAAGGTCGCCAGCTTCCCCGCCGAAAGCCCGAACGATTATCCGGTGTACGGTGAAATCATCGTGCTGCCCCGTACGGCGTTGACCCGTTACCCCGACGTGCTCAGCCCAATCGAAGCCGCAGTGCATTACACGCCGCTGCTGATCGCCTACTTTGCCTATATGGATCTGGCGCGGGTGAAGCCCGGGCAATTTGCCTTGGTGACCGACGCCAGCCATTGCGCCGGCCCATCCTTTGTGCAACTGGGCAAGGCCTTGGGCGTACGGGTGATTGCGGCGACCAAGACTTGCGACGAACGCGAGTATCTCCTGTCGCTTGGCGCTGAAAAGGTCATCGTCACCGAAGAACAGGACTTGCTGATGCAAATCAACAAGCTCACTGATGGTCGCGGCGTCGATGTCGTGTTCGATGGTCTTGGCGGGCCGCAGATGTCGCTTCTCGGCGACGTGCTGGCCCCCCGTGGCAGCCTGGTGCTATATGGCTTGCAGGGCGGTAACCAGACACCATTTCCAGCCTGCGCAGCGTTCCAGAAGAACATTCAGTTCTTTGTGCACTGCATCGGCAATTTCACCGGTAAGCCGGAGCTGGGCATTGTCCAGGACCAGGTGGCGTTGCAGCGGGCGTTGCGCGATATCAATCAGCTGACTGCCGATCGCGTGCTGCTGCCGCTCAAGACTCGGGTGTTTCCGTTCTCCGAGTTTGTCGAGGCTCACCGCTACATGGGCGAATGCCCTTGCCGTGAACGTGTTGCCCTTCAGGTAGTCGATCCCGCCTGATTATCCCCCTTGCGCAAGAGTCACGGGCTACGACTCTTGCGCATGTCCTGGTCGTACCGATCATTTTCTTCCTCGTTCGTAATCCATCGTGTCCGCCGGAAGGTGCGCACCTGCGCCTGGCACGGGCGACGTACCGCCGTTTCACTACGGTGCGTTGAAGGCTCACGCCGCAAGAACGGCAACTGAACTGGTTTTTGCCGTTAATCTGTATCTTCTAATCATTATTTAAGTCCTGATAATTGAGCGCTCGTTTCCAACTCAAGGAAGAAGTCGTGGCGCGATACAGACTTTGCACTGATTTCGAATCTTCTGCGCATGTTCAAAGTGACTTCCGCGTTATTTCCTTCATGGCTGTGCGTCGACAAAGGGGAAGAGTGGCTGGGGCAGCAGGTAGGTCGCCGCTCGGCATGTTCCTTATTTGTTGTATCCCTTGTCTGTGGGAAGTTGTAAGAAATCTCCTAGGACGCTTTAAGGGTTTGGCGATGCCCCATGTTTCCGGGGGTTCTGCCGGCGTCATTGGCAGAGAAGGGGTGGCACTGTTCGTATGTGTCAAATAATTACGCAGGACAGCATTCAAGCCTATCGCCAATACTTCGGGCAATAGCAAAACAATCCTCCAGACCAACACGTCGTGTAAATCAAGCGGGCGCGACGCCGATAATCGAATTTGCAGGTAAATGGTTATGAGTGCAATTCATGAGCAGGCGATGACTTACGTATATCAGCAAGTACTGCAGCGCTTGCTGAATTTTTATTCTCGTGCGGAACGGACTGCATTGCAGCTTTTGATTCAACGCTTGATCGTCGCAGCCGGAGGCATCGACCGCATAGGCGAATACCGCGTGTTGACCGTCCAGGACGGAAGCCGGGAAGGATTCTACGTTCTCACGGCCTTGCGCGCCGCGCAGTTGAGCATTGCTGGCCGGCATCCGACGACGTTCGATCTGCGCGTCGCCACGCCTCGCCTGGGCGAGACCACGCAGGCCAGCCTGGAAAATATCCATCGCTGCTATAGCGCGCTGTTTGTCTACGATGATCCGCGTGTGGAGCTGCTGATGGCGGACAATCGTGAAGTGGTGCCGTTCAACCACAACAAAGCGTTGTCGACTGCGGGGCACGAGGCCAATCGCTTGGATACGCTGGTCTTGGGGCACCTGCGGTCGAATGACAGCCTCTTGGGCATGGGCGACGACGGCTACCTGGCGATGGCGGAATTCTACAGGCACATGGCGCGCTGGGAGTCGGGCGTGGACTCTTGGGTCACCTGTGACACGCCACGCCAGCAAAAGCAGTTCATGACGGGCCTCCAACGCTCGATGCACAAGATGGGCCGGGCCATTGATGCAGGTTGCGGCTATGACGGCCTTTTCACTCAGCTCGATACCTTGGGCGGTGAGCTCTTCCGGGGGTTCTACGGACAGGAATGCCTGGGGCCGTGGCAGCCCGAGGGGCAGTTCGAGGCCCGTCGGCGGATAGGACATATCAGCATCGAGGACCTGATTGTCGACCGGTCGGAAGAAAACAACTGGCCGTTGTTCAGCGAGTTCCTTGGGGTGCGCTCCGACGGATTCATCGTGCCAACGCTTGAACATGAGTACCTCAGTCCGTATTTATCCGCCCACTTGTATGGCTTGCAGGCTTGCTACCTGCAAGGGCGCGGTTATGAAACGGGCTACAGCGACTATGTACAGCGAACCATCATGATCATGCATCGCAAGCAACTGCCCATGCACGTCTGCCAACAGGTACAGGAATTGTTCGGCACACCGGCGGCCATTCCTGAGCGCCGCGCCCAGGCGGCTGTCGAAGCGCAAAACTCGCTGGGCCTTAACGAAACGCAACTGGTTTGCATGCTGTTCGCGCCCTTCGTGGAAAACGGCGCCGGCCTGGAGCATTTCCTGCGTTGTTGCCATCCCGGCATGCTGGTGGCGATGCCAGATTTGCACAAGGCCATGCGGGGCGGGGCCGTACCCGATCAGGTTGCGCAATGGATGGTCGATGTCAGCGGCCTGCCCATTCCCATGCTGGGCAAGTTGTACCGGACGCGTATTAGCCCAGCGGAAACGGAAAGCGTCTTGACGAGCGACCTGCGATCGGCTGTCGAAAGCGCTGCTACGGAGGACGACGAGCAGGAGGGCGACGGCCTGTGTGGACGATCGGCTTGGCGTTGAGGAGCACCGCTTGAACGATTTCTGCTCCATCATCCGATCCTGTCCGGTCATGACTCATTTTGTTGGCCCTTCTTCATGAAGGGTGGCCGTGAAACCGATTTTGCTTACCAGGCGGTCTATCGATACCTGACGAGCCTGATCAATGAGTTGGGCACCGACGCCCGGGTGCGCCTGCCGTCGTTGCGGCAATTATCCGAGCGCTTGAACGTATCCATTTCGACCATCCAGTACGCTTATTCCTTGCTGGAGAAAGAAGGGCGCGTGTATTCGATCGCCAAGTCCGGTTATTACGCGTTGCCGGTGCCCTGTGTTGCTACCCTGGGCGGTGGCGACGATTTGCTTGAAACCTTGTATGTCAACGCACGCCGGCCAGGCATGCTAGCGCTGAGCGACGATGAACCGGCGTCCTTGCAGTCGCTGGACAGTCCGCTGCTGTTGCTTGAGCGCGAGTTGCTACGCCAGTATCCGCGCGCTTCGCAGCTGCCTTCGCAGCCTTGGGGCGAGCAGGAATTGCGCATGGCGCTGGCGGCGCGTTACACCTCGTCGCCGGCAAGATGCTGGAATGCCGACGACGTGTATATCGGGGCCGACCTGAGAGGTGTCCTGGAAATCCTGATTGCCGTGCTGGCCCTCAAGGGCGCAACGGTGTTGATCGAATCGCCCTGCGACTGGACGATCCTGCGCTTGTTGCAAGCGGCCGACGTCCAGGTCATCGAACTGTCGTTGCTGGAGGGGGGCGAAATCGATGTCGATCAACTGGCCCGATTGCTGGCGAGCGAAACGGTAAGGCTGGTGGTGCTGTCCTCGGTCCTGAGCATGCCCATGGGTACCCAGGCAAGTGAAGGCAATCGCTACGCGGTGGCGCGGCTGCTGGATTTGTACGGCACATGGGTACTGGAAAACGACAGCTATACCGACCTGATATTCGAGCCGGGAGGGACGCCTTATCGAGATTTGCTTGACCCGGACCGGCTGATTGTCTACTCCACTTTCGAAAAAACCATCGGTGCCGAAGCGCCCTACGGTTATCTGCTGTCGCGGCAATTGACGCTGTCGCTGCAGCGGCATTTCCTGTTGCGCGCGTTTCGTCTGTCGCCAATTCGCCAGAAGGCGATTGCTCGCCTGTACAGCAACGGTCGGATCGACCAGCACTTGCAGGTGCTGCGGCGCTTGCTGCGTGAAAGTGCCGTTTCGACGACGCATTGGATAGGCGAGCGGCTAGGGGATTGCCTGCAATGGGTGGAGCCTGAAGGTGGCGCGACGATCTGGGTGCGCTCATCGCGCCAAGCTGATCTGCGGCGAGTTTTCCAGCGCCTGCTTGCCCAGCGAATCGTTATCGCGCCGGGGGAGTTGTTCAGCATCCAGGGACTATACGACCAACATTTGCGTTTGGCCCACGTCGTCAGCGGGACCGAGGACTCAGACGCAGCCTTCCATGCGTTGGCCGATGCGTTGAGGGCCGAACAATCATGATGGCAGGGCGATGGATCGAACCCATCGCTTGATGGTCGAACTGTCAGTAAACTGCTTTCATTTTTCGAGCCACTCCATTCCGAGGTTTTGCATGACAGTCAGTCCATTTGCGGGCAAGCCGGCACCGGCAGAGTTGTTGATCGATATCCCGCGACTGGTGACGGCCTACTACACTGGCCGGCCCGATGCTTCGGTTTCGACCCAGCGCGTGGCTTTTGGCACTTCGGGCCACCGGGGAAGCTCGTTCGACCTGGGCTTCAATGAATGGCACGTATTGGCCATCAGCCAGGCGATTTGCCTGTACCGTGAAGCGCAGGGCATCAATGGGCCGTTGTTCGTCGGTATCGACACCCATGCGTTGTCGACCCCGGCGGGCGCCAGCGCGTTGGAAGTGCTGGCCGCCAACGGCGTAACCGTCATGATCGCCGAAGGAGACGAGTACACGCCCACGCCGGCGATTTCCCACGCTATCCTTTGCTACAACCGTGGCCGTACCACCGGCCTGGCTGACGGCATCGTCATCACGCCGTCCCATAATCCGCCGCAGAGTGGTGGCTATAAATACAACCCCACCAATGGCGGTCCGGCAGATACCCACATCACCAAATGGATCGAAGCCAAGGCCAATGAGCTGCTGGCCAATCAGTTGGCTGGCGTCAAGCGCATCAGCTATGAGCAGGCGCTCAAGGCCGAGACCACCCACCGCCACGATTTCCTCAATACCTACGTGGCTGACCTGGTCAATGTCATCGATTTCGATGCCATCCGTGGTGCCGGGTTGCGCCTGGGCGTCGACCCGCTGGGCGGCGCGGGCGTACGCTACTGGCCTGCCATTGCCGAGCACTACCGGCTGGATCTTGAAGTGGTCAATACCAACGTGGATTCGACCTTCCGCTTCATGACGGTCGACTGGGATGGGCAAATCCGCATGGACCCTTCTTCGAGTCACGCCATGCAAGGCCTGATTGGCCTTAAAGAACGCTTCGACGTGGCTTTTGCCTGCGATCCGGATCACGATCGCCACGGTATCGTGACACCGAGTGGCGGCCTGCTCGCTCCGAACAACTACCTGGCGGTGTCCATCGATTACCTGTTCCAGAATCGTCCGCAATGGCGGGCCGATGCCGCCATCGGCAAGACCGTGGTCAGCAGCGGCCTGATCGATCGCGTGGCCAAGAGCCTGGGGCGACGCCTCTATGAGGTGCCGGTGGGCTTCAAGTGGTTTGCCGACGGTCTGTTCGATGGCTCCCTGGGTTTTGGTGGCGAGGAAAGTGCTGGTGCTTCGTTCCTGCGCAAGGACGGCGGCGTCTGGAGTACCGACAAGGACGGCCTGATCCCGGCGCTGTTGGCTGCTGAAATGACCGCTCGCACCGGTCGTGACCCAAGCCAGGCCTACCGTGCCCTGACGGATGAGCTGGGCGAACCGTTCTCGGTGCGTGTCGACGCCAAGGCCAGCCCGCAACAGAAAGCACTGCTGAGTAAGCTGTCGCCGGACCAGGTCCAGTCCACCGAGCTGGCCGGGGAGGCGATCCAGAGCATCCTCAGCCATGCGCCAGGCAACGACCAGGCCATCGGCGGCTTGAAGGTGATGACCGAAAACGGCTGGTTCGCGGCGCGACCATCCGGTACCGAAGACATCTACAAGATCTACGCCGAAAGCTTCATCGGCGACGAGCACCTGAAACAACTGGTGGTCGAGGCCCAGGCACTGGTAGACGGGGCCATTTGCGGACGGTAATAAACAGCTCTCCAACGACAAACAGCCTCGCCCTCATGATCGATTTGCAACGATGCAGATCCTTTCATGGGGGCGAGGCTGTTTGTAATCGAGCAGTCGACATCCTGATACGACACTTTCATTTCATCGCCTAAATCCCTGAATTAAAAGCTTTTGGCTGGAATCCGCTGGCAAATCCAGACACCATAGTCGCCATGGTTCTGAACACCGGAGTTTCCAGCGTGTCGCAACACAGCCCCGATCTTCCCCCCGAACTTTTACCCCTGGCTCAGATGCCTTGGTTAAAACGCCTGGCCGCGCGATTTTTCGGCCACGGCCTGACCCGTCTGCGCGCCCAGCATCGCGCATCCTGGCTGCACGGTCAGGCTGATGGTTTTCGCAGCGGTCATGCCGCCGGATTCGACTACGGTTTCGGCGAAGGCAAAGCCGAAGGACTGGAGGAGGGTCGTCAGGTTCTGTTGATCCGTGACTCACGAAGTAACGAGCACCCACCCCCCAAGGTCGATGATTTGTTATTCGACGATTGGCGCCTGCCCGTCACCGCCGAACTGAAGAAGCGCGTCAAGGCCGACGTTGCGCGACGTTTACCGGCGGATGAGCAGCCCAGCAATGCGCAATGGAAAATGATTTTCAGCGACACGCCCACGACTTCGGTCATAGCCGGCGCGGGTGCGGGCAAGTCCACGACGTTGGTGCTGCGGGTTGTGCTGCTCTCCCAGTACTTGGGTTTCGAGCTGGATTCGATGACCGTGGTGACGTTCACCCGTGAGTCGCGCAAGGACTTCATCGAAAAGCTGGTCGCGGTGTTTGCGCTTTGGGGGCGCACCATCAGCCTCAAGGAGGCGCGCGACCTGGTGCGCACCTTCCATTCCCGTCTCCTGCCTATGGTCCGTAGCCTGCCGGGGTTTGAGCGGCTGCAGGCGTTCGAGACGCTGAGCCACCGCACCGGGGCGGATGAGGAGGACACCCAGGGCAATCCGTTCGATTTACGTATCAACGATGCCCAGCGCCAGCAACTCAATACCTGTTATCACAACCTCTACCAACGCGACGAGCGTTTCCGCGAGCTGATCAAGCCGCTTTCCCTCCACGCGCTGCAACTCAAGGCGCTGGAGCGTGACCACCCGGATGTGCAAAAGCGTGTGGCAGTGACTGAGCTGGCGGCTCAGCGCGATGAAGCGTTGTGCGATGCGATTGAAGACTTATGGTTTCGCGCGGGTGCCTGGCCGATCAAAGGCATTGAGCCCAAGCGCCAGGTGTTCGAGATCAACGGGTCGCGGTTCTATTGCCATGGCTATAGCCAGTCGCTCGATGCTTGGGTGATGTTGGGATTCGATCCCCGTGAAAATTCCCAACTGAGCCGACCCGGTGCCAAGCTGAGCCTGCGCGCCGAATGGGCTGTAAAGCGAACCTTGTTTCAAGCTTTCTCGCGTAAGCCTTTGATTTGGCTAGATAGTTATGAAGATTCCAGGCGCGTCATGACTTCGCTGGCGGGGAACACCAGCTCGGGGCCCGGGTTCGATTACCGGGTCAAGGGCGAACTGAGTTCAGCGCCGTTGCTGGATTGTTTCGTCTCGGCGGCAGGCTTTATCGAAAACCTTGGCCTGGACGTTCCGGATGCGGTTGGCAAAATGTGTTTTGCCCAAGACGATCCGGATCGGTATTTTTTTGAAGCCTTGAGTCGATTCTGGCGGGCATTTGAAGACCATTTGCTCGACCAATCGCCACCAGTGATGACCTACAACCGAATGTTTGCGCTGTTCAGCGAGCATTCGCCAGAAAATCTCAAGCTGCTCGACGACACGTTACTGAGGCCGCTTTCGCATCTGATGATCGACGAGTTCCAGGACGTTTCTCCACAAATCGTCTCCTGGATACGGGCGAGTCTGGGCGAGGTGCGCAGTCGCGGGCCCGCCATGCACGTCGGGCGCGGTGCGCAGCGTTCGTCCTTGCTGTGCGTGGGCGATGATTGGCAGTCAATCTACGGTTGGCGCGGCAGTTCGCCGAGTTTCTTCATGGGCTTCGACCAGCAGTTCCCGTCACCGGCGACAACTCGGGTGATGCTCACTGAAAACTACCGTAGCCACCAATACATCATTGATGCGGCCGAGCACATCGTTCGCTCGGCGCAATCCATTCCCGGTAAAAAAGCCAAGGCAAGCGGCAGGGCCCGTGCGCCAAGTCCGGTCACGGTGCTTGACCGGGACGACGAAGGGTTGGCGCGGCGACTCGAAGAACATTACCGCAACGGTGATTCGATCTTGATGTTGTATCGAAAAAGCAGCGATAAGGCATTGATAGAAAAGAATATTAGTCGAACAGTTAATGTGGATTCTAGTTTGCCTTATCCGCAGCGGCGGCTCAGGCAGATGACCTATCACAGTGCCAAAGGCCTTCAAGCCGATGCGGTGTTCCTGCTAGGGGATTGCCAGCACCTCACCCGTTCGCCCTATAAGAATCAGGTTTACCGGATGGCCGGGTTGGGCCACGAAGGTGACCTCGAACCGTACGACACGGCGCAGAAAGATGAGATCCTGCGCCTGGCCTACGTGGGCATCACCCGGGCGGTCCAGCATTGCTACTGGTATGTCGACTCCCAGGAAGGCCAGGCGGTCAATGCCCCGAAGGCTTCGGACCGGATCGGCGCAGGCAAGCCGTTCTTCCTCGACCGTCGCCGTGCCCAAGGTTGAGATCAGGCTGAATTGAAGCCTATAAAAAAGCCCACATCAATTGTGGGCTTTGTATTGCCAGGACGCGTCAGGAGGCGAATCGTTGCAAGCCAACTGGCGGTACGAAGGCTTCAAGCTCGGCTTCCACCGCTTCGATGATTCGCTCGACGTCGGGGGCGTTCATCACGGTTGCACAGGGAATGCCTGCAATCGCGATCATGGTTTCGCCGCTGGCGCGGTCGAACAACCTGGCGACCATGCTGCCTGGCGCGTCCATGCTGGCTTCGAAGCCCATGGGATGAAAATGCCAGCGCATCAATTGGCAGGCATTGGGGAACGTTACCTTGCTGAAAGATCCTTTATTCATTTGCGGCCCGCCTTCTTCATCAAGCGCTTCCTTTTGCTCATGTCAGGAAGGAAGAGCCATCATGGCTCTACCAATGAGAACTAAAAATAGCACCTGAAAATGAACGTCACGTGGATTTTTTCAGTCCGTTTGGCGATTGGTTCAGTTTTTTTGATCTGCGTCATGACCTAACGGCAAATGTCCAGAGTGCCATCATCGTTCACCTGCGCTTTCCTGATAGGCCTCCGATGGCTCTGGGACGCGGTGTTTAAAGGCGATAAGCCATCCCAGGGTCGTCAACGCCAGCGCTACGCCGAAGGTCACGTGCAAGCCGTTTGCAACGTCGTCGGGGCTGGCTGTAGAGATACCGTTGGTCGGAAGCGTGGCCGCGAAAACCGCGCCGAGCACCGAGGCACCGGTAAAAAAGCCCAGGTTGCGGGACAGGTTCAGCAGGCCCGAGACGACGCCGCGCTGGTTATCGACGACGGGTGCCATCACCGCCGTGTTGTTGGCCGTCTGGAACATCGCGTAGCCAAGGGTCGTCACTACGATCGCAGCGACATAGCCACCGATGCCAAGCGCCGGGGAGAGCAATGACAACAGTGAGGTGCCAAGGACCATTGTCGCCAACCCGGCCAGCCGCATGGGGCGCGCGCCGAATCGGTCAGCCAGGCGCCCGGCGGGAACCCCGGAAAGGGCGGCGACGCACGGTCCCGCTGCCAATACCAGCCCGACGAGGGCCGAAGGCAGGCCGAGCGTGATGGACAGATAAAACGGCCCGACGAGCAAGGTCGCCATCATCACCGTTGCGACCAGCGCATTCGTCGCCAGGCCTGACACCAGCAAACGGTCGCCAAGCATCGCCAAGGGGATCAGTGGCGACGCCAGCCGACGCTGCACCCGGACGAATAACCCACCGCTGAGGATTGCTGCCAGCAGCAATCCGGCATTCAACGCACCGAAGCTCCCGCGCCCAAGGGTCATCGCCAAGGCATAAGCGCCCAGCGTCGTTGCCAGGAGCAATGTGCCGAGGCCATCGAAGCGCACCCGCCCGGCTGTTGCCGTGGCTCCGGCCGGAAGGGATCGCCAAGCCAGCAACAGCGTCAGCAGCCCGAGTGGCACGTTGATCAGGAACACCGCATGCCAACCGAACCCGCTGATCAACAGGCCACCTACCGACGGGCCCAGGGCGGTGCCCACCGCCGACAGCGTGGCCAGCAGTCCCATCGCGACACCGGTCTTGGCTTTTTCGACCGTTTCGCCAACCAGCGCCATCGTCAGGGTCATCATGATGGCCGCCCCCAGGCCTTGCAGCGCCCGGGCGGCAATCAGCATCCACAACGAGGGCGCCAAGCCACACAGGGCTGACGCTAGCGTAAACAACGCAATGCCCATCAGTAGAAGCGTGCGGCGGCCCATCAGGTCTCCCAGGCGTCCCATGCTGACGATCAGCGTGGTGATCGCCAGCAGGTAAGCCAGCACCACCCATTGCACCTGCGCGAAAGATGCATCGAATGCCTGGGCCAGTACCGGCAAGGCCACGGTGGCTACGCTGGCGCCAAAGGAGGCGAGCAGCGTGGAAAGCGCCAGGCTGGCCAGGGCCCAGCGCGTAGAAACACGCTCATGTCGAAATGCGCCCGATGGCAAGCGTTGCTCTGTATCGGCTGGCTTCATCATGTTTCCTCTGTCTGCTGCTCTCGCATTGGAGCTGTCGGAACAGTACGCCGAGGCATAACATGGCGGAAGACGCACGAGTTGCATGTTATAGCTGCGTAAAACGCCATCTATCAGAACCGGGGCCGACGATGTCCACACCTGACCTCAACCTGCTCGTTACCCTTGACGCCTTGCTGTCCGAAGGCAGCGTGGCCGGTGCGGCCCGACGGCTGCGATTGAGCCCCTCGGCCATGAGCCGAGCGCTGGCGCGTCTGCGGCAGGCCACCGGCGATCCATTATTGGTACGGGCGGGGCGTGGGCTGGTTCCGACGCCACGGGCGCAGGAGTTGCGCGAGCAGGTCGGTCAACTGCTACAGGACGTCCAGGCGGCGCTGCGCCCGGTGCAGGCCGCGGATCTGCGACGAATCAACCGCACCTTCACGCTGCGCACCCGCCAAGGGTTCGTGGAAAACTTCGCCGTCGAGCTGCTTGCCCACATTGGCGGGCAAGCACCTGGAATAAGGCTGCGTTTTGTCGACAAGGCGGACCGCGACAGCACGGCGCTACGCGAAGGCAGCGTGGATCTGGAGACCGCCGTGGTGGGCGAGGACACCCGCCCGGAATTGCGCACGCAAGCGCTGTTCACCGACCGCCTGATGGGTGTGGTGCGGGCGGGGCATCCGCTGAGTCGGGGCGAGGTGAACGTTGCCGACTATGCGGCGGGCCAGCACATCGGAGTTTCCATGCGTGGCCTTGAGCATGGCCTGATCGACAAGGCCCTGGGCTCGATGGATTTGACTCGCGAAATCATTACCACCGTACCGGGCTTTTCCACCGCGCTGGGCCTCGCCCGGTCCAGCGACCTGATCGCCAGCGTGCCGGAGCGCTACACCGCCCGTTTGCGGATTGGCATGCACAGTTTCGTGCTGCCAGTGGCGGTGCCCGAATTCACCATTGCCATGCTTTGGCACCCGCGGATGGATGCCGATCCTGTGCACCGTTGGCTAAGGGGCTGTTTGCGGGAGGTATGTTCGTGATGCCGACAGGCTAGGGCCGATTTGCCGGACCAGAAGAGGCCAGCCCTCACGGAGAGGGCTCGATTACAATCAATCTTCCTTGCGTATCGTCGCCACCTCATCGGCGCGCACCCGGACTTTCTTGCCCGAAATGTCTTCAAACTCGTAGAAGCCATCGGCGGTACGGGTATTGGGGGTGTCCTCGGTCAAATACTGCGTACCGTTCTGCAAGGTCACTACGGTCGGTGTCGAACAGCCGGCCAGCGCCAGGAATGTCACGGCGACCAAGGGCAGCCCGAGAAACCTGATGTTCATAGTCCATAACCTCTAGTCAAAAAGACGCGAGCCCGGCTGATTCGACCGGGCCATCACTGAGTTAACCGCCATTGGTCTCGCTTGCCGTAGGAAAGTTCATCGCCGCTTGAAGGATTTCACCTTTAAATATAGAAGACCGCTCATCTTTTGCAGTTGCTTGGGCTGCGAGTAGCTGATATCTGTACGCATAACCAGTACTTCCAGCATGCGTGGCGCTTTTCCGTGACAGCCAACCCCCTCGACGATCCCTTTTACTATCTGAACAACTTCCAGCGAGTACTCGCATGGCTGACGCAACGTTACGCCGATGTGCTCGGCAGCGAAGAAGTGAGCTTCATCGAGGGTTTCTCGGCATTGCCGCGCTCGTCCCAGGGGTTGCTGGTACGGTTGGTGATGCGCAAGGGCCTGCACTTTCGCCGCAATAAACTGCACTACGCCGAAATCGGCGAGATCGACCTGGCCGTGGCGCCGTTGTTGGCGTTGGGCTGGGTCGAGGAGCACGCCAGTCTTACTCTGGTCGAGCTGTTTGACGTGTTGCTCAAACAGGAAGTCCTCCTCTGCCTGGGTCATTTGATCGAGCACCCCAAGGCGAATAAGACCCAATGGCTGCAAGCATTGAGCGATCATTGCAGCCAACCGAAGCCGTTTCGCGATTGGTGCCCTCAGCTCGAGGATCGGCTGTTCAGCGTCACGGTCATGGCGCTATGCGACCGCTTGCGACTGATGTTTTTTGGCAATCTTTACCAGGACTGGTCGGAGTTCGTGCTGGCGGACCTGGGCATCTTCACTTATGAAACGGTCGAGTTCAGCGTCGAATCGCGGGGATTGCGCAGCCGACAGGACATCGATGCGTGTTTTTTCCTGCATCAATGCCAGCAAGCTTTCGAGGCTGGCGAGCCGCTCGAATCGATCGTCACCCAGGTCGACAGCCTGGTTCTGGACAACCCTTGGCTGGAGCGCCGCCGAGGCAAATTGTTGTTCCAGATCGGCCAGCACGGCGAGCGGATCGGCGATTTTGCCCTGGCCCTGCGCATTTATCGCGATTGCACGTACCCCGGCGCGCGGCTGCGGATGATCCGCGTGCTGGAGCGGATCGGCGAATATGCGTTGGCCCTCGAGCTGGGCGAAGCAGCAGCCCAGTCGCCGCAAAATGCCGCCGAACATCAGGCCTTGCTGAGGATAGTGCCTCGATTGCGGCGCAAACTGGGTGGGCCACCGGTGCCACGGGCGATGGCTCGGGCGGTGGAGCGGCTGGACCTGCATTTGCCCCGCGTCGACCCGGCGCTGTCGGTGGAGTATTGCGTCCAGGCGCATCTGCATGATGAGGCCGCGCCGGTACATTACGTCGAGAACAGTCTGGTCAACTCGCTGTTCGGCCTGTTGTGCTGGCCGGCGATCTTCGCGCCGCTGCCAGGAGCGTTTTTCCACCCGTTCCAACGCGGCCCGGTGGACCTGCTCCATGAAGATTTCCATGACCGCCGCGCCGAGCTGTTCGCGGCGTGTTTCGCCGAGTTGGAGGACGGTCGCTATCGGCACACCATCCGCCGCCGCTACGCGGAAAAGTCGGGCGTGCAATCGCCTTTCGTTTTCTGGGGCGCGCTGTCCGAGGAACTGCTGGACCAAGCGCTCGATTGCTTGCCGGCTGAACACCTCAGGCACTGGTTCAACCGCCTGCTGTTGGATATCAAGGCCAATCGCGCCGGCATGCCCGACCTGATCCAGTTCTGGCCGCAGCACAAGACCTACCGCATGATTGAGGTCAAAGGCCCGGGTGACCGCCTGCAAGACAACCAATTGCGCTGGTTGGAGTTCTGCCATGAGCACCGGATGCCCGTTGCAGTCTGTTACGTGCAATGGGCGGAGCAGGGCGCATGACCGAGGCGCCGAGCTACAGCATCGCGGTCCGGACGTTATGTGAATTCACTGCCAAGGTCGGCGACCTGGACCTGCGTTTCACCCCGTCGCCCACGGCGCTGGAAGGCATTGTCGGCCACCGGACCGTGGCATCGCGGCGCAGTGAGGGCTATCAGGCCGAAGTGAGCCTGGAGGGCGTCTATCACGCGCTGAAGGTCAAGGGCAGGGCGGACGGCTACGATCCGGTTCGCAACTGCCTTGAAGAGGTGAAGACGTACCGGGGCGACCTGGGCAAACAACCCGACAACCATCGCCAGTTGCATTGGGCCCAGGCGAAGATCTACGGCTGGCTGATGTGCCAGAAGCTGCAACTGCCGCGCATCGACGTGGCCTTGGTGTACTTCGACATTGTCAGTGAAAAGGAGACCTGCCTGGCGCAAGGCTTCGACGCGCTGCAACTCCAGGCTTTTTTCGAGCAGCAGTGCGCGCTATTCCTGGCCTGGGCCGAACAGGAGATGCGCCATCGCCTGGCACGCAACCTGGGAGCCCAGGCCCTGGCATTTCCCCACGCCGGTTTCAGGCCCGGGCAACGGCACCTGGCCGAGTCGGTGTTCAAGGCCGTGAGCACCGGTCGTTGCCTGATGGCCCAGGCGCCCACGGGGATCGGCAAGACCGTTGGCACCTTGTTTCCGATGCTCAAGGCTCTCGCGCCGCAGCGCCTGGACAAGGTGTTTTTCCTCACCGCAAAAACCCCGGGACGCAAGCTGGCGCTGGACGCGGCTCGGCTGATCACCCAAAGCGACCCCGCGATGCCGCTGCGGGTATTGGAAATGATCGCCCGGGACAAGGCCTGCGAGCATCCGGACAAAGCCTGCCATGGCGAGTCGTGCCCACTGGCCCGCGGGTTTTACGATCGGCTGCCGCAGGCTCGCGAGGCGGCGAGCCAGATCACGTTGCTCGATCAGGCTGCGTTGCGTGACATCGCGCTGGCCCATGAGGTCTGTCCGTACTACTTGAGCCAGGAAATGGCCCGCTGGGCGGATGTGGTGGTGGCCGACTACAACTATTACTTCGACTTCAGCGCCTTGCTCTTCGGCCTTGCCCAGGCCAATGCCTGGACGGTCGCGACCTTGGTGGACGAAGCGCACAATCTGG
This sequence comes from Pseudomonas sp. SWRI154, assembly GCF_014268645.1. Lineage (NCBI taxonomy): Bacteria > Pseudomonadati > Pseudomonadota > Gammaproteobacteria > Pseudomonadales > Pseudomonadaceae > Pseudomonas > Pseudomonas sp. SWRI154. Next base: position 284,593 of record NZ_JABWQW010000003.1, read on the forward strand.
TCGAGCGAGGCCGCCAGATGTATAGCGCGACCCTTGATCAGTCCGCACTCGCGGCGGTGCTGAAAACCGCGCCCGCGCCCGTGAAGAAGGCGCTGCAGAAGGTCAATCGGCAGTGGAACGCCTTGCATGAGCCACAAATCGCCGCTTACCAAGCCTATGGAAAGCCCCCGGAAAAGCTGCTCCAGGCGCTGGGATCCTGCGTCACGGCCATCGGTGATTACCTCAACGACCATCCCCAGGGACTCGACAGCGCGCTGCAAGCTTTCTACTTCGACGCGTTGCAATTCGGCCGCGTGGCGGAGTCGTTCGACGAGCATTTCCTGTTCGACATCCACAAACGCGAGTCCGGTCGCCAGCGCAGCCTCTCCTCGTTGTGCCTGCGCAACGTCGTGCCGGCCGGTTTCCTGCGGCCCAGGTTCACGGCATCGCGCAGCAGCGTGCTGTTTTCCGCGACCCTGAGCCCGCGCCAGTATTACGCGGACCTGCTGGGAACGCCGGCCGACACTGTATGGATCGACGTCGAGTCGCCGTTCCAGGCGCAACAGCTGGATGTGCAGGTGATCAGCCGGATTTCCACCCGGTTTGCCCATCGCCAGGCATCCCTGGAGCCTATCGTCGCGCTGATGGCGCGCCAGTTCGACGAACGTCCTGGCAATTACCTTGCGTTCTTCAGCAGTTTCGATTATTTGCAGCAAGTGGCCGAACTGTTCGCCGAACGACACCCGCACATTGGCACCTGGACGCAATCGCGCGGCATGGGCGAGGCGCCTCGACAGGCGTTCCTCGAACGATTCATGGAACACAGCCAGGGCGTCGGCTTCGCGGTGCTGGGCGGTGCGTTCGGGGAGGGGATCGACCTGCCGGGTTCGCGACTGATCGGCGCCTTCATTGCCACCTTGGGCTTGGCGCAGTTCAACCCGGTCAACGAACAGATCAAGCAGCGCATGGCGGCCATTTTTGGCGATGGCTACGATTACACCTACTTGTACCCCGGCCTGCAAAAGGTCGTGCAAGCGGCGGGTCGGGTCATCCGCACCCAGCAGGATCAAGGCGTCGTCATGCTCATCGACGACCGGTTTGGCGAGGCCAAGGTGCAACGGCTGCTACCGCAATGGTGGTCGGTCAGGCCGGAACAAGCCCAATCTCCCGACAAACATCACCATAACCCCACATAAATCAGGTTTTTCCTCTCGCGGGACTTGTTTCATACTCCACGAAAATCCCCAAGGATTCCTCGGCCACCATGCTTGAGAACGACCCAAAGACCGTCCCCGTCATCAATGAAGACCAGCGCTTTCGACTGCTCATCGACGCGGTGGTCGACTATGCGATCTACATGACTGACCCGTCGGGCATCATCACCAGTTGGAACTCCGGCGCCCGACGTTTCAAGGGCTATGAAGAATCCGAAATCCTCGGCGAGCATTTTTCCCGTTTCTATACCGACCAGGACCGTGCCGCCGGCGTGCCGCAGCGGGCGCTGGACACGGCCGTGAGCGAAGGGCGCTTCGAAGGCGAGGGCTGGCGGGTGCGCAAGGACGGCACGCTGTTCTGGTCCCATGTGGTCATTGATCCGATCATCGACAGCCAGAGCGGAGCATTGCTCGGCTTCGCCAAGATCACCCGCGACCTGACCGATCGCAAGATGGCCGAAGAAACCCTCAAGCAAAGCGAGCAACAGTTTCGTCTGTTGGTGCAGAGCGTCACCGACTACGCCATCTACATGCTCGACCCGGATGGCCAGGTGACTAACTGGAACCAGGGCGCGCAGCGGATCAAGGGGTACTTGCCGGCGCAAGCCATCGGTCAGCATTTTTCGATGTTCTATACGCCCGAAGACCGCGAAGCCGGTGAGCCACAGCGTGCCCTGAGCATAGCCGCCAGTGAGGGCCGGTTCGAAAAGAAGGGTTGGCGCGTGTGCAGGGATGGCACGCGATTCATGGCGCACGTGGTCATCGATGCGATTCGCAGCGATACCGGAACGCTGCTGGGCTTTGCCAAGATCACCCGCGACATCACCGATGCCACCCAGGCTCAGCAGGCACTCGAACAGGCCCGCGAGGCACTGTTCCAATCCCAGAAACTGCAAGCCATCGGGCAGCTCACCGGCGGCATCGCCCATGATTTCAACAATCTGTTGACGGTGATACTCGGCAACCTGGAGATCGTGCGCAAGCGTATGCCCAGCGATCCGAAGCTCAGCCAGCTGTTGGATAACGCGACCCAAGGCGCACTTCGCGGCGTGTCGCTGACCCAGCGCATGCTTGCGTTTGCCCGCCGGCAGAAGCTCACCTCCGAATCGGTGGAGCTGTCGGCGTTGGTGCAGGGCATCAGCGGTCTGCTGCAAAGCTCCATGGGCCCTTCGATTCATATCCAGGCCCAGTTCGCCGAGGCGTTGGCGCCGGTGATGGCCGATGTCAATCAACTCGAACTGGCGATCCTCAACCTGGCGACCAACGCCCGGGACGCCATGCCACACGGCGGCAGGATACTCATCCAGGCGCAGGAGCGGTTGGCGACCGAGGTCACGGGACTGGACAAGCCCTTGGCCCCCGGGCGATACATTTGCCTGGCGATCACGGACGAGGGCGAGGGCATGGATGAGGTGACGCTGGCCTCTGCGGTGGATCCGTTTTTCACCACCAAGGGCGTGGGCAAGGGCACCGGCCTGGGCTTGTCCATGGTGCATGGTCTCGCCGGGCAGTTGGGCGGCAGGCTGATACTCAGGAGCGAAAAAGGTGTCGGCACCACCGCCGAGCTTTGGCTGCCGGTGGCTGATGATTCGGTAGCGCAGACGCCGCCTGCGACGCAGGCGCCGGCGCCCCCGGTCCAGGAGTTGCGCGTGCTGGTGGTGGACGATGACAGCCTGGTGCTGACCAGCACTCGCCTGATGATCGAAGACCTGGGCCATCGGGTTCTCTGCGCACCGTCGGGCGCCCAGGCGCTGGAGGTGTATGAGCGCAACCAGGATATCGACCTGGTAATCACCGACATGGCCATGCCACAAATGGATGGCGCGCAGCTGGCAAGGTTGCTGCGTATGCGCCAGCCGAACCTGCCGATCATCCTCGCGACCGGTTATGCCGAACGCCTGGAAGGCTTCGCCACCGAGCTGCCACGGCTGACCAAGCCATTCAAGCAGATCGACCTGGTGCAGATCATTGGACAGACGATGAAATGAACACTCTGCGTAGCTCCAATGTGGCGAGGGAGCTTGCTCCCGCTGGGTTGCGTAGCGACCCCATGAATCCATGGGCGCCACGCACTTGAACTATTGTGTATTTTTCTTGAACCCCCGCAAATTCATCGCACACAGGCAGAACTGCAAGACGACCAGCGCGTAAGCGCTGGTATGCAGGCCCCACACCACCCACAAAATATTGCTGACGATAAAACAGCTGAATCCCGCCACCCGCCGGCGCGGCTGGCGTGAGCCGATCAGCCATGCGGCCAGCACCGTTACCCCCATCGCGGGCCATTGGACCCATCCCAGATAATCCACGCGGTTTTTCCTCTTGCCCTCGTTGCCTTTAAAGACCCCAACGGCGCCGTAGCGTTTCCTTGGACCTTTGGTCCATCCGCTTGAACTTGCCTCGCGGCGCTCCCTTCTAATGGCCCTCTACCACGCCGAGGGACAACTTGCGCAATGCCCAGAATCCTTACCCGCCAGACCCCGGAAGAAGAACTCACCGAGCACAACGCCAAGCTGTTCGGCTCGCCCAAGGAACGGCTGGACTTTTACCGTCGGGAAATCCAGTACGAAACCAGCATCCTGGCCAATCGAACCGATGCCTACCTGACCGCCCAGTCGTTTTTGGTGATCGCCTTCGCCTCCTGCATGGCCAACCTGAATCCGGAGTGGGGCAAGCTGTTCACGCTGATCGTGCCGCCATTCCTGGCGCTGCTGGGTTTCCTCAGTTCGCTCAATGCCTGGCCGGGCATCCGCGCCGCCTACGAAATCATCGATCATTGGCATTTCAAGCAAAGCGAACTGCTGCGCAGTGAACCACTGATGGGCCTGGCCTACGATGAATCGCCGCTGTTCAGCGAGCGCGAGTCCACGCACAAGGGCTATCGCAAGTCGCTGCTGTTCTCGTTGCGCACGCCTTGGATTTTTGCCGCGTTCTGGGTGCTGCTGGGGGTGTACTCGGTGTATATCCAGGTCAGCGATCCCGGTGGCTAGTCGTCGGGCTTCGCTTTATGGCGCTCATACCAGGCCAGCGCGGGCTGGGTGCTGACCCCGTGCACCAGGATGCTCAGCGCTACCACCGACAACGTGAGGTCGATGCACAGCGCCGCGACCTCCGGCTGCAAATCATGGTTCAAGGCATAGAACAGGTAGAACAGACTGCCGATGCCACGGATACCGAACCAGCCGATCAACAGCCGTTGCGGTCCTTTCAATAAACGCCCCCAAGGCATCGCCAGCACGCTCAACGGGCGTATCACCACGAACAGCAGTCCGCCGACGATCAAGGCGCGCCAATCCCAGTGGCTGGCGAGCACGACCCCCAAGAGCGTCACCAGGAAGACCTCCATGGACCGCTCCACCAGACTGCCGAACGCCAGCATGTCGCTCATCATCACACCGGCTGCCACCTGGCCGTCGTCCAACCCCTGCGCGTCGCCCACCACCGCCTGCTCGGGATCGACCGTTTCGTGTCCGACCACCGCTTGTACCAGGTGCTCGGCCGGTGGCGCGTCTTGATCGCCGGAGTCGACCTCGGCCTGACGCAGCCCCAGGCCAGCGGCGAAAACGGAAAGAAAGCCGTAGCCCTGGACGGCTTCCGCCGCGACGTAGGCGAGGGCGATCAAGGCCAGGGCCAGGTAGTCATTGGGCGATAAGGTGCTGTCGGCGTTCTTGATGCGCATCGACAAGGTCAATCGACCGATGCCGCGCCCCAGCCAATAGCCAATCAGCAAGCCCGCCGGCACGGCCCACAAGACATTGCGCAAAGCCCATTCAGCGAGAAAGCCGCCGTCGGGTTCGCGCAGCATCAGCAAGCCAAGAATGACAAAGGGAAACGCGGTGCCGTCGTTCAGTCCGGCTTCTCCGGACAGGCCGAAGCGCACGCGGTCATCGTCGCGGGCATCGTTCACCTGTACCAGGGCCGCCAGCACCGGATCGGTGGGAGCCAGCATTGCGCCGATCAATAGCGAAATACCCCAGCCCAGGCCAAACAGATAGTGCAGGACCAGGCACAAACCGGCGATGGTCAGGATCATCACCGGACCGGCGAGACCATAGGCCACACGCCAGCTGCGGTTCTTCAGCGGCAGGCGAAGCTTGAGACCGCTGACAAACAGCGAGAACACCACGGCGACTTCGGTCAGGTGCTCCATCCAGACCGAGGAATCATCGACATCCAGCCTCAGCAGTCCGAGCCCCGCCGGCCCGATGGCGACACCCAGCGCCAGGCACACCGCCGAGGTGGTCACCGGCATCCAGCGAAGGTAGGACGATGTCAGGGCCAGGGTCAGCAACACGGCTCCGAGCACGGCCACCCACACGGTGAAGATCATGGTTGCTCCTTGGGATAACGCTATGCCGGGCGCCAATGACTACGATTCCCTGTGGCAAAGGCCACCTCGCGACATAGAGGCGTTGAGTGTTGCCTAAGGTTCGAGGGCCGGAGCGAAGCGAGGGTTCCGCGTTTCTGAGGGCGGTTCCGTTTATCCGGCCGCTTTTCGATTGTGGGGAATTTTTTCCCCCGCACAGGGCTCTGCAAAGGAAGAGACGTACTGATCCAGCGTCCTGCCGAGAACCCAAGAGGCCCTTATGACTGCGCTGACACCCCTTCAATCCCGGCCTGCCGACGCGCAGCCATTCCCCACTGTCGGTAACGTGCGCCAATGCTACGAGCGGTTGCTGCAGGGCCCCGACGATGCTGATAAACAGGCGGTCGCCCAGGCCTTCCTGCAACCCTGCCTCGAACAGGCCGGCGCACTGCCTCAGGAAATGCCTGACGACCCTGCGGCGTTGCTTGCCTGGGTCGAGCAGCACAGCGCCGACGTGGCCCGGCAATATGCCGATTACCTGGAACGTCGGAAAAACGGCGGCCGTCGGGAGTTCTTCACCAGCAAGGCCCACGCCTTGTATTTCCTCCAGGCCGTGGCGCCGACCAAACTGGTGGACGGCGCCTGGTTGTACGGTGTGCTCAAGCACTGGCATGACCACCGTTTCGAGGGGCTGTTGTGCACCTATCTGGAAGAACTCGGTGACGGCGTGCCCGCACAGAACCATGTGGTGCTCTACCGCAAATTGCTCGCCGAGCACGGCCTGCCGGACCTGCCCGACATCGATGACGATCGCTACCTGCAAGGCGCGATGCAACTGGCCCTCGGCTACGCCGGCGATGATTATCTGCCCGAAGTCATTGGTTATAACCTGGGCTACGAACAACTGCCCCTGCACCTGTTGATCAGCGCCTACGAGCTGAGCGAACTCGACATTGACCCGTATTATTTCACCCTGCACGTGACCATCGATAACGCCAGCACCGGCCACGCCCACAAAGCCGTGCAGTCGCTGATGCAGTTGATGCCAATGGAGGCGAACCGCGAATCGTTCTGGCGCCGGGTCACCCGGGGTTATCGCCTCAATGATCTGGGCCAGGGCAGTCGTGCGGTCATCGAGTCGTTTGACCTGGAACGCGAACTGCTTGACATGCTCGAGCGCAAGCGCCCGTTCGGCCAGCACATGCATTCCGACTACTGCAAATTCGACGGCAAGACCGTCAATCAATGGCTCGCGGAACCTGGGCAACTGGAGGGCTTCCTGAAGGCCATGCAAGGCAAAGGCTGGATACGGCGTCACGAAGACCCGCAAAACAGCCGGTTCTGGACCCTCATCGAAGGCGCCGGCGCCGCGATGTTCGGGGTGTTCAGCCCCTATGAGAAACAGCTGCTGCACGATTGGATCGCCGGCGACTGGCTGGACGAGCGTGGTCGCCCCGGAGCCCGTCGCAGTCATGGCGCGGCCCATGAGCCAGCGACGCCAGCGCAGGATCCAGATGTGCAGAACTTGCAGCAAGCGCTGCGGGGCAAGGCGCCCGACGAGCAGATGCAGATCCTCGCGCCCTGGCTTTCGGCCCGCTGCCACAGCCATCCGGCCGGGTTGCTGGCGACCCGCCGCTTCATCGAACTCAAATCCGCCCTTCGTTAGGAGCCCTGCATGAATCAGGAAGATCGCCTGTCCGAACCTGACCTGGCGCTGTTGCAACTGGGTCGCCGCCTGCATGCCGACGGCTACCGTTTTATCACCCCGACACCGTTGACCCACGAACGGGTCAACCAACGGCCCGGTAACGAGCGTTCGAAGACCTTGAGGGACGTGTTCGGTTGGTCGCGGCCGTTTGCGCCGGGGCTGATCTCTGCCGACGAACAGCGCCAATTGCAGGACGCCCAAGTGCTCGAAGCGCGCGATGGCCAGCTCTACAGCCGCGTGCGCTGGTCGAGCCTGGACGGCATGTTGTTCGCTCATTCGCCGTTTCCTACGCAGGCTACCGACGCGGTTTTCTTTGGCCCGGACAGCTACCGTTTTGCCCAACTGATCCACACTCATCTGCAACAGAACTTCAGCGCGGTGCATCGGGCCGTGGACATTGGCTGCGGTGCCGGCGTCGGGGCGATGGTGATTGCCCGTGCCCGGCGCGAGGCTCAGGTCCTGGCGGTGGACATCAATCCCTTGGCCTTGCGCCTGTGCGCGGTCAACGCGGCGCTGGCTGAGGTCGCGAACGTCGAGATTGCCCACAGTGATGTGCTGCAAGACGTGGAAGGCAGATTCGACCTGATCGTCGCCAATCCGCCTTACATGGCCGACCCGGCCGAGCGTGCCTACCGCCACGGCGGCGGAACACTGGGCGCCGGGTTGTCGCTGCGCATCGTCGAGCAGGCGTTGCCCCGGCTGACGCCTGGCGGTTCGTTGGTGCTCTATACCGGTGTGGCGATGGTCGATGGCCGCGATCCGTTCCTCGAAGCCCTGGGCGCGTGGCGCGACTCGGCCGAGTTCGGCTGGACCTACAGGGAATTGGACCCGGACGTCTTCGGCGAGGAATTGCTGACCCCGGGTTACCAGGACGTGGAGAGGATCGCCGTGGTGGCGTTGGTTGTCACCCGCACGGGTGCGGGTATCGGAGGGAACATCGATGAACAGGCGTCTGAAGTTCGGCATTGAAGAGGAATATTTCATCACCGACCTGCAAACCCGGCGCATGCCCGACCAGCCGCCCGCGGCAGCGGTTGCTGCATGCCGGGAGGAGCTGGGCGAACATTTTGCCCACGAGATGTTCCTGAGCCAGGTGGAGATGGCATCGCCGATCTTCCAGAGCCTGGCCGAGGCGGCCGATTACCTGGCCCAGGTGCGTAGCGGCCTGACGCGACGCCTCGCACCCCATGGCCTGGGATTGTTGAGCGCCGGGTCTCATCCGATGACCACCGTTGGCTTGCAGCCCACCGATGAGTTGCATTTCCAGCAACTGTTCGACGATTACCAGCGGGTGGCGCGACGCAGTGTGTTGTCGGGCCTGCACGTACACGTAGAGGTGCCGACCGGTCGAGACCGGGTCCGGATCATGAACGAAGTCCTGCCCTGGCTGCCGATGCTGTTGGCATTGAGTGCCTCTTCGCCGTTCTGGAACGGCGCCTACAGCGGCTTCAGCAGTTATCGCCAAGTGGCCTGCGATGAATGGCCACGAATGGGTATACCGGAGTTTTTCGAAGACGAGCCGGCATTCAATGGCTACGTCGACATGCTCACGCGCACCGGTTCCATTCGCCAGCCCAGCGACTGCTGGTGGGTGCTCAGGCCTTCGTCGCGGTATCCGACCCTTGAGCTGCGCATCTGCGATGCCTGCCCGCGAATCGACGATGTCTTGTGTCTGGTATCGCTGTTTCGCCTGATGGTGGCCCATGCCATTGCCCAGCCCAAACCGGGGGCCGGCTACAGCCTGATGTCCCACTGGATCCTCAAGGAAAACCGCTACCGGGCCAAGCGCCACGGCATCCTCGCGGAGTTCATCGTTGAAGGGCAGGATCAACCCATGCTTATCGGCGAATGGCTGAACCTGGCCGAGCAGACCTTTGCCGACACCGCGACGGCGCTGGGCGTGCAGGACGTTTTCAAGCAAGCCCGCCGGATCATCCAGGAAGGCACCAGCGCCGATCGTCAGGTTGTGCTCTATGAACAAGGCTTGCTACTGGGGGACTCGATTGAACAGGCCCTGAGCCGGGTCGTTGATCAACTGCTGTCGGAAACCGCGGGCATGCCCGTGGCCGATCCCACCCTTGCGCAAGTTGCAGGTGGCCCATGACCAGCAAAACCCTTGATGATTACAACCGCATGCGCGATTTCGCCGCCACCCCGGAGCCGGCGGCGAAGCGCTCGCGCAAGTCGGCGAAAACCGCCCACGCGCTGCAGTACTGCATCCAGAAACACGACGCCACGCGACTGCATTACGACTTTCGCCTGGAACTGGACGGCGCGCTCAAGAGCTGGGCGGTGCCCAAGGGGCCGTCCCTGGACCCGAAGGTCAAGCGCCTGGCCGTACACGTCGAGGACCACCCAATCGACTACGCCACATTCGAGGGCAGCATCCCGGAGGGACACTACGGTGCCGGCGAGGTGATCGTCTGGGACCGTGGCGTGTGGATCCCACAGGGCGATGTGCACGAAGCCTACGAAAAGGGCCGGCTCAAGTTCGAACTGCGCGGGGAAAAACTCGCCGGCCTGTGGAACCTGGTGCGCACCCACATGCCGGGGAAGCAGGAACAATGGTTCCTGATCAAGCACCAGGACGACGCAGCTCGGCCGGAAAGCGAGTACGACGTGGTCGAGGCCGAGCCGGACAGCGTGCTCAGCGATCGCACCATCGTGCCTAAGCGCCGGGGCAAGGCCGCCGCGGCCAAAGCCGTGAAGCAGCCGGAAAAAGCCGCCAAACCGAAGCCCCCGAAAAAAAGCGCGAAGACCACCCTCAGCGGCGCGGTGGCCGGCCCGATCCCCGAGACCCTCAAGCCGGAACTGGCGACCTTGGTGGAAAGCGCGCCCAGTGGTGATTGGCTCTATGAGATCAAGTTTGACGGCTACCGGGTCATGGCGCGCATCGACAACGGCGATGTGCGCTTGATCACGCGCAACGGCCACGACTGGACCCACAAACTGCCGAAACAGGCCGCGGCCTTGGCCGGGCTGGGATTGGAATCGGCTTGGCTCGACGGCGAAATGGTCGTCGCCAATGAGCAAGGCGTGCCGGACTTCCAGGCCCTGCAAAACGCCTTCGACGCCGGCAGCAGCGGCAAGATCGCTTATTACCTGTTCGATTTGCCGTACCTCAATGGCATGGATTTGCGCAAAGTCCCGGTGCAAGAGCGCCGGGCCGCGCTGGCCGCCGTGCTCGAGCCCAACGAAGATCCGCTGCTGCGCTTCTCCGATGCCTTCGAGGAAACCCCCGAGGCGTTGCTCAACAGTGCCTGCCAGATGCAGATGGAAGGGTTGATCGGCAAGCGTCAGGGCAGTGCGTATGTGTCGCGCCGCAGCAACGACTGGATCAAGCTCAAGTGCAAGAATCGCCAGGAATTCGTCGTGGTCGGTTTCAGCGACCCCAAGGGCGCCCGCAGCGCGTTTGGCGCGCTCTTGTTGGGCCTGCATGACGTCGACAGCGGGGAGTTGCGCTACGCCGGGAAGGTTGGCACCGGGTTCAACGAAACCACGCTGAAAAGCATCTACGAGCAGTTGCTGCCCCTGGAGACAAAAAAAGCTGCCGTGGTCAACCCGCCCACCGGCTACGACGCCAAGGGCGTGCACTGGCTCAAGCCCGAGTTGCTGGCCGAAGTGGCGTTTGCCGAAATGACCAAGGAAGGTTCGGTGCGCCACGCGGTGTTTCACGGTTTGCGCAACGACAAGCCGGCGAAGGCAATTACCCAGGAGCTGCCGAAACCGGTCGAAAAAGCCGCGAGGAAAAAAACCGCAGCCAAGGACGAAGCGGAACCGGCACCCGCCAAGGCAAAAGCCAAGGCCAAGACCACCCAGGCGCCGGCCTTGGAGGGCAAGGTGCGCATTACCCATCCGGACCGGATCATCGATGCGACCAGCGGCACGACAAAAATGCAGCTGGCCGAGTATTACGCCAGCGTCGCCGACTTCATCCTGCCGGAGCTGGCCGACCGTCCCGTGGCGTTGGTACGGGCGCCGGATGGCATTGCCGGCGAGCTGTTTTTCCAGAAGAACCCCGAGCGCTTGGGCATTCCGGGCATCACCAGCCTGGACGAGGACCTGACCGGGCAACCAGTGATGATCATCAATAACGCCGAAGCGCTGATTGGCGCGGTACAGATGAGCACCGTGGAATTGCACACCTGGAACGCAACGTCCATCGACCTGGACAAGCCAGATCGCTTTGTCCTCGACCTCGACCCAGACCCGGCATTGCCGTGGAAAAGCATGGTGGAAGCCACACAGTTGACCTTGTCGGTGCTCGATGAGCTGGGCCTGAAGGCGTTTCTCAAGACCAGCGGCGGCAAGGGCATCCACGTGGTGGTGCCACTCACGCGTAAACTCGGCTGGGACGAGGTCAAGGGTTTCAGTCACGCCATCGTCAGTCACATGGCCAAGCTGTTGCCTGATCGTTTCTCGGCGGTTTCAGGGCCGAAAAACCGGGTAGGGCGGATCTTCATCGATTACCTGCGCAACGGCCTCGGCGCCACCACCATCTGCGCCTACGCTGCTCGGACCCGCGAGGGGCTGCCGGTGTCGGTGCCGATCTACCGCGAGGAAATGGCCGAACTCAAGGGCGCCAACTTATGGAACGTGCACAACGTCCACGAGCGTCTGGCAGAGATCGGGCATGAGCCGTGGGCGGATCTGAAGAAAACCCGCCAGAGCATCACCGCCGAGATGCGCCGGCGGATCGGCATGAAAAAAACCGCTGAATAGCCCCTATGTGTTCGCGGTCGGTTTGCTTTTGTGGCGAGGGAGCTTGCTCCCGCTCGGTTGCGCAGCGACCGCAAAGTACTTGGGGCTGCTGCGCCCGAGGCGTCGGACCGGCCCAGCGGGAGCAAGCTCCCTCGCCCAAGAGCCGTTCCAGCCACCAAGCACCTTTAGCCTCCAGCTACCCTCTAATAGATCTGCGAACGCCGCAACTGCTCGATCGTGTCGATCAGCTCGTCATAGGACACCGGCTTGCCGATGTGCTGGTCGAAGCCCGATTGCTTGGATTTTTTCAGGTCGATGGACGCGCCGTAGCCGGTCAGGGCAATGGCGGGGATATGTTTGACGTGGGGCAACTGCCGCAACGCCGCCATCAATTCATGGCCGTTCATCACGGGCATGCCCAAGTCCGAAATCACTACGTCGAAACGGGCGTCCCTGGCTGCTTCCAAGGCTTCCTGCGGCTGGTCGAAAGCGAGGACGTGGGCGTCTTCCATCTCCAACAGGAGCTTGAGGGTATCGAGCACCTCGGGTGAGTCATCCACCAGCAGCACCGTCATGCCGCTCAAGCGTCCGGATTGCTCCTCGCAGGCTTGCGGTTCGGGGACCATCACGGCGTTGCTCAACGGCAGGCGAATGGTGAACGTGCAGCCTTTGCCCAGCCCTTCGGATTTGACTTCGACACTGCCGCCATGGGCTTCGGTCAACTGCCGTACCAGGGACAGACCGATACCGAGCCCTTCGCGTTGATGCGTGGCGTGCTGGGTCTCGGCCTGGCCAAACAGGTCGAACACTTCGCCCAGATGCTCCGCCGCAATGCCCACGCCCGAGTCCTTCACGTCCAGGCGCGCCATGTGGCCGTCGTGGCTGGCGACGAGTTGCACGCGACCACCGCTGGGGGTGAATTTCAGCGCGTTGTTTACCAGGTTCCAGATGATCTGCTCCAACCGGGTCGGGTCGGCGTTGATGATCAGCTCGTTGCCGGGGCCTTCGGGTAATTCCAGGGTGACCTTGTTCGGGTGGTTGTCGTTGATCACCACGGTGTAGATGTCTTGCAGCACGCGGGCAAGGTTGACTGCCTGGCGCTTGAGCTTGAGCTTGCCGGTGCGCACCCGCGCCACGTCCAGCAGGTCGTCGATGATCCGCGCCTGGCTGGTGACCGCGTCGCAGATTGTGTTGACGGCCTTGGCCGCCGCGCTGACGGTCTTGGTCACCGGCAGGCGCCGGAGCAATTCGGCGTTGAGCTGGATCAGGTTCAGCGGGTGCTTGAGCTCGTGGGACATCACCGCGAAAAATTCATCTTTCAGGTGGCTGGTGTTCTGGGTTTCCATCAGCCGCTGGGTCTGCTCCTCGTGCAAGCGCTTGTGGCCGGTGAGGTCACGGGCGATTTTCACGTAGCCCTGCAAATGGTCGCCTTTGAGCAGCGTGACTTCGCCGCTGCAATAAAAACGGCTGCCGTCCTTGCGTTGGTGCCAGCGCTCATCTTCGCAGCGGCCGTTGAGGCGGGCGGTGCTCAGTTCGGTTTCCGGAGCGCCAAGGGCGCGGTCGTCAGGGGTGAAGAGAAAATCGTAATAGGCCCCTTCGGCTTCAGCCTTGGTGTGGCCGAAGATCAACTCCGCCCCGGTGTTCCAACTGGTGATCACACCATGCTCATCCAGCAGGATGATGGCGTAGTCCCGGGTGCTTTCGGCGACCAGGCGCATGCGCTCTTCTCCTATGCGCAGCTCCTCCTCAGCTAACCTGCGCTTGGTGATATCGATGAAGGTCAGCACGGTGCCGTCGATATGGTCCTCGCTGGAGCGGTACGGCAACAGTCGGGCGATGTACCAGCGACTGTCGTTGCTGCTGACCTCGCGCTCGATCATGTTCAACGACTCGAACACCTGGGTGGCGTCGGCGGCCATGCCCGGGTAGTCCAGGCGATGAGTGATGTCCAACAGCGAGCGGCCGGTGTCCACCGGCAGCATGCTGAAAATATCCGTGGCCCTCGGTGTAAACCATTTGATACGCATGCTGCGGTCGACGAATACCGTGGCGATGTCCGTGGAGGCGATCAGGTTGGTGAGGTAATCGTTGATCTTGTCGGTTTCTTCGACCTTGGTCTTGAGCTCGTAGTTGACCGTCAACAGTTCTTCATTGATCGACTGCAGCTCTTCCTTGCTGGTTTCCAGCTCTTCGGTGGCCGAGCGCAGCTCCTCGTTGATGGCCTGCATTTCCTCGTTGGAGGCCTTGAGTTCCTCGCTGGATACCTCAGCCTGCTCGATCGTGTCCTGCAGGTGCACTTTCGTCCGCTGCAGCTCGCGCTCGAGGGTCGCCAATACCTGGTTTTCAGTCTGGCTGGTGATGGCATCGGCCTGCAGGACGGGATCGACTTCCTCCTCCTCGAACAGCACCAGTACGAACTCGCCGTCGGACTGGTCGTCGCGATAAGGCTGCACCAGCAAATCCACCAGGAAGCGTCGTCCGTCCCGCTCCAGGTTGACCTGGCGGGACTTGACCGGCTGGCCGTTCTGGTGGACCTGGAACAGCGCGGTGCGGATCTCCAGGCGCAGTTGCGGGTTGACCAAGGTCAGCAAATTGCGCGACAGCTCGCCGCCTACATGGCGCAGGAAACGACCGGCGCTTTCGGACATGTGCAGGATGTCAGCGTTGGCATCGACAATCATGCTGGGAGGGGCGGCGTGCTCGATGGCGCGCAGGTGGATATCGGAAAATGACACTTTCCGCACCACCGGTGCCAGCGGCGCGGCCGGCGAGGCGGTGCTGCGCACGTAGCCGCCACGGGGCATGGTCGGCGTGCGGCGGCTGCTGGCGGTGCCGTACTTGGCCCGGAAGATCCGGTTGCGCTTGTCCACGGGGCTGAACAGTTCGTGGCAGGCATCGGCCGATTCCGAAGAGCCGAGGAACAGGTAGCCGCCCGGTCGCAAGGCAAAGTGGAACATCTGCAGGATTTCGCGTTGCACCTCGCGGTCGAGATAGATCAGCAGGTTCCGGCAGACGATCAGGTCGATCTGGGAGAAGGGCGGATCCGACAGCAGGCTGTGCTTGGCGAACAGCACGCGCTCGCGGATTTCCTTGCGCACCCGATAAGACGCGCCGTCCTTCATGAAGTACTGGCGCAAGCGCGTCGGCGGCACATCGGTAATGATCGCTTCCGGGTAGCCGCCGTTACGCCCGACGGCTATGGCGCGCTCATCAATGTCGGTGGCGAAGATCTGCAGTTTGGCCGCGCTGTTCTCGTGTTGCAGTTGATCGCTGACCAGCATCGCCAGGGTATAGGCTTCTTCACCGGTGGAGCAGCCGGCCGACCAGACGCGTATTTCCTCGGGCGGCGCACTGGCCGGCTCGACCGGTTGCAGCAGCAGGGGCAAGACGTCCCGTTCCAGGGCCTCGAACGCATCGCGGTCGCGAAAGAAATTGGTCACGCCAATCAGCAGGTCGCCCAGCAGGGCCTTGGTTTCTTCCGGATGGTTTGTCAGATAGCTGTAATAGGCGCTCAGGTCCGGCTGGGCCGTGACCTGCATGCGCCGCTCGATGCGGCGCAGTACGGTGGCCCGCTTGTAGTGCTTGAAATCGTGGCCGGTGCCGGACCGCAATTGCACCAGGATGTCCTGCAGCGACTGTTCGGCGATGAGCAACTCGCGTTCGGTGGTCGGTGGTTGGGCGTGGATCTCGGGGTCGTTGGCGGTCGGCAGGCGAATGGCCTGGGAGTTCCGCCATATTTCCAGGAGCTTTTGTGGCATTTCCACCACGGGCAACACCAGATCGACCATCTGGGTGTCGATAGCGGCTTGGGGCATGCCATCAAACTCGGCATCTTGGGGAGCCTGGGCAATGGTCACACCACCTTGCTCCTTGATACGCGACAACCCCACCGCGCCGTCGGAGCCGGTCCCCGACAAGATCAGGCAGAATGCCCGTTCCTTATGCACGTCGGCCAGGTCACGAAAGAACAGATCGATTGCCACGTGCCCGCCATGGCGTTGCACCGGTGTGACGTTCAAGTACCCGTCATTCATCAGCAACTGATGGCCTGGGGAAATCACGTAGACGCAATTTTTCTCGATCGGCACCGCCTCGGTGACCTGAAGCACTGTCATCCGAGTGGATTCCTGGATGATCTTGTCGGCAATGCTTTGATGATCAGGTGCCAGGTGCAAGACGATGACAAACGCCATGCCGTTGTCCTTGGGCATGTGTTCGAAAAATTGCTTGATGGCCTGCAATCCCCCCGCGGATGCGCCGATTCCCACTACGGGGAAGTCCAATTCGCTGGGGCTCAGCTCTCGTCGTTGTGGCACGTTGGGAGAGCGTTTGCTAGGAGATGACATATAAGTTTGGCCTTAAAGGGCGGCGGGGCGGTCCGGCGCTGCCGACTCGATTTCATTGATACAAAAACTCGCAGGATAGTCGGGTTGCGCGAAGATTGCGAAAACAGACGCCTGCAAAACCGCCCCTTCAGGCATTGTGCGCCTTCAAGGCGGATCAGCCTACCGGCACGCGAAGGTACTCCGGCTGCAAGTAGTTGAACCACAGCAGGATCATTTCCACCATGATCGTCACCAGCACCAGCAGGCCGACACCCCAGACGCTGGCCGAGTACAAAAGGCCTTGTTCCTTCTTCAGGTTCATGAATTTCGGCAGCCCGACGAACAGCAAGAACGTTGAATAGGCCGACGCCGCCAGCAGCACCGCCACGGCCAGCCAACGGCTGGGATAGAGTCCGCAGATCCCGGCGAGGAAATACGGCGTAGCGGTGTAGGCCGCGAATCCGATGCACTGGTTGATCGAGGGGCGAGCTTCGAACGTGCGCGACATCCAGCGGATGAACAGCCCCATCAACGTGACGCCAACGACAATGGTCAGGTACAACAGCGCGCATAACTGCAATGCACTGGCGCGACTCAGCCTCACCGTTTCGTTCTCGGCCAGGCTCCAACCGGTCCAAGTGGTGCCGATGAACAGGCACACCGCCGGAATCAGTGCGAGCAACAGCAGATGGGCCAGGTAGTGGTGTGGATGAGCCTGTTCCTGCTCGCGAATGTCCACCCAAGCGAACTCGGGATGGGTGAACAGTTTGACGAAAAGTACAGACATGACGACCTCCTGATCAGGGACAGCCTCTGCGTGAGGCTCATACCGTTATGAGGTACAGGATTGGGCAGGGGTTTCATTTATTTGCCCGGTCGGGGAGGCGGGGCGATAAAGGGAATGATTCAAAACGGCAGGGGTCAACCCAACAGCATCCATGAAGGACTGTATGCCATGACTGTTGCCCAATCCCTGGTTGATTACATGCGCGAGCATGAGCTGCGCCTGACCACCGCCGAGTCCTGCACCGCTGGGCTGATCGTCACGCTCCTGGCCGAAGTGCCGGGCAGCGGTTCGCTGATCGAAAGCGGCTATGTGGTCTATTCCCCCGAGGCCAAGCAGCGCTTGCTCGGCGTCAAGCCGCGCACCATCGACACCTTCAATCTCACCAGTCGCGAAGTCGCCGAGGAGATGGCCCTTGGCGCGCTGCACGACGCCAACGCCAACGTCGCCGTCGCCACCACGGGCCTGCTCGGGCCGGACGACAAGGACAGCATACCCGCCGGCACGATCTGCTTTGCCTGGGCGTTCCAAGTGAACGGCCAGCGCGCGCTGTTCAGTCGCCAGGAACGCTTCTTCGGCGACCGTCACCAGGTGCAACTGCAGGCCAGCGAGTACGTCTTGCAGCAGTTGCCCAATTACCACCAACGTGCCGTGGCGGGCGAACGCCGCTAGGAGAGTGCGCCCATGACCGATCAATGGGAGCAGGACGACCACCGTAGCCGCGAATTTCCCGTGCGCGAAGACATGGTGTTCCAGCACAAGGTCTGGCGGTTCGAGCGGGTGGGCTGGTACATATTGGTGCTGTTGGTCATCCTGACTTTGCTCGGGCTGTTTTCCCGCGGGCCGTTGAGCAGCCGCGAACTGCAAAGCGCCGACGGCACAATTGCCGTCGAATACGAGGCGTTCCATCGCAACGGCTCGACCAATCCGATGGTCCTGCGTCTCAAAGGCGCGCCCAACGCGGTGCTGGAAGTCGAACTCGGAGGCGATTGGCTGGATGCGTTCGATGTCCAGAGCGTGCAACCGCAGCCCATACGCTCAGCTGCTGCCGGGCAGGGTGTAAAGCTCTGGATCCAGGCGGATGGCCAAGGGCAGGCCAACCTGCACCTGTCATTGCTCAGCGAAGGCCTCGGGACTTATCACAGCCGCATCGTTATTCCTGGCGGGGCGACAGTGAGCTTCAATCAATTCATCTTCCCTTAGGTGACGTATGGATTCGGTACTGCGAGCGGCCGCTATGTATGCGGTATTGATGGTGTTGTTCAAGATCGCCGGCCGACGTTCGTTGGCGGAGATCACCACCTTCGATTTCGTCCTGTTGATGATCATTGGCGAGGCTACCCAGCAGGCGCTGCTGGGGGACGATTTCTCGCTGACCAACGCGTTCATGGTCATCGTCACGCTGATCGCCATCGATGTCGGATTTTCGTTGCTCAAGCTGCGCTCCAATTGGGTGTCGCGGCTGATCGACGGTGGGCCGACGATCATCGTCGAGGACGGCCGCATCCTTCAGGGGCGCATGCGCCACGCCCGGCTGGTGGAGGCGGACATCATGGAGGCGGCACGTTCGAGCCAGGGCATCGAGACCCTGGAGCAGATCAAGTTTGCGATTATCGAGCGCAACGGCAAGATTTCGGTGATTGCCAAGGAGGAGTGAGCCTGAGCGCTTTAGTGGCGAGGGAGCAAGCTCCCTCGCCACAGGAGGCAGCCGGGCTTTAGAGGATCGGCTTGCCGCCCGTCACCGCATACCGCGAGCCGGAGATGTAGCTGGACTCATCCGACGCCAGCAGCACGAAAATCGGCGCCACTTCCACCGGCTGGCCAGGACGCCCCAGCGGTGTCTGGGAACCGAAATTCTGCACCTCTTCTTCGGGCATGGTGGCGACAATCAGTGGCGTCCAGATCGGTCCTGGCGCGACGCTGTTGACCCTGATGCCCTTGGACCCGAGCATTTGCGCCAGGCCACCGGTGAAGTTGGCAATGGCGCCCTTGGTGGTGGCGTAGGCCAGCAGCGTCGGCTTGGGCATGTCGGAGTTGACCGAGGTGGTATTGATGATCGAACCCCCGGCCTTCATGTGCGGCACGGCGGCCTGGCAGATCCTGAACATCGCCGTGATGTTGATATCGAACGTGCGCACCCATTCTTCGTCCGGGATCTCTTCCAGGGTCTCGTGGGTCATCTGGAACGCGGCATTGTTGACGAGGACGTCGATGCGCCCGAAGCGCGCCACGGTCTCATCGACGACCTTGCGGCATTGCCCCTTATCTGCCAGGTCACCGGGCAGCAACAGGCACTGGCGGCCGGCATCTTCGACCCAGCGTGCGGTCTCCTTGGCATCCTCATGTTCATTGAGGTAGGAAATCGCTACGTCCGCGCCTTCTCGGGCGAAGGCAATCGCCACGGCGCGCCCGATGCCGCTGTCGGCGCCAGTGATCAGGGCGATCTTGTTCGCCAGGCGCCCGGAACCTTTGTAGCTCTGTTCGCCGCAGTCCGGGTACGGGTCCATCTTCTGTTGGCTGCCGGGCACGGGTTGGCTTTGTTTTGGGAAAGGTGGGGTTGGGTAGTTGGCCATTGTCGTTCTCCATCCAAGTGGTTGCGATGGAGGGTGGACTGCGGGTTTTTGACCAGAGTTCGGTCGGATTTCCCCAACAATCGATGAGCGTGGCAGAGGCGTTTCGTCGACTACCCAGGGGCTATCGGTGAACACAGGCGACGCCGTATTCTCCAAACGGGATACGGCTTGAAAGGAGAAGGGCATGTTCAGTCACATACAAATCGGTGCACGTGACCTGACTAAAATGGTCGCGTTTTATGATGCCATCCTCGGTTGCCTGGGATTGGAGCGCATGCCCAGCGAAGACGATTCGGGCCCGCCCGGGGAAGGCTGGCATCAGCCCGGCAAACATTGGCCGCAGGTGTTCGTCCAGGTGCCCATCAATGGCCTGCCAGCCACGTGGGGCAACGGCATGCAAGTCAGCTTCGCCGCCGACTCGCAGCAGGCCGTACGCGACGCCTGGGAGACGGCGATTGACATGGGCGGCTTCGACGAAGGCGCCCCGGGCCTAAGGCCGCAATATTCAAAGGATTACTACGGCGCCTATTGCCGGGATCCGGAGGGAAACAAACTGTGCTTCGTGCATACGCCGGATATGCATGACTGACCCCGGTCTAAAGTGATCCGCTCTCGTGGCGAGGGAGCTTGCTCCCGCTGGGGTGCGAAGCAGCCCCAAGATCTTGCGGTCGCTACGCAACCGAGCGGGAGCAAGCTCCCTCGCCACGGGACGATCTGATCAGCCCCTGGCCTTGAGGCTGCGCTCCATCCGTGCGATTCCTTCTTCCAGCAGCCCCCGCGGGCAACCGAAGTTCAGGCGCACGAATTGTCCCGCGTCGTCAGCAAAATCCAGCCCGGCGCTCAGTCCAACCTTGGCATCCTTCAGGAAAAACCCTTGCGGATCGTCCAGCCCCAGCGCGGAGCAGTCCAGCCACGCCAGGTAAGTACCCTGGGGCACGGTCATGGTGATGCCCGGAAGGCGAGTCTTGACCGCCTCGACCAGATAATCGCGGTTGGCCTGCAAGTAGCCTTTCAACGCGTCGAGCCACGGGCCCGCTTCGCTGTAGGCGGCACGGGTCGCCTCGAGGCCCAGGGCGTTGACGCTGTCGACCATGCCGGCCCTGGCGCCGTTGACGCGCTCGCGCAGCTTGGCATTCTGGATGATCGCGAACGAAGTCTTCAGCCCTGCGATGTTGTAGGCCTTGCTGGCCGACATCAGCGTGATGGTCCGCTCGGCAATTTCCGGGCTGAGGGACGCGGTGGGGATGTGCACGCGGCCATCGAAGCACAGCTCGGCATGGATTTCATCGGAGATGATCCAGGCGTCCTGCTCCAGGCAGATGTCCGCCACGGCCTTGAGTTCTTCGCGCCCAAACACCTTGCCCAGCGGGTTGTGCGGGTTGCTCAGCAACAGCGCACCGCCGCCGCGCAAGGCGTCGCGCAGTTCGGCCAGGGGCGTATGGAACTCGCCATCGACCGGAGTGAACGCCAGCTCCACCTTGTTCAGGTGCCAATGGCCCGGCGCGTGACGCAGCGGGGGGTAGTTGGGCACCTGCACCACAACGTGCTGCTGCGGCTCGACCAGCGCGTGCAACGCCATGTTGAAGCCCGGCTCGACCCCCGGCAGGAACAGGATCTGCTGCGGCTCGACGCGCCAGGCGTATTTGCTCCACAGATCCGCCGCGATGGCGGCGCGCAGGTTGTCCTGGGCCACGCTGTAGCCGAGCATCGGGTGCTCAAGACGCTTGCGCAGCGCATCGATGACCACTGGCGGCGCGGCGAAATCCATATCGGCCACCCACATCGGCAATACCTCGGCTGGATAGCGGCTCCATTTGGTGCTGCCGGTGCCGTGGCGTTCGAACACCAGGTCGAAATCGAAAGTCATGGTGGTTCCATCAGTCAGGGATTCGGAATCGCGCCATCATAAAGCAAAGAAGCTGAACAAAAAGGTTGGTAGCTAATTGCCATTAATTGGTTGCAATGCGCTACAGTTTCGTCCCGAGACGTCGATACGCCGACGATGGACACCCGTTCATGACAAGGACAGCCCCGATGAAATCGCCCCTGCGCTTTAACGATCACTACCGCAAAGCCGATCGCATCATGCTCGGGCTGCTCTGGCTCACGCTCTTGTATTCGCTGGGCCTGGCATTTCTTCATTCGACCTTGACCCAGGCATTGCTGATCGGTGCACCGACGTGCCTGCTGGCCACGCTGCTCTACCGCGGCCTTGGCGGCACCCGTGCCATGCGCTGCATCATCGCCATGGCGCTGATGGTCATGGCGGCGCTGCACATCAACCAGACCCGCGGCGTGATCGAGTTCCACTTCGGCATCTTCGTGCTGCTGGCGGTGTTGACGTTCTATCGCGACTGGCTGCCGATCGTCGTGGCCGCCGCCACCATTGCCATCCACCATGTCGGTTTCCATTGGCTCCAGCATCTTGGATACCCGGTATTCGTGATGGATGCCCACGGTGGATGGACGATGATTTTCGTCCATGCCTTTTATGTCGTTGTCGAAAGCGTGATTCTGATCTACCTGGCGAACCAGAGCCTGGCCGATGCAACGGACAACCAGGACGTGCTCGACAAGGTGCTGGCCGCCGCTGCGCAGTTGAGCCGTGACCCCGGTACACAACGCAACCAGGGCGTGAAAGTCTCGTCCGGCGAGCGTTTCGACCATTTCCTCGAGCAAGTGACCCACCTGGTGGACGGCGTGGTGCGCGATACCCGTCAGCTATCGGACCTCGGCCAGGACTTGTCCCAGGTCGGCCAGACCCTGGAAAACGGTGCCCGGCACCAGTTGGACGAAGTGGCACAGATGAGCGGCGCGATCGGCCAGTTGATGCAGGCCATGGAAAATATTACCGGCCATGTCGGCCAGACGCTGCAACGCGCCGGACAGGCCAACGAGCAAGTCAACCGGGGGCGCACCACCGTTGACCAGACCCGCGAAGATATTCTCGAGTTGGCGGGGCGCATCAACCTGACCAATGAAACCGTGCAACTGCTGGCCGAGCAGGCGCAGCAGATCGGCCAGGTGCTGGACGTGATCAACAGCATCGCCGAGCAAACCAACCTGCTGGCCCTCAACGCCGCCATCGAGGCGGCCCGCGCCGGGGAGCAGGGGCGCGGATTTGCCGTGGTGGCCGACGAGGTCCGGACGCTGTCACAACGGACCTCGACATCCACCACGGAAATCCAGCAGATCATCGCCAAGCTGCAACAGGGCAGCCGCCAGGCCGCCATCGCCATGCAAGACAGTCGCGAAGGGGTCGAGCGTTGCGTGTCCGCCAGCCAGCAGGCCTCCCAGCTGCTGCATGCCGTCGTGGAAGACATCGCGGTGATCAACCATTTCAACGATCTGATCGCCAGCACGACCCAGCAACAGTCCGCGGCGTCAATGGGCATCAATGAGCGGCTGCAAACCGTGCAGGCCGTGGCCGAGCGCAACGCCGACAACATCGGCGTGCTGACCCGCAGCAGCCAATGCCTGCCGCCCTTGGCGGAGCGACTGGCGGCGCTGGGGCAGGCGTTTCATGGGACAGACGGGCAGCTTGGGCGAAAATAACGTCGATACAAATGTATCGCCCAAACGCCATTACCCAACGTGGCGAGGGAGCTTGCTCCCTCGCCACGGGTTGTCACTTGCTTGCGACTACGCCAGGTTGAACGGCAACTGCCGCAGCGGTTTCCCGGTCAGGCTCGCAATGGCGTTGGCAAATGCCGGGGCCAAGGCGGGCAGGCCGGGCTCGCCCATTCCGGTCGGCGGCTCTGCGCTGGGGACGATGTGGACCGCGATCTGCGGCATGTCGGTAATGCGCGGCACGCTGAAGTCGGCGAAATTGCTCTGTTGCACGACGCCATCCTTGAGCGTGATCGCGCCACCGGGCAAGCACATCGACAGGCCCATCAGGGCTGCGCCTTGTACCTGGGCCTCGACACTGCGCGGGTTGACCACCAGATTGCAGTGCACGCCCGCCGTCACGTTGTGCAGCACGGGACGACCATCCTGCACCGAGGCTTCCACCACGTAGGCCACCACCGAACTGAACGACTCGTGCACCGCCACGCCCCAGGCCTGGCCGGCCGGTAGCTGGCGTTTGCCGTACTCGCTCTTGTCCACCGCCAGTTGCAGCGCGGCGCGATGGCGGGGGTTCTGGTCGCCGAACAGCTTCATCCGGTATGCCACCGGGTCCTGTTTCGTCGTACGGGCGATTTCGTCAATCAGCGTCTCCATCACGAACGCAGTATGAGTAGAACCCACGCTGCGCCACCACAGCACCGGCACGTTGAGCTTGGGATGATGCACGGTCAGTCGCATTGGCAAGGGATATGGATCACGCATGCCTTCGGTCGCGGTGGGGTCGATGCCGTTCTTTATCTGCCCCGCGAACGGGGTGCCAACGAGGATGGACTGCCCGACCAGGGCGTGATCCCACGCCAACACCTTGCCGCTGTCATCGAAGCCGATGCGCGCGCGGTGCAGATGCATCGGACGGTAGTAGCCGCCCTTGATATCGTCCTCGCGGCTCCACAAGGTGCGGATTGGCGCATCAAGCCCAGCAGCGCGCGCGGCCTTGGCCACTTCACAAGCCTGCACTGCAAAATCATTGGTCGGCACGCCACGACGACCGAAACCGCCGCCCGCCGTCTGTACATGTACCTGGACTTGCTCGGGCTTGAGATTCAGCACCTTCGCCGCTGCCGCGGCGTCGCCGCCTGGGAACTGGGTGCCAACCCACAACTGGGCGCGGCCTTCGGATAGCTGAACGGTGCAGTTCAACGGCTCCATTGGGGCGTGGGCCAGGTAGGGGAATACAAACTCAGCCTCCAACCGATGTGGCGCCGAGGCGAGAGGTGTCATGTCGGCATCGAAATGGAGCGCGCCGGGTTGGCCGGCCAGCTCCCGGTACTGGGCCAGTTGTTTTTCCGTGTCGACTTTTTCGACTTTCGCCACGTCCCATTCGACCTTCAGCGCATCACGTGCAAGTTTCGCCTGCCAGTAACCGTCGGCGACCACGGCAACGCCTTCGGCTCCGCCGTCCAGCGGCACGCGCAGCACGGCTTTCACGCCTTTGGTTGCGCGCGCGGCGCTGTCGTCCAGCGACGCGATCCTGGCACCGAACACCGGCGGGCGAGCGACCACGGCAGTCAGTTGTCCCGGCAGATGCACGTCGATGCCGAAATCCTGCTGGCCGCTGCTCTTGACCTTGGCATCGAGGCGGGTCGTGGCCTGGCCGATGATGCGGAAATCCTTGGGATCCTTGAGCGTGACTTTCTCCGGCACGGGCATCGCCATGGCGGCTTCGGCCAGCTCGCCGTAGGTCGCCTTGCGGCCGCCAGGGCCCAGCACCGTGCCGTTTTGCGTGGTCAAGCTCGCGACGTCGACATTCCAGCGCGCGGCTGCGGCGGCGAGCAACATGGCGCGCGCGCGGGCGCCCAGTTCGCGGTACTGGGTGTAGCTGTTCTTGATCGAATTGGAGCCGCCGGTGAGGTGGATGCCAAACGCCGGGTCCATGTAGGCCGCATCGTTGCTGCCGTTGCGCGTGCGCACCAGGTTCCAGTCGGCGTCGAGTTCTTCGGCGAGGATCATTGGCAAGCCAGTCTGCACACCCTGGCCGAACTCCAGGCGATTGATCGTCACGGTGACTTCGCCGTTGGGCGCGATCTGTACGAAGGCCGAAGGTTGCTGAGTGGGCTTGAGCGGTCCTTCGCTCGCGCCATTGGCCTGTTGCGCCAAGGCGAGGTGCGGGAACGCGCCCAAGGCCAGGCCGCCGATGCCGACGATCTTGAGAAAGCTGCGCCGGGGCAGGGTGGCTAGGCCTTCAGTCCCGTCGCGATCAAGCAGGTGTTGCAGCGCGCGCGGCAGCTCATTTGGAAAAATCTCGTTCAGCATGGGCTAGCTCCTGTCAGGCGAGGGCTTTGGCGGCATCGGCCACTGCGGCGCGGATGCGGGCGTAAGTGCCGCAGCGGCAGATATTGCCGGCCATGGCCGAATCGATCTCGGCCGGCGTAGGTTGCTTGCCCTTGGGCTGGGCCTTGAGGAACGCGGTGGCGCTCATGATCTGGCCGCTCTGGCAGTAACCGCATTGCGCCACGTCGTGCTTGACCCAGGCCTCATGCACGGCGCTGCCCACCGGGTCGCTGCCATCGGTCGCCGCTTCAATGGTGGTGATCTTCTTGCCAACCGCCGCGGCGATCGGCGTCACGCAGGACCGAATGGCCTGGCCGTCCAGGTGAACGGTGCAGGCGCCACACAAGGCCGCACCGCAGCCGAATTTGGTACCGGTCATGCCGAGCGTGTCGCGCAAGGCCCAAAGAATCGGGGTACCGGGGTCTACGTCTACCGTGTGCTCACGGCCATTGATATTGAGGGCGCTCATTGTCGGACCAGCTCCAGAAGGTTTGGCACCGATTACTATAGAAAGCATCGGCTGGGATAGCTTGCACGATCCGGTCCGATGATTGCCCAATCTTGCAAAAACGCCGGTCCTTTCGTTTGGAATGACCAAGCCAAGGTGTCGGCGCGCTATACGCACGTACGATACCGAGCGCGGCGCAGGGCGATGCACACTCGTTATCCAGGCGATTCGTTGTTCTGGTGTTTCGGAAAACGCTTTCGCCCCACCTGACGACGGGAGAGCAATCATGACGATGCATCTGCAAAACACTGCGCAAACGGACCCGGCACCCCGGGGGCAAACAGCAATAGAGGAATTGGTTCCTTCGCGCTACGCACTCAAGGTCGGTGACATTGATGTGCTGGTTGTCAGTGATGGCGTGCTACCGCTGCCGACCACGACGATGTCCACCAACGCCGACCCGGCCTCCCGCAAAGCCTGGTTCAAGGACATGTACCTGGGCCCGGACGCGTTCGATTGGGCGTTGAACGTCCTGGTGGTGCGCAGCGGCGAACAAACGGTGCTGGTCGATGCCGGGCTGGGCGGCCAGTTTCCCGGCTTTCCGCGGGCCGGGCAATTCCCCAAGCGATTGGAGGCTGCCGGGATTGAGCTGTCGTCCATCACCGACGTGGTGATCACCCACATGCACATGGACCATATAGGCGGGCTGCTCGTCGATGACGTGAAGAACCGCTTGCGTCCCGACGTGCGGATCCACGTTTGCGCGACCGAGGTCGAGTTCTGGGCAGAGCCCGACTTTTCGCGCACGGCCATGCCTTCGCCGGTGCCGGACGTCCTGCGTGCAACCGCCCAGCAGTTTATGGAAGCCTACCGCGACAAACTGCACCCCTTTGATCGGGAGCGCGAAGTGGCGACCGGGGTTGTCGTCAAATGCACCGGCGGCCATACCCCCGGGCACAGCGTAGTCTACGTAAGATCTGGCAATGAAAAGTTGACGTTTGCCGGCGACGCGCTGTTTCCGGTGGCTTTCGATCATCCCGACTGGCACAACGGTTTTGAACACGACCCTGAAGAGTCAGTTCGTGTTCGTGTGCGTCTGCTTCAAGAGGCTGCGGCGAGCGGTGAGCTGTTAGTGGCAACCCATCTGCCGTTTCCCTCCGTGGGCCGGGTGGCAGTCGATGGTGACGCTTTTCGCTGGATAGCAGGGTTCTGGGATTATTGATAATAGGCTGGGCCTGGGCGCCAGGGGCCGCGCACAGGAGCGCTCGGCCAGCTGAGCGCTCCTGATGCTCTCCTGCCGCAATGCCTTGCCTGAACCGTCCCTGAACAAGTTTGTTATTTCCCCTGCGCAGCCCTTTCCGGCGATTTACTCGCCTCGTATCCCAGGCGTAAGCTTCGCGCGTTTTCATCAATAGCGGAGACCCTCAGTGGGTACTTGTTCGAGTGACAGTTGTCGGCCGGTCTCGGTAACCGGCATTTACTTGGCAAGGTAACGCGCATTCTTCCGATGCCGTTATCTCGCCAAAAAGCGAGCAGCGACATCCCGGCAGCGGCCAGTCCTGGCTGTGCCCCGATCCTCTCTCAACGACGCTGACCAGCACCCGATTTACCTCGGGATGCTACGGACACGCCTGCCTTCTCGGTGGGCGGGCCAGGCTGACTGCGCCTTTTTATCGGGCGCGGTGCAAGACGGCCGTATCTGCACGCAGGTTTCCTCGCGCAGGAGTCACACCATGAGCCTCACCCTGTTGAAAGAGTTCTTCGCCGGTTTCCTGCGGACCCGGCACATTGCCCGGCATTTCCGCCGCCTGGCAATGCTGGAGAGCGTGGCGGACGCCAGCGTCAGTCGCGAAGTGCCGTCGGCCCTGGCGCAAACCCTGGCGAGGGCGGCCAACAGCGGCACCGTGCAGTTGCTGGGTGCGCTGGGCAGTCACGTCGACGGATTGAACGCCCGGGAGGCCGACGCGCTGCGTATGCAGTACGGCCTCAATGAAGTTGAGCACGAGCAACCGCTGCCGTGGTGGACGCACGTGTGGCATTGCTACAAGAACCCCTTCAATCTGCTGCTGACGTTACTGGCGGTAATCTCCTGGCTGACCGAAGACATGAAGGCCGCCACGGTGATTTTCGCCATGGTTGTGCTCTCGACGCTGTTGCGCTTCTGGCAGGAGGCAAAGTCGAACAAGGCTGCTGACGCCTTGCAAGCCATGGTGAGCAACACCGCCACGGTGCTGCGTCGTGATGAAGCCAGGCGAGCCGAGTTGCCCATCAAGCAGCTGGTGCCGGGCGACCTGATCGTGTTGTCGGCCGGGGACATGATCCCGGCCGACTGCCGGGTGCTCAGCGCCAAGGACCTGTTTGTCAGCCAGGCGGCCATGACCGGCGAATCGATGCCGGTGGAGAAATTCCCCCGTCAGCAGGACACCACGACCCGCAATCCGCTGGACCTGGAAAATATCCTGTTCATGGGGACCAACGTGGTTTCTGGCGCGGCCACCGCGGTGATCCTGACCACGGGCAACCGCACCTATTTCGGCGCCCTGGCCCAGCGGGCCAGCGCTACGGATCGGGCGCCAACCTCGTTCCAGCAGGGCGTCAACAAGGTCAGCTGGCTGTTGATCCGTTTCATGTTCGTGATGGCGCCACTGGTGTTGTTCATCAATGGCTTTACCAAAGGCGATTGGACCGAAGCGCTGCTGTTCGCCTTGTCGATTGCGGTGGGCCTGACCCCGGAAATGCTGCCGATGATCGTCACTTCGACCCTGGCCAAGGGCGCGGTTTTCCTGTCCCGCAAGAAAGTCATCGTCAAGCGCCTGGACGCGATCCAGAACTTCGGCGCCATGGACGTGTTGTGCACCGACAAGACCGGCACCTTGACCCAGGACCGGATATTTTTGGCGCGGCATGTCGACGTCTGGGGTGAAGAATCCGATGACGTACTGGAAATGGCCTACCTCAACAGCTACCACCAGACCGGTTTGAAAAACCTGCTGGACGTGGCGGTGCTGGAACATGTGGAGGTTCACCGCGCGCTGAAGGTCGGCACCGCATTTCGCAAGGTCGATGAGATCCCCTTCGACTTCGAGCGTCGGCGCATGTCGGTGGTGGTGGCCGAGCTGGAACAGCCTCATCTGCTGATCTGCAAAGGTGCGGTGGAAGAGATCCTGTCGGTGTGCGACAGCGTGCGCCATGGCGACGTCAATGATGCCTTGACCCCGGAACTGCTGGCACGGATCCGCCAGGTCACTGCCGCGCTCAACGAAGAAGGCTTGCGGGTGGTGGCGGTGGCCGCGCAGCCGATGGCGCCCGGCCGCGAGATCTACAGCCTGACGGATGAGCGCAATCTGACGTTGATCGGCTACGTAGCCTTCCTCGACCCGCCAAAGGAAAGCACGGCTCCGGCCCTCAAGGCATTGAAGGCCCATGGCGTGACGGTCAAGGTGCTGACCGGCGATAACGAGTTGGTCACCGCGAAGATCTGCCGCGAGGTCGGGCTGGAACAACAGGGCCTGCTGGTGGGCAACGACATCGAGGGCATGAGCGACGCCGAATTGAGCCAAGCGGTGGAAACCACGAACGTCTTTGCCAGGCTGACGCCTTCCCACAAAGAACGCATCGTGCGCCGGCTCAAGGCCAACGGCCATGTGGTCGGCTTCATGGGCGACGGTATCAATGATGCGCCAGCGCTGCGCACGGCCGATATCGGTATCTCGGTGGACAGCGCGGTCGACATCGCCAAGGAGGCGGCGGACATCATTCTCCTGGAAAAGAGCCTGATGGTCCTGGAGGAGGGCGTGCTCGAAGGCCGGCGTACGTTCGCCAATATGCTCAAGTACATCAAGATGACCGCCAGCTCCAACTTCGGCAACGTGTTCTCGGTGCTGGTCGCTAGCGCCTTCATCCCGTTCCTGCCGATGTTGCCAATGCATCTGCTGATCCAGAACCTGCTCTACGACCTCTCCCAGATCGCCATTCCTTTCGATAATGTCGACGCGCAGATGCTGAGCAAACCGCAACGCTGGGAACCCGCCGAGATTGGGCGCTTCATGCTGTTCTTTGGACCGATCAGCTCGATTTTCGACATCACCACGTTCGCCTTGATGTGGTACGTCTTCGGCGCCAACACTGCGGGCCATCAAACGCTGTTCCAATCCGGCTGGTTCGTGGTGGGGCTGCTGACGCAAACGCTGATCGTGCACATGATCCGCACGCCGAGAGTTCCGTTCCTGCAAAGCCGTGCGGCCATGCCGCTGATGGTGATGACGGGGCTGATCATGGCCGTGGGCATCTTCCTGCCGATGGGGCCCTGGGCGCATTACTTCAAGTTGCAGGCATTGCCATCACTGTACTTCGTGTTCTTGCCAGTGATCTTGCTGGCGTACATGGCGCTGACGCAGGCGGTGAAAGGTTTTTATATCCGCAGGTTTGGTTGGCAGTGAGCAAACCTGAGCGCATGCGCTCAGGCGGGTTGCTCAGGGGCGGGCCGGGACAGACAAAACAACAACCCCGGCTCGGCCCTGCGCGCGACGAGTGTCCATCCGTGGGCCTGGGCGATTTCCTGGCAGATCGTCAGGCCCAATCCCGCGCCGTGGTCGCGTCGATGAGCGCCGCGCCAGAAACGGGTGAATATCTGCGCCAGTTGGCCTTGTTCGACCCCGGGGCCCCAATCGCGCAGGGTCAACGTATCTGCGCTCAGCTCAACGCGTATTTCGGTTTCGGCAGGGGCGTGCTGGATGGCGTTTTCCAGAAGGTTTTTCAGCAGGGTGAAAAGGGCGCTGCGGTCGGCCTGCCAGGACGCCGGCGCATCAACCTGGCCCGCCAGGACGACGCGCACGTGCGCCGCGTCGGCCATGCGTTGCAGATAATGGGCGGCTTCCCGGGCAACCTCCATGACATCCACTGCGGCGAAGCTGTAGTTGTGCGCTTCGCTCGTCTCGGCCAGCAGCAACAGTTGCTGGACCTGGCGGGTCATGTGCCGGGCATCGTCGAGCAACGAGTCGCGGCCCTTGCTGGGCTCCATCAATTCGATCTGGGCGCGGATCAACGCCAGGGGGGTCTTGAGCTCGTGTGCCGCGGTCGCCAGGAATTCCTGCTGGACGCGGTAGCCGTGCGCCAGGCGCTCAAGCGCACTGTTGAAACTGGTCACCAGCGGCGCCACCTCGGACGGCACGGTCTTGACCTCCAGCCGCGAGTGCAAGGAGCGCGGGGAAATGGCCGCCGCTGATTCCGAGACCTCCCGCAAGGGCTTGAGCGCGTAGCCCAATGTGAAATAGGCGCAGGCGCCGAAGACGAAAAGCAACACCAGGCTGAACAGGACGATACCGGCGCCCATGAACGGCCAGGCGAACCCTTCATGCAGCAGTTCCATCAGCCGCTCGCTGGCGGCGAATTGCAGATACCAGATCTTGCCGTCATGTTCCAGCGGGGCGGTGGCGGCGTACATCAGGATGCCTTCTCGCTCGAATTTGAACCGCGATTGCTTCGTCGGATGCTCCGTTGCAGCGGACGACCAGAACGCCGCGTCAGTGGACGTCTGGACAACGTTTGCGTCCGAATCCAGGACGCGGTAGCCGATTTCGTCCCCCAGGCTCTTGAAGGTCCAGACCCGGTCACCCTCACTGTTGTCGAACCCGGTGGGCCGGCCGGTGGCGTCGAACAGCAGCTTGCCGGACAGTTCATGGGTGCGCTCGGCGACGTCGGTACTCAGCAGGATATCGCTCCTGGAAGTGACCAGTGCGAACACGCCGAGGGCAATCAGCAAAATGCTCAATCCCACGCCCGCAACGTAGGCGAGCAGTACCTGGAAGCTGATGCTATTGCGCCAAGCCGTCCTGACGAAGGGCATAACCCAGGCCTCTCAAATTGACTATGCGTTGATCGGAACCGATCGCCAGCAGCTTTCGGCGGATACGATGCAGGGCCACGTCCAGGGCGTTCGGCGTCACGGCTTCGCTCAGGCCCCACGCGGCCGCCTCGATGGCGCTGCGACGGACGATTTCGCCGGGTTTGCGCAGCAGCAACAGCATGATCTGCATTTCCGCAGGCGCCAGCGGCACGCTACCTTCGGTGCTGCACATGATGCCCATGTCGGGTTGCACGCTGAGGTCGCCGTGGGCGGGTGCCAATGGCCGGTGTTCCGCCGGGCGACGCAGCAATGCCCGTACGCGGGCAACCATTTCGTCCATGGCGAACGGCTTGGGCAAATAATCATCCGCCCCGGCGTCGAGACCTTCGACCCGATCATGCAGCGCGTCCCGCGCCGTCAGGACCAGGCACGGCAGGCCCAGCCCGGCGGTGCGCAAACGCTGCAGCAGGACCAGCCCATCGCCGTCCGGCAAGCCCCGATCGAGGATCAGCGCCTGGTAAGGCACCTGCTGGATGGCCGCCCACGCAGCATCGATGCGGCTGATGACGTCGACGGCGATCCCGGCGCTCGACAAGCCTTTGCTCACCAGGTGCGCCAGGCGTTCATGGTCCTCGACCAGCAGAATGCGGCTCATCAGAAACGGTACAAGTAGCCGAACAGCGCGCTGTTCTCGGTTGATCGGTCCACCAGCGGGCTGTCCTTGATTTCATCGGACAGGCGCGTCGCCTTTAGGTCCAGGAATACGGAGTGATGATCATCGAACATATAATTTCCACGAACGCCGAATTCGGTATTGATACCGGACTTCGCATCATAGGCCGCCCGATCGGCGCGAGCTTCACTTTCGCGAACGCCGAAGTAGTAGTCGACGTATTTATCGTCCTGCCATAGGGCCGCCAGGCGTGGCGTGAGCATGATGTGCTCGCCAATTTTCCAGGACCTTTCCAGTCCCAGGGCAAAGCGCTGGCCCTTGCTGTTGCCTGATACGTCGGCCAGCCACTCGGCGCTGACATCGGCCACCTCGTTGCGCCATTTCACCTTGGCGCCTGCCCAGAAACCACCGTCGCGGTCACTCATGCCATCGAGAATCCGCGCGTCATCGTCGTCATAGCCGCTGAAGTCGTACTCGCCGACGATGCTGAATTCAAGCTGTTGGGTCTCGCTGAGGTCCAGGCCCGGCAACTTGATTTCGGCGGTAGGGCCGAATACCCGCACATATTCATTTTCAAAGTAGATCAGCGGCAGGACTTCGCTGTCCCGGTCGATGCCCTTGTACGGCTGCTGGCTGCTGACCGCACCCACGCCAAGCCCCCATTGGGAACCTTCCGGCTCGTCGGCGCTGGCGGCCATTGACACGCACAACCCCAGCACAAACACAGAGGTGGCCGCAGTCAGCCGTGTCGCGATTGAATTTTTTGAGGTGGGCAAGGGCATGGAACGCATGACGGTCTCCAGATCAATAGGATGAAAGCGCCCCTATCGTTGAAAACTTCTTCTTACTGGACACTTACCGTTGGGTCTGGATTACAACCTTTTCGCTGGTAAGAGTTCCGAAAGGTTCCCTGTCGGATAGTGGCCGCCTCAAGCAATCACGCGGCCTCTTGCGCAGGAATACGATCCCCATGAAAAGAAAAACACGGCATGTCGTTCTGTTTGTCGTGACCCTGGCCTGCGCCATCGTCGTCGTGATGATGACCGTTTCGCCTGACGCGGGACCCGATAGCGCCGAAGTTCCGGCCAGGCCTGCGCTCACGGTGGCCGTCACCCAGCTCCAATCGGCGATGCAGCCGACCCGTGTCCGGGCGTATGGCAACGTCATGGCGTGGCAGGAAGCGAGCGTCGGCACCGAAGCCGATGGCTTGCGGTTGGCCGAGGTCAAGGTGAACGTCGGCGATGAGGTCCGGCGCGGCCAGGTGCTCGCCACATTCGCTGCGGAAACGGTCGCCGCCGAACTTGCGCAGCGTCGCGCCGCCACCGCCGAAGCGCAGGCGACACTCGCCGAAGCACAGGGCAATGCCCAGCGCGCCCGGGAACTGCAATCGAGCGGGGCGTTATCCAAGCAGCAGGTTCATCTGCACGTGACGGCCGAACACACGGCGCGGGCGAGGCTGGACGCGGCCAGGGCGCTGGAGCGGCTGCAACATCTGCGCCTGGCCCAGACTCAGGTCATGGCGCCCGACGACGGGGTGATTTCGGCACGTAGTGCCACGGTGGGCGCGGTGCTGCCCGCCGGCCAGGAACTGTTCCGGCTGATTCGCGACGGTCGGCTCGAATGGCGCGCTGAAGTCGCCGCAGCGGATCTGGGTAGATTCACTCCCGGCCAGTTGGTGCGGGTGATCGCGGCCAACGGCGAGGCTATCGAGGGCAGGGTGCGCAGGGTCGCGCCGACGGTGGACATGCAGCTACGCAACGGTTTGGTCTATGTCGACCTCCCGGCGGGCACCGCGGCGCGGGCCGGGATGTTCGCGCTCGGCGAGTTCGAGGTCGGCGCCGAGCGGATGCTGACGCTGCCCCAGAGCGCGGTGCTGCAGCATGACGGTTTCAGTTACGTCCTGCAGATCGGACCGGAGTTCAAGGTGAGCCGGGTCAAAGTGACGGTGGGACGCCGCGTCGGCGATCGCGTCGAGATCATCGGCGGTATTGACGGCACGGCGGCCGTGGTCGAGGCCGGCGCCGGTTTTCTCGCCGAGGGAGACCTCGTCCGAGTGGTCCAGTCGCGCAGCCATCCGAGCAGCAACCCAGCCAGCCATCCGGCATACAGCCTGACACGCGGGAGCGCGCAATGAGCCTTAACCTATCGTCCTGGTCGATCCGCAATCCGACGCCGTCCGTCCTGTTGTTCCTCTTGCTGACCTTCGCTGGCTTGATGGGCTTCTGGAAGATGAAGGTCCAGAACTTCCCCGATGTCGACCTGCCCATGGTCACCGTTTCGGTGGAGCTGCCCGGCGCTTCCCCCGAACAACTGGAAAACGATGTGGCGCGCAAGATCGAGGATTCGCTGGCGACGGTGCAGGGCGTCAAGCATATCCAGAGCACCTTGACCGACGGCAACGCCGTTATCACGGTCGAGTTCCGCCTCGAGAAGCCCACGCAGGAAGCGCTGGATGATGTACGCGACGCCGTCTCCCGGGTACGCGCGGACCTGCCCGCCGACCTGCGCGACCCAGTGATCCAGAAGAACGAGCTCGCCGGCTCGCCGATCCTGACCTACACGGTGGCGGCCACGCGCATGGACGATGAAGCGCTGTCCTGGTTTGTCGACAACACCCTCAGCAAGACCTTGCTGGCGGTGCCTGGCGTGGGGGCGGTCAATCGTGTCGGCGGGGTGACCCGGGAAATTCGCATCGACCTCGACCCGGCGCGCCTGCTGGCGCTGAACACCACGGCGTTGGACATTTCGCGGCAACTGCGCCAGATCCAACAGGAAGCCTCGGGCGGTCGTGTCGACCTGGGCGGGACCGAGCAAACGGTGCGCACCCTTGCCACGGTGCAGTCGGCCGAAGAAATCGCCTTGCTTGATGTGACCTTGAGCGACGGCCGGCGCATCCGGCTCGACCAGGTTGCCACGGTGTCCGACACCGTCGGCGAGCGCCGTTCTGCGGCCTTCCTGAACGGCGAGCCGGTGGTCGGCTTCGAAATCCTCCGGGCAAAAGGCGCCGGAGAAATAGAGGTCGACGAAGGGGTGCGCGCCGCCCTCGACACACTCAAGGCGCGGCACCCTGAAATCACCATCGCCCAAGCTTTCAACCTGGTCGATCCGGTGGTCGAGAATTACCAGGGCTCCATGCACCTGCTTTACGAAGGGGCAGCGCTGGCGGTGCTGGTGGTGTTCCTGTTCCTGCCGGATTGGCGAGCGACCTTCGTCACGGCAGTCGCGTTGCCATTGTCGGCGATACCGACTTTTGCGGTGATGCATTGGATGGGCTTCACCCTCAACATCGTCACGCTGCTGTCGCTGTCGCTGGTGATTGGCGTGCTGGTGGACGACGCCATCGTCGAGGTTGAGAACATCGGGCGACATTTGCAGATGGGCAAGAAACCCTATCAGGCAGCCATGGACGCCGCCGACGAAATCGGGCTGGCGGTAATCGCCACGGCGTTTACGCTGATCGCAGTGTTCCTGCCCACGGCATTCATGAGCGGCACGGTCGGCAGGTTCTTCGTCCAGTTCGGTTGGACGGCGGCAACAGCGGTGTTTTTCTCCCTTGTCGTTGCCCGTCTGCTGACGCCGATGATGGCGGCCTACCTGCTGCGGGCGCCGCAGAAGCCTGAGCGCAGACCGGCCTGGTGGCTGGACAGGTATTTATCCTGGGCAGGCTGGTGCCTGCGCCATCGTGCCGTGACCAGCCTCGGCGCTGTGGTTTTTTTCGCTGCGGGGCTGATGCTCGCGGCGCTGTTGCCGGGCACCTTCATTCCGCCGGAGGACGACTGGCAGACCCAAGTGACCCTCACGCTTGCGCCCGGCAGCAAGCTGGGCGATACGTTGCTGCTGGCGGAACAGGCGCGGGAGCTTGTCGGGCAGAACCCACACGTCAAGCAGGTCTACACCGCCGTGGGCGATGGCAGGGCCGGCGCTGACCCGATGGCGCCGGCCGGCAGCGGACTCGCCAATGTCCGCACGGCGGTGCTGACGCTGAACCTGACTCACCGCGACGATCGGCCGGGCCTGACCAAACAGCAGATCGAAAACCAGCTGCGCGAAACACTCACGGTTTTGCCTGGCGTACGCGTCAAAGTCGGCATGGGTGATTCGGAAAACTATGTACTGGTGCTTGCTGGCGAGGACGGCGCCTTGCTCACCCGGCATGCGCAGAAGGTCGAACGTGAATTGCGTGGGGTGCCTGGCGTCGGCGGCGTTATTTCGACCGCCAGCCTGATGCGCCCCGAGCTGGTGGTTCGGCCCGATTTCGCCAGGGCCGCCGACCTGGGCGTCACCTCGAACGCAATCGCCGATACGCTGCGCGTTGCAACGTTGGGCGACTACGACCAGGAACTGGCCAAGCTCAATTTCAGCGAACGGCAGGTGCCGGTCGTCGTGCGGCTGACCGATGCCGCTCGCCAGGACTTCGAGACGCTGAAGCGGCTGCCGGTGCCCGGTGCCCGTGGTCCGGTCGCGCTGGAGAATGTCGCAACGCTGGAAATCGCCAGCGGCCCGGCGCAAATCGAACGATTCGACCGCATGCGCAACGTCAACATCGAGATCGAGACGAATGGCCAGGCGCTGGGCGACATCGAGCAAGCCGTGCTCGGCCTGCCGAGTTTGCGCGAGCTACCGCCAGGTTTGGTGCAGACGTCCGTCGGCGATGCAGAAGCGATGGGCGAGCTAGCCTCGGGGTTTGGCGTAGCGATGCTGACCGGAGTGCTGTGCATCTACATGGTGCTGGTCCTGCTGCTGAAAGACTTCATGCAACCGGTGACTATCCTCGTCGCCCTGGTGCTCTCGGTGCCCGGCGCGTTCCTGGCGCTGTTCATCACCGGCTCGACCTTATCGATGCCCTCGATGATCGGCTTGATCATGCTGATGGGCATTGCGACGAAGAACTCGATCCTGCTGATCGACTACATCATCATGGCCCGTCGGGACCACGGCCTGGGTCGCCACGAAGCGATCCTGGATGCCTGCGCCAAGCGTGCACGACCGATCATCATGACGACAATCGCGATGGGCGCAGGCATGATGCCCATCGCACTGGGCTGGGGAACCGACCCGAGCTTTCGCGCGCCGATGGCGATCGTGGTGGTCGGCGGGCTGGTCACCTCGACCGTGCTGAGCCTGTTGGTCATCCCCGTGGTGTTTTCCTACGTGGACGATGGCGCGCAGTGGTTGTACAAGCGCATCCATGGCGCTCTCTCGCAAGGGGGGCTACGTGACGAGGCGAACGGTTTGGGCAACGAAGCGGGGAGTGAGCGTTGAAGGTTCCAGCAAAGACCAGCACTGTTTTTCCGTCGTGGCGTCCGCTCATGCTGGGCGTCGCCGCCACCGTGGCGTGCCTGGCGCTGATGGCAGGGTGTGCCCGGCAACCCAGCGCGGCCGACGCCCGGACGGAGCCTGCGACCTTTGAGGATTACACGCAGGCGTCACGGGCATGGATCGCGGAGCGACGGGTGTTCCAGACCGCCAACCGCAGCGATGAACTGGCTTGGAAC
Source organism: Pseudomonas sp. SWRI154 (assembly GCF_014268645.1). NCBI lineage: Bacteria > Pseudomonadati > Pseudomonadota > Gammaproteobacteria > Pseudomonadales > Pseudomonadaceae > Pseudomonas > Pseudomonas sp. SWRI154. Next base: position 322,545 of record NZ_JABWQW010000003.1, read on the forward strand.
GCGCCTTACGAAGTGCGCCCCGATGCACCGTCCAGCAAAGCTATTCTCCTGCTGCATGGACTGGGGGATTCACCTTGGTCGTTCGTCGACGTCGCCCAGGATCTCGCGGCGCAAGGCTTCGTTGTGCGCGTTGCGTTGTTGCCGGGGCACGGCACCCAGCCGGCTGACTTGATCGATGTGCAGTTGGAACAGTGGCAACAGTTGGTCGAAGAGCAAGTCGCGCTGCTGCGCAAGGAGTTTGCGGACGTCTACCTGGGCGGTTTCTCAACCGGCGCCAATCTTGCGCTGGCATATGCCATCAACGACCCGGATATCAGGGGCCTCGTGCTGTTTTCACCGGCCTTTCGATCAAGCGAATCCTACGACTGGGCCACGCCTTGGCTGGCGCATTTCAAGACCTGGATATTGGCCCCCGACAATACTCGGCCCCAACAATCGGCGGTGCGATATCACAACGTCCCCACCAACGGCTTCGCCCAGTTCTACCGCAGCAGCGTCGCGGTTCGTCGGCTCATCGAACACCAAGACTTCGGCCGTCCCGTGGCCATTGTCCTGACTGAGCAGGATTCAGTGGTCGACGTGCGCTACGTGCGGGAACTGTTCAAACACCGATTTACCCATTCCTCCAGCCGGTTGATCTGGTATGGGCAGGCGGCGCCGGCCTACAACAGCGGCGTGCCCCACGATCCACGCGTCCTGACGCGTACCGACCGCATCGCCGACGAACGAATCAGCCAGTTTTCCCACATGGGCATTCTGTTCTCGCCAACGAACCCGCTCTACGGTCGTTCCGGTACGCTGCGGTTCTGCCGCAACAGCCGCAACGCCGACGAAGTGGCCCGGTGCGAAGCGGGGGAAGAGGTCTGGTATTCGGATTGGGGTTACAGCGAGCCCGGTAAAATCCATGCGCGGCTGACCTACAACCCTTACTTCCAGTGGCAATCGGGGGTGATTCGTCAGGTGTTGGCGGTGGCTGAGTAGGACGCCTTGTTCTCGACCAGGCAATTACCGCCATCCACCACCATGGTTTCACCGGTGATGTAGCTGGCCTCCGCAGAGGCCAGGAAGGCAACCAGCGCGGCGACTTCCTCCGGACGTCCGGCCCGGCCCATCGGCGTGTAGCGTGCGGCGTTGGCTTCTGCGGAAGAACTCGACCCTGTCGCGATCCAGCCGGGCGCGACGCTGTTTACGGTGATGCCCTGTTGGGCCACTTCAAGCGCGAGGCCCATGCTCATGCCGACCATCGCCGCCTTCGCGGCGCTGTAGGCTGCTTCGCCGGGATTGCTGCAGCGAGTGCCGGTGGTCGAGCTGATGTTGACGATCCGTCCGTAATGACGTGCCTGCATGCCAGGCAGGACGGCTCGGGTGAGCAGGAACGCGGTCGTCAGGTTTCGAGCCAGCGACAAGTTCCACGCAGCCAGGTCCATGGACGCCACGTCGGCAAAAGACTCCGGGCTTCCTTGCATGGCCATACCGGCGTTGTTCACCAGGATATCGATCCGGCCCCACACCGATTCAGCCCACAGTCCGAACTCGCGCACCTGGGTTTCATCCGTGAGGTCCAGGGCTCGCCCCTCAACCTCAAACCCTTGCGCCCGCAACTCATCGATCCGTTGAGTAATGCGGGCGCTGCTCGCAGTGACGATCAGCCTGGCGCCGGCGGCACCGAGCCTGCGCGCAATCGCCATGCCGATGCCCATCTCGCTGCCAGCGCCGCTGATGAGTGCCACAGGGTTCTGTCCGGTTGCGTTTGGCACGGAATGGCTCCAGGTGTTGGTTTGATGAATGCACGGCGGTGTCAGGCACCGCTGACGAGTATGGCAGCGAAAAAGAGCTGCGTCGGGTAGCCGCTACTGCGGCCACTGTTCCAGCAGGATCGAGACGAATTTTTCCGCAGCGGGGGACAGCGATGCGCCTCATAGAACCGGCGCCGGCTCGCTCGGATTTTTCGTGGGGACGCGATAGCAACCGTCTCTACCTCACTTATGATGTGGCGCTTTGGTAGGTTCATGATTGCCACCGCGCCATTTCTGACAGGAATGTCAGGAAGCGGTCAGCCTCCAGACACCTTTGCTGTCTAGACTCTGTAGGTTGCCCCTTTTTCGCAGAGGAATTACTTGATGCGCCTGCTCATTGTCGAGGACGAAGAAAAGACGTCCTCCTACGTTCATCGCGGCTTGAGCGAGCTCGGCTACATTGTCGATGTCGCCACCAATGGCATCGATGGCCTGCATTACGCGCTGGAGATGGATTACGACGTGGTGATCCTCGACGTGATGCTGCCAGGCAAGGACGGCTACGGCGTGCTGCAAGGGCTGCGCCTGCAGAAGAAGACCCCGGTGATCATGTTGTCGGCCAGGGGCACGGTGGACGATCGTGTCCGCGGGCTGCGAGAGGGCGCCGATGACTACCTGGCCAAACCATTTTCCTTTGCCGAGCTGGTAGCGCGCGTCCAGGCGTTGATCCGACGTCGCGCCGATGACAGCGCCGACCCGACGCACTTGCGCATCGACGATCTGGAAGTCGACTTGCAAGCACGCAAGGTGACGCGTGGCGGCTTGCGGCTGGACCTGACGGCCAAGGAGTTCTGCCTGTTGAGCCTGCTGGCACGGCACCAGGGCGAAATTCTTTCCAAGTTGATGATTGCCGAACAGGTCTGGGACATGAATTTCGACAGCGACGCCAATGTGGTCGAGGTCGCGATCAAGCGCGTGCGCGCCAAGGTTGACGCGCCGTATCCGCGCAAGCTGCTGCACACCGTCCGGGGCATGGGCTATGTGCTGGAGAGTCGTGAGGCCGACAGGCAAGTCGGTGCGCAGTGATGAAAGGATCGATAGCCAAGCGGCTTGCCCTGATGTTTGCCCTCGCGGTCACGCTCATCACCGCCGTGAGCGCGACGCTGTTGCGCTGTTCCTTGAAGCAATCGCTCGAAGACCAGATGCAAAACGAACTGACCCTGCGCCACTCCGTTCTCGACCCCGTGCTCGCGAAATATGATTCGCCGGAATTCTGGGTCGGCTTGCGCCAGAAGCTCGATGGCCTGACACCCGCGGACGAGCGGGTGCGTTATTGGGTCCTGGTCGACAACCCGGCCTACAGTTATGGCGGCGCGATGCCGGACGGCCAGGATTGGTCCAAGCGCCCGGATGGTTTTTCCACCGTCGAGGTACCTGGCCGGGACCGGCCCATGATGCTGATGGTCGAGACCATCGCGGCCATGGGCAGCCGACCGGAGGTGCGCTTTATCGTCGGGCTCGATTCGACGCCGTTCATGAAGACCCTGGACAATTTCACCAAGACCTTGGTACTGACCTCGGCGCTGGGCGTCGTGCTGGTCGCGCTGCTGGGCTACTGGATCGCGCGTTTCGGCCTGGGGCCGGTCAGGCGCCTGAGCCGCCAGGCCAACAGCCTGCCGCCGGGGGATTCGAAGCAGCGACTGGACACCGAAGCGCTGCCAGGGGAGTTGCAGGAATTGGCCGTGTCATTCAATGGTGCCCTGGCGCGCCAGGAAGCAGCCTGGTGCCAGCTCGAAGGGTTCAACGCCAACGTCGCCCATGAGCTGCGAACGCCGCTGACCAACCTGATCGGCCAGACACAGGTCGCGTTGGCCCACGGGCGGGACGTCAACGAGCTTCAGGATCTGTTGCAGTCCAACCTCGAAGAGCTGGAACGGATGGGCACCATCGTCAACGACATGCTGTTCCTGGCAGGTGCCGAAAGTGGGCAACGGGCAACCGAACTCAGCGATGTCTCGCTGAATGAAGAGGCGTCGAAGACGGTGGAGTACCTGGAGCCGGTCCTGCACGACAAGCAGCTGAGCGTGGTGATCCAGGGCGACATGCAGGTGTGCATCGACCGACGCCTGTTCCATCGCTCCCTGGCCAACTTGATTCAGAACGCGGCGCGCTATGCGGTGCCGACCAGCACCATCACGGTGAGTCTGGTCAGCCATGGCATGCAGGCTGAAGTGAGCGTTTCCAACGCCGGTGAACCGATTGACAACGTGCACCTGGAGCGCTTGTTCGAGCGCTTCTACCGAGCCGACGCCGCAAGGGCGCGAAGTGATGCGCACCACGGCCTGGGGCTTTCCATCGTGCGGGCGGTGGCCTCCATGCACGGCGGCCGTGTGTTCGCCTACAGCAAGAACGGCCTCAATACCTTCGGTTTTTCCCTGACGAGCCAGGCGGCGCGTTAGCCGCCCCCACCCGATCGGCTTGGCGCTGTTGCGGTCAGCACGAGCCGCCGTTGTCCATTGCGGCGTTTGACATGTTCCTGTCAGTCGCCAGTCACCTTGACGTCAGCGTCCCCCTCCTAGAGTGCTACCACCATCCCGGTAAAGGCAGTCGCGGAGTCCATCATGAATATCCAGCACCTATCGATCGTCAGCCTGCTGGCGGTCATTTCCCTGAGCGGTTCACCTCTGTTCGCTAAAGAACAAACGCAACCACCGGCCTACGAGTACGGCATGCCGCTGGACGTCGCCCAGGCCATTCGTATCGAGGCGCCGCAATCGCCGGTGTGCGAAGTGGTGCCGGCAAAGATGACCTATGTGGATACGCACGGCGAAATCCGCCAGGTGAGTTTTCTGCAACTGGCTGATGCGTGCGCCATCCAGTGAGCGCCGGCCGTGTCGGTTAATCTTTTAAATTGCGAGCACCCAACCATGTGGAATACAACAACAAGCTTCTGCGCAATCGACTCTAAAACCCGCACAAGTCCGCTGATGAGACTGGCCCGGGCGCTGGCCGCCGGCGTCGCGCTGATTAGCGCCATGAGCATTGAGGCTTCGGCCCGAGTTGCCCCGAAACCCGACTGGTCGACCGACGACATGCCATCCCAGAAGGGTCGGATCGTGCTGATCACCGGCGGCACCAGCGGCATGGGTTATGAGGATGCGCTGGCGCTGGCGCGCGCCGGTGCCGAGGTGATTATCGCGGCGCGCAATCCAGAGCGCGGCGCGGAGGCCATCGCCCGTATTCAACAGGCGGTGCCCGACGCCAAGGTGCAGTTCGAGGCAGTGGACCTGGCTAACCTTTCATCCGTGCGCGGCCTGGCCCAGCGCCTTAACCAGAAACTGCCGCGCCTCGACGTGCTGATCAACAATGCCGCCATTATGGCGCCGCCCGAACGCGGCACCTCGGCAGACGGTTACGAACTCCAGTTGGCGACCAATTACCTGGGCCATTTCGCATTGACCGGCCTGCTAGTGCCGCTTTTGCGTCAAAGCGAGGATCCCCGTGTGGTGAGCCTTTCGAGCATTGCAGCGGCGCGCGGCACGGTGAACTTTGATGACCTTCAGGCCGAGCAGAAGTACGACCCGTATGTGTCTTACGCGCAGTCGAAACTGGCGATCCTGCATTGGTCCTTTGCGTTGCAACGGCGCAGTGATGCCCAAAATTGGGGCGTTCGCAGCATTGCCGCGCACCCAGGCGTTGCGGTCACCGAGTTGATTGCGCGTGGTCCGGGCCTCAACAGCGAGTTCGGCCAGCGCTGGGCAAAGGACCGCGACGTGTACCACTCAGCCGCGCAAGGGGCTTTGCCCACGCTGTATGCCGCCACGGCGCCGCAGACCGTGGGCGGCGCTTATTACGGCCCGACTGGGGACGAGGAGAAACGCGGTCCGCTGGGCTTCGCCAAGACGCCCGTCGCGGCGACCAACGTAGCGGATGCCGAGCGGCTTTGGGCGGTCTCCGAACGGTTGACCGGCGTTATCTATCCCTGATGCCGCCTCGGGCACGGTCTCGTTCCGTGCCCATCCCTCTGGTCCATAGCTGTTTTTTGGAGTTCCCATGCGTACGTCTTCCTATCTGCATCGGCTGAGCCTCGCCCTGAATGCCCGCGACGGTGAGTTGCTTGCGGCGGTGTGCGGGTTCTTGCTGTTCCTTTGCCTTTTTACCGGTTACTTCATGCTGCGTCCGATCCGCGAGTCGATGGGCATCGCGGCAGGCGTGGAGAACCTGCAATGGTTATTTACCGCTACTTTCGTAGCCATGCTGGTGGCCGTTCCTTTATTCGCCTGGCTCAGTGCCCGAGTGCCGCGCCTGCGCCTCATCGATTGGGTGTACGGCTTCTTCGGCTTCAACCTGCTGATGTTCGTCGAGGTCTTCCAGTTCCAGCCGGACAGCATCTGGTTGGCCAGGGTCTTTTACGTCTGGATTTCGGTCTACAACCTGTTCGTGGTGTCGGTGGCCTGGAGCTTGATGGCGGATGTCTTCGACAGCGAGCAGGCCAAGCGCTTATTCGCCTTCATCGCGGCGGGCGCCAGCATCGGCGGCCTGGTGGGGCCGGCCCTGAGTGCGCTGTTCATCGAGTCCATCGGTGCGTCAGGCTTGATGCTGCTGGCGGCCTTGCTGCTCGGTGTCACGCTGGTATTGAAGCGGGCGCTGATGAAATGGCGCGAAACGGGCGGCGCTGGGCGACCTGGCGCCGCGCCGACGCAAAGCCCGCGCCAGCCATTGCAGGGCAACCCGTTCAGTGGTTTGACGGCGGTGTTCCAGTCACCCTACCTGCTGGGGATCGCCGGGTTCGTGGTGCTGTTGGCGACGGTCAGCACGTTCCTGTATTTCGAGCAAGCACGCCTGGTGGCGGAGCTTTACCCGGACCGAACCTCGCAAGTCCGCATCTTTGGCACCATCGACATCATCGTCCAGGCGGGCGCGTTGCTGTCCCAGCTGTTCATCACTGGTCGAATCGCGCCGAAGCTGGGCATCCGTGCTTTGTTGGCTATCGTGCCGTTGCTCATGTGCATCGGCTTCGTCGGTCTTGCATTGGCGCCTGGATTTGCGCTGCTTGCGACATTGATGATCGTCCGACGCATCGGCGAATACGCGTTCGTCCGCCCGGGCAGGGAAATGCTCTTTGCGCCGTTGGACGCCGAGAGTAAATACAAGGCCAAGAATTTCATCGACACCGTGGTCTATCGTGCCGGCGACGCCATGAGTGGCTGGGCCAAGAGTCTTCTCGACATGCTGGGGCAGGGCGCCGGTATGGCCGCGATGGTGGGGGCGTGTTGCGCGTTGCTGTGGGGATACCTGGGCTGGCAATTGGGCCGGCAGGCGGATTATGCCGCTTCCCGGGAGCTGCGCTTGGCGGCGATTTCGGCCAGGGCATGAAGATTATCAATATCCATCGCGCCCTTACGCTTTTCACGAGTGTCCCGTCCGGATCCCCGGTGTATCAACCGGCACTCGACCAGTTTTATTCGGGAAGCCAGACCGCAAGACGCTGCGCTTGCTTAGCCGATCTCACGCTCAGGCTTCCCGGTCAGCCTCAAGCATCAATGGGCTTCGTAGCCTGGCAAACCACCACAGCGCGGCGCCCCCCAGGAACGTGGTCAGCACGGCCAGGATCAGGATCACCTGCTGCGTGCCCAAAGGCGAGGCCAGCAACGCCACCAGCAAACCGGCCAGCGGCTGCGACAGGTTATTGAGCAACGTAATGACGCCTACGGTCTTGCCGAAATCCTGAGGCGGTATGACCTGTTGCCGGATCGTGCGCATGTAGACGTTGAACATCTTGTCGAAACCGACGATCAACAGGAACCCAAGGACGTAGCCGAACAGGTTCGGGCTCAGGGCACTGATGAAGGCGCCAGCGGCGATCATTGAGTAGCCGACGCTACCCAGGACCCGCAGTGGCAGGGCGACTCGGGCGAGAAAAAACAAGATCACAATCGTGGTCACGGCGCCCGCCGCCTGCAAGCCAGCATAGTTGTCCTTGCCGGCGTTGTACTCGCCAATCACCATGGCCGCCGAGGTTGCCAAGGTAACGCCAACGATCAGGTTGACGCCTACCGCCAAGGTGATGATTTTCTTCAGCTGCGCCAGATTGCCGATGTGCCTGAAGGCGATCCGCAGCGGTTGCAACCAGATGTCCTCATGCTGCTGGAACGTCTCCAGGGTAATGCGGCTGAGGCGTTGCCACACCCGCATGCTCAGGTCCGCCAGGAGGAACAGCCCGGCGATCCACAGCACCACCCAATGCCAGGCCCACACTTGCAGCATCAATGCTGCCACCAGGGGACCAAGGACCAGTCCGGTCTGGTCGGCGATCTGGGAGTAAGACAAGGTCTTGGTGTAGCTGTAGTGCTGGAAGATATGCGGCATCAGTACTTCGCGAGCCATGATGCCTTGGGTCGTCAGCACGCCGCACACGCCTGAAAGCACCACAAGCCAAGCAATGCCACCGAAGGCCCCATAGAGCGCCATCGCCAGTACGCAAAGCAGCGCTCGGTAGACCTGGCTGATGTGCAGGATTTTGATCGGCGAGTACTTGTCACACAGGGCTCCGCATAACGGAAACGCGAGGAACCGCGGCAGCGACTCGACGAAAAAAGCCAATCCGGCCCAGGAAGCGCTGTTGGTGGTCTGGAACACCACCAGCGGTACGATGAACAGCAGGATCTGATCCGCCAGCCTCGACAGAAACAGGGAAATGAAGAAAGCCAGGTAATCCTTACGCATGGATACGTCCTTGAGGTATTGATCAAGCTTGTTGCTACGAAAGGGGCCTTGCTCAGTTCGAACCCAAAACGCCCCGGATCAGCGAAGCGAACGCTTCAATGACTTCGTTCTCGCCATGTCGCCCCCTGACCAATGCACCGGAAAGCGCCTCTCCCGCACCAACCAGGCCAACGCAGCAGCGCTCAAGCTCGACGGCGGGCAACGTTGCGTGAGGCTCGAGCACGGTCACGAACATCTGCACGCAGTTATCCAGCAGTTCCTGAAAAACCGCTGCCTTCTCTTCGCTGCCGGCCAGGGCAGCGCCCACCGCATGAAATTCGTCGGTTTTGTCCGCGGCGCACTGGATGTAGGCACTGGCCAGGACTTGAGCTGTCTCCTGCGGGCTACGCGCAGTGTTGGCCATCGCCTCACGAAAAGCGCTGACCCGCTCGGTATCGATCCACTTGTAGAGCTCGATCAGCAAGCCCGAACGGGTGCCGAAATGATCGTACACGACCGGCTTGGACACGCCAGCGCGAACGGCAAGATGCCCCAGGGTCAAGCGGTCTGCGTTTTCCTCGCGCACGATCAGCAAGGCGGTTTCGAGCAACTGCTTGCGCCGTTCGGCTTTTGAAAGCCGACGGGGCGATGAATCGGTGGGGGAGGGCTCATTTTTTTTCTGCACGCTGTCGTTCCAAATCAATAAACCTACCAATGGTAGGTGAAAGTCCGTGATGTTGTGCTAGTTTACCTACTAACAGTAGGTTGAAATTCAGGAAACGAGGAGAATTCGCAATGTCACTTGATCCTATCTTATTCATGGGCGGCTCTGGCGCCATTGGCCATCATACTGCCCGCGCCCTGCGCGCGATCCATCCCGACGTGCCGCTGTTGATTGGCGGTCGCGATCTTGCCAAGGCCCAGCGGGCCGCCGAGCAGATGAGTGGGGCGCAGGGCGTGGTGATTGATTCCACCGCCGACGACCTGGGGCTCGGCGATCGCCCGATCAGCGCCGTCGTGGTTTTCTATATGGACCACGCGCTTGTTGGATTGCGTTATGCGCAAAAACGGCGGGTGCCGCACCTCAGCATTTCCTCCGGAGTCTTCGAGATCGCGCCGGAAATCGCAATGTATATGCACACGCCTGACGCATCGCCGATTGTCCTCGGTTACGAGTGGATGACAGGCGCGACGACCGTATCGGCGCTGAGCATTGGCCGGGCGTTCAGCCGCATCAACGCTATCAGCATAAACGCGCTGGTCGACGAGCAGGACACCGGCGGCCCGACCGTCGCCAGCGATTTTGAACACCTGAATAAAATGCTGCCAGCGGCACTGACGCGGCGTGACGGTGTGTTCATCTGGCGCGAAGGCGAAGATGCCAAGAGCAGGTTCCAGGCAATAGATGGCACGGAAATCGAAGCCGCTGGTTTCTCGTCCATCGACGTCGCCGGCCTCGCCGCCGCGACGGGCGCCGCCAACGTCCAGTTCAACATTGGCATCGGCGTGAGTTCAACCCGACGCCAGGGTAAGCCAATGTCGACCGAGATCATCATCGAACTCGCGGGCGAAGGCCTTAAGGGTGAGCCGCTGCGCACACGTCACGCCGTGATTCACCCTGCGGGTACGGCGCCACTGACCGGCCTCAGCGTCGCTATGCTCCTGGAGCGACTGACTGGGTTGGACGGCCAGCCGCCGACTTCACCGGGGCTCCATTTCCCTTATCAATTGCTGAACGCTGATGTGTATCTGGAGCGCCTCAAGGAACAGGGCGGAGAGTTGCGCCAGTTGCAGGTGTATTGACATATCGAAAAATCTCGATATCCTCGGCGTATGGAACTGATCGAAATATTCAAAGCCCTCTCGAATCCTACCCGCCTTGAAATCTTGAAAGGCTTGAAGGATCCCGCAAAGAACTTCCCTCCGCAGGATGAGGGTGACGTTCTCACGGTGGGAGTCTGCGTCAGCAGTATTCAAGAGGGCATCGGACTCTCGCAATCAACGGTGTCCGGTTACCTGGCCACGTTGCAACGAGTGGGCCTGGTAGAGGTCAGGCGCATCGGTCAGTGGACTTACTACAAACGGAATGAAGCAACCATCAGCGCCCTGGCCGAGATCATTGGAAAAGAGCTGTAATTTTTTACCACGATATATCGAGATATCTCGATATCCCTTTTTGTCGATACGAGGAAACACCCATGAAAGCGATGATCCTGAAATCATTTGGCGGCCCTGAATCGTTCGAGCTCAGCGACGTACCCAAGCCCGTCCCCCAATCGGGACAAGTCTTGGTCCGAGTCCACGCGACCTCTATCAACCCGTTGGATTTCCAGGTTCGACGGGGTGATTACGCCGACCTGGTGCCGCTGCCGACCATTACCGGCCACGACGTATCTGGCGTCGTCGAAGCCGTCGGGCCGGGTGTGACGGCCTTCGTTCCAGGAGACGAAGTCTGGTATACCCCGCAAATATTTGAAGGGCCAGGAAGTTATGCCGAGTACCACGTTGCTGCCGAAAGCATTGTCGGCAAGAAGCCCGCCTCGCTGAGCCATCTTGAGGCGGCGAGCCTGACTTTGGTTGGCGGCACGGCGTGGGAAGCACTGGTCGTGCGGGCAGCGCTCAAAGTGGGCGAGAGCATTCTGATACACGGCGGCGCGGGAGGCGTCGGTCATGTAGCGATCCAGTTGGCGAAGGCCATTGGAGCGAGGGTCTTCACGACGGTGCGAGAAGCGAACTTTGAATTTGCACGAAGCATGGGGGCCGATGTGCTCATCGACTACGAAAAGGAGGATTACGTCGACGCAATCAATCGGCTAACCAATGGCCGCGGCGTCGATGTGGTGTTTGACACCATCGGCGGCAACACATTATCGCGCAGCCCCGACGCCCTCGCTCAACTTGGCCGGGTTGTCAGCATCGTGGACATTGCCCAGCCACAAAACGTCATCCAGGCCTGGGGCAAGAACGCGAGTTATCACTTCGTTTTCACTCGACAGAACCGCGGCAAGCTGGACGAGTTGAGCACCCTGATAGAGCGCGGTCAGCTGCGCCCGCACGTCGGCGCCGTCTATTCACTTGCCGACCTCGCGCTCGCCCATGCGCGGCTGGAGAGCCCCAACAACGGTCTCCAGGGAAAAATCGCGATTGCAGTCGAGCCATCGCTCATCCCATGAGTGCGCAGTCATCAAATCAGTCTGGAGAAACGCCATGATCTACGAGATCGCTCTGCTGCCTGTTCACAAAGAACGCATTGAAACGTTCAAAGGTGCATTTGCCAAGGTCGCTCCCTTGCTTACCCGCGCAAAGGGTTACTGCGGCCACTTGCTGGCGCAAGGGATTGAAACGCCCGAGCAGTTCAACCTGATCGTGCGATGGCAATCGCTTGAGGACCACACGCCAGGTTTTGAAGAGAGCGAAGACCATCGGGTGTTCATGATGGGCTTGGAGGAATATTTTTCCGAAGAACCGACGGTCTACCATATTGAGGGGGCGGCGTTTTCAGATCGTGCGCCTTTCCCCTGATCGCCCTGTCGGGGCCAAGTGGAGGAGGGCACTTGAGCCCCTGGTAGACTGATCGTCTAGTAAAGAATAAGATGCCGCCCATGAGCCGCCCAAAGACCCGCGAAACCACCGACGTCCGCCAGGAAATCCTCGATGTAGGCCAACGAATCATGGCCGCGAAAGGATATTCCGCCGTGGGCTTGAACGAAATCCTGGCTACCGCTGGTGTGCCGAAAGGGTCTTTTTACCATTACTTCGGTTCAAAGGACGCTTTCGGCGAGGCGCTGCTGGAAAGCTATTTCGAGGCCTATCTGGCCGAGCTGGATGAAGTCCTGGCGTTGCCTGGCCTGACCATGGCCCAGCGCCTGATGAAATACTGGGACATCTGGCAGCAAACCCAATCGTTCCAGGACTGCCAGGGTAAATGCCTGGCGGTAAAACTGGGCGTGGAGGTGGCCGACCTTTCGGAGACGATGCGCGCAGTGCTCAAGCGAGGTACGTCGGGTATTACCGACCGCATTGCGCAGGCGATCGAGACCGGCGTCGCGCAAGGATCACTGGAAACCGCCGGGGAACCCCATGCGGTCGCGCAGAGCCTTTATCAATTGTGGGTCGGCGCCAGTGTCATGGTGAAAATAACCAAGAGTGTCCAGCCTTTTGAGACGGCGATGTCGACGACGCGTCAGATTCTCAACCTTTCCTGATCTTTGTTGGCGGGCCGCGTTCCTCGCGGTCTCGATACATCTCCAAAACCTCCAGTAAAACGATCGCAAAAAAAAACTAAAAGACAACTAGACGACTGGTCTAATTGTCATTAAGGTAGCCACACGTCGAGACGGCCTAGCAACTTCCGATCTGCCCAGCTACTAGACGACCAGTCTAATAAACTCTCTATCTGAAATTGGACGATCCAAAAATGAAAATCCTCATGGTACTGACTTCCCACGACACTCTTGGCGACACCGGCCGTAAAACCGGCTTCTGGCTCGAAGAACTGGCGGCGCCTTACTACGCGTTCCTGGACGCCAACGCTGAGATCGTCCTGGCTTCGCCAAAAGGTGGGCAGCCGCCGCTTGATCCGAAGAGTAACGAGCCTTCGTTCCAGACTGAGCTGACTCGCCGTTTCGAGGCTGACCGTGCGGCCACCGCATTGCTCGCCAGCACCGTGCGTCTGGACAGTGTCTCGCCAGACGATTTCGATGCTGTCTTCTATCCGGGTGGTCATGGCCCGCTGTGGGATCTGGCGGAGGATCCGGTCTCGATCCAGTTGATCGAATCCTTCCAATCCGCCGGCAAACCCGCGGCGTTGGTGTGCCACGCACCTGGCGTGCTCCGCCACGTCAAGAAGCCTGACGGCACTCCGCTGGTTCAGGGCAAAAAAGTCGCTGGCTTTACCAATTCCGAAGAAGAGGCGGTGGGCCTGACCGACGTAGTGCCGTTCCTGGTGGAGGACATGCTCAAGGCCAACGGCGGCGTTTATTCCAAAGGCGCTGACTGGTCTTCCTACGTGGTTCGGGACGGCCTGCTGATCACCGGCCAGAACCCGGGGTCTTCAAGCGAAGCCGCGACGGCCCTGATAGACCTGCTCAACAACGTCTGAAGACGGGGCCAGGGCCGCGGCCGCGAAGGCTCGGCCCATGGCCTCGACGAATACCTCAACTGCAGATACCCAGCCCGGGCGGTCTTCGAGCCGCCGAGACTGACGCACCCAGGAATCGAATCATGGAACACCGCTCGCTGTTCGAGCCCACTTCAATGGGCGCTATCACCCTGAAGAACCGCATCGTCATGCCGCCGCTTACCCGCCAGCGCAGTAGCCAGCCCGGCGACGTACCGACGCTCCTTATGGCGCGCTATTACCAGCAGCGTGCCAGCGCTGGCTTGATCATCAGCGAAGGCACCCAGATCGAACCCCGCGGCAAGGGCTATGCCTGGACGCCGGGCATCCACAGCCAAGCGCAGATCGATGGCTGGCGCACCGTGACCGAGGCCGTGCACGCTGAAGGCGGGGTGATCTTTGCCCAGCTGTGGCATGTCGGCCGCGTGTCCCATCACGCACTGCAACCGGACAAAGCCGCTCCCATCGCGCCGTCGCCGGTCCAGGCGCAGAAAGCCAAGGCGTTTATCGAAACCGGTCCAGGCCTCGGCACGCTGGTCGAGCCGTCCATCCCCCGGGAGCTGAGCGTTGCCGAAATCAAGGCGCTGGTCGAACTCTACGCCCAGGCCGCGCGCAACGCCTTGAGCGCCGGGTTCGATGGCGTCGAAATCCACTCGGCCAACGGCTATCTGGTCAACCAGTTCATTTCCGCCCATGCCAACCTGCGCACCGATGAATACGGCGGTTCGCTGCACAATCGCCTGCGTTTCTTGCGTGAGGTCGTGCAAGCTGTCAGCGCGGTGGTCGGCCCCGATCGCCTGGGTGTGCGCTTCTCGCCGCTGTTCTCAAGTACCGAAGAAGACCGCGTCTACATTGGCTTCGTCGAGGACGACCCGCATCAGACGTACATCGAAGCCATCAAGTTGCTTGAGCAAGAGGGCGTAGCCTACCTGTCCATCGCCGAAGCCGATTGGCCGAACGCTCCGGACCTGCCCGAAGCATTTCGCCGTGAGGTAAGAAGTACCTTCACCGGACGGATTATCTATGCCGGGTTGTACACCGCCCCCCGCGCGGCGCGCCTGATCGAGTCAGGCATGGCCGATCTGGTTGCGTTCGGTCGGCCATTTATCGCCAACCCCGACCTGCCACGGCGCATCGCCAATGGCTGGCCGTTGAATGCCCTGAACACCACGGGGCTGTACGGCGGAGATGAACAAGGGTTCACGGATTACCCGCGATATTTCCCGGCCAAAGCAGCCGTTTGAGCGAAGGTTTTTCGCATGGCCGACTATCAAGCCCGGCGGAACTGCGAGTTAATTTACGTTCGATCTTTCGAGTGACTGGATCCGGACCGCCCCGTTACCCGTAGCCCTCAAAATAGCATTGCACAGGGCCCGGGCAACAGGTGCGTAACTGGTCTGGCTGGGCTGGCCGGCTTCGCGAGCCCCGGTGGGATTGATCAGGTGCACCGCGATCTGTCCTGGCAGCCAAGAGACCAGTGGCCAGCGGGTACGATAGGCAGGTTTAGCCCGGGCGTCTCCGGTGGTCGGATCAAAATCGCAGGACGTTACAAACGCTATTCCCATCAGACAAGCGCCTTCGAGCTGCGAGCGCACGCGACCAGAATTTGCCAAGCAACCCAAGTCCGCAACCACGACCGCGTCATGAATGATCAAGCGGCCTTCGTCGCTCACCTCGATATCGAGTACGACCGCCATGCAGGTTTGCGCGTCATAGTGGGCGGCGATGCCTTGCGCCCGACCATGTCTTGGGAGCGTGCCCCAATGAGCTTTCCTTGCCGCTTCGGTGATAACGCTCCGCATTCGGTGGCTATCGACGCTTGATGAGTGCCAAGTGTCGTCGTTCGTCGTCGATGCCGGATCAATCAGCGAAAGCAGGTAATCCTTGTGATCAAGCTTGCAGGCGCGCACTTGCGCGGCCATGAATCGCTGTTCGGCGAACAGCCGGAGCAACAGGCCTTTCCTGTCCAGATTGCTGTCGAGTGTCGATTGCCAGGTAAATTGCTCGAGAGCGCTGACGTGCGCATCAGGATGGCTCATTGCGTTTCTCCTTCCGGCTGATGGCAAGAGTTTCAGCTAAAGCGACGGGGCCTGGTCGCGGCACCGCAGGGGCTGCCAGGAAGTACTTTAGGGGAGAGGATCTGACCTCAGGGTGACGGTCGGCTGACAGGAACATGTCAAACGCGCAGGCGAGACATATGCGCCGCCCAATACCGCCGCCTTAAATGGGCGAGAAGACGCCCATCGATGATGGCTGAATTATGCAACCACCTGGGTGTCTCCAGCCCGTGCCAAAATTGCCGATGCCGAGGGCGACTTGGGAAACCCTGAGCCCAGTCTTGCCAAACGATAGATATTTCATGGTCTACTCCGTTGAATGGTTGCGAGTCCCTTCCTCGATCACGGCAGAAGCGTTTTATTGCTCCCTGGGTTTTCGCAAGGTTCGCGACGCGTTTCACGGCGCGGAGCGCACAGTCGTCATGGAAAAATCTTTGAACGGATAATCTTGCCCTCCATCCAAACCCTTCAAAGCAATCTCTAGCTGCCAATCTCCTTATTGGATCGTCATGGAGACACCATGCTTCACGCATTTGAACAACGGCTCGACCCTTTTCCGCCCGACGAGGTGCCGCCACCACCGGATGGTCTGGCGCGGTTCCTGTGGGCCTGCACGCGGGGCGCCCGCGGTTATATCCTTGCCTTCGCGCTGCTCAGTGCCGGTGTGTCGATCTACGAAGCCTGGCTTTTTTCGTTTCTCGGACAGGTCGTCGACCTGCTTTCGACCTGGCAGGCTGGCGGCGATGCGGCGGGGCAGGAGAGCCGGGTGTTGTGGGGCATCGGCATCATGCTGGTGACCAGCATCGGGCTGGTCGCGTTGCGCACGATGGTGCAGCACCAGGTATTGGCGATCAATTTGCCGCTGCGGCTGCGCTGGGATTTTCATCGGCTGATGCTGCGGCAGAGCCTTTCGTTCTTCTCGGATGAATTCTCCGGCCGGGTCACCACCAAGGTCATGCAAACGGCGCTGTCGGTGCGCGAGGTGCTGTTCACCCTCATCGAGATCGTTCCCGGGATCGGCGTGTATTTCATCGCGATCATCGCCCTGGCCGGCGGCTTTGACCTGAAGCTGATGCTGCCTTTCATTGCCTGGGTGGCGTTGTTCGGCCTGGCCATGCGGTACTTCGTGCCGCGCCTCGAGAAGGTGGGGCAGGAGCAGGCCAACGCGCGGTCATCAATGACCGGGCGGGTCTCGGACGCCTATACCAACATCACCACGGTGAAGCTGTTCTCCCACTCCAAACGCGAAGCACACTTCGCTCGCGCTGCCATGGAAGATTTCAAGCAAACCGGTTTTCGCCAGATGCGCTTGGTCAGCCAGTTCGAGATCGTCAATCAAGCCTTGGTCGTCGCATTGATCATGGGTTCGGGCGGTTATGCGCTGTGGCTATGGCATCAAGGCGAAGTCGGAACCGGTGCCGTGGCGGCGATTACGGCCATGGCGTTGCGCATCAATGGCATGTCGCACTGGATCATGTGGCAGATGACTTCGCTGTTTGAAAACATCGGCACGCTGCAGGATGGCATGGAGACCTTGACGCGCGGCCCCAAGGTTCAGGATGCGCCGGACGCCGGTGTGCTGGTGACCACCGGCGGTGCGGTGACCTTCGACCACGTCAGCTTCAATTACAACGGCGAACGCCAGGTGCTTGATGGCCTGAGCCTGAGCATCCGAGCAGGTGAAAAGATCGGCCTGGTAGGTCGCTCCGGTGCCGGCAAATCCACGCTGATCAACCTGCTGCTGCGCTTCTACGACGTGGACAGCGGTGAGATTCGAATCGACGGGCAAAACATCGCGCAGGTCACCCAAGACAGTCTGCGCAGCGCCATCGGTATGGTCACTCAGGACACGTCCCTGTTGCACCGGTCCATCCGCGACAACATTGCCTACGGTCGCCCCGACGCCACGGATGAGGAAATACGC
Organism: Pseudomonas sp. SWRI154; assembly: GCF_014268645.1. Classification (NCBI taxonomy): domain Bacteria; kingdom Pseudomonadati; phylum Pseudomonadota; class Gammaproteobacteria; order Pseudomonadales; family Pseudomonadaceae; genus Pseudomonas; species Pseudomonas sp. SWRI154. The sequence goes on from NZ_JABWQW010000003.1 coordinate 340,086, forward strand.
AGTGCCGCGGCCAGCGCCCAGGCGGATGGTTTCATCAATCAACTGAGCGACAAGCAAGGCCATAGCGGTTACGACACCCTGGTGGGCGAGCGTGGCATCAAGCTTTCGGGCGGCCAGCGTCAGCGCATCGCCATTGCCCGAGTGATGCTGAAAAATGCCCCGATCCTGCTGCTGGACGAGGCCACCAGCGCGCTGGATTCGGAAGTCGAGGTAGCCATCCAGGAAAGCCTGGATGAAATGATGAAGGGCAAGACGGTGATCGCCATCGCTCATCGGCTGTCCACGATCGCGGCGATGGACAGGCTCATCGTCATGGATGAAGGGCGGATCATCGAGCAAGGCACCCACGCCGAATTGCTCGGCAAGAACGGCACCTATGCGCGATTGTGGCACCACCAGAGCGGCGGGTTTCTGGGGGAGGATCAGGGGGTGGTTGAGTGCTTGGATTAGCCCAGCCTGGAGCGACCTTCAGCGCGCGCTCCAAGTGTTGTGCAGAGAGCAGAGCAGGGGGGCTGGTTTCGTCACACCGCCTCAGCCGCAACAACCCTGGAACGCCAGGCAAAAGCCAACACCATCAGCAACCCCAGACCCGCCATTGCCGCTCCGGCCAGCGAAATTGCTGGATAACCCAACCCCGCGTTGATCACCGCGCCGCCGAGCGCTGCACCGATCGCGTTGCCGAAGTTGAAGGCACCGATATTCACTGCCGAGGCCAGATTCGGTGCGTCCTTGGCGGCTTCCATCACGCGCATTTGCAATGGAGGCACCAAGGCAAAACTGGCGATGCCCCAGATCAAGATGGCAACTGCGGCCGGCAGTGGCCAGCGCATCAGCACGGTGAACGCCAGCAGCACGAGAATCAGCACGCTCAGCGAAACGATCAGGGTGCGGTCTATCGAGCGATCCGCGGCCTTGCCGCCCCACATATTGCCCAGCGTCAGCCCCACACCGAACAGCACCAGCATGGCAGTGATAAAGGTAGTGGATGCATGAGTCTCACTGGTCAGGATCGGGGCGATATAAGTGAAAACGGTGAACATCGCACCTGAACCGACTACGGTCAGGGCCAACGCTCCCAGTACCGGCCCACGGCCCAGCACCCGGATTTCGGCCAGCACACCTTTTCCTTGCGGTGCCGGCAGGTTGGGCAGGGCGAACCACAACGCGGCCATAGTCACTACGCCCAGGCCGGTAATCCCCCAGAATGCGCTGCGCCAGCCAAACAATTCGCCAAACCAGGCGGCAAGCGGCACACCGCCGATGGTCGCCAGGGTCAGGCCCATGAACATGGCCGCGACCGCCCCGGCACGTTTCTGTGGGGCGACCACGCTGGCAGCGACGATAGAGCCAACGCCAAAGAAGGCACCGTGGTTCAGTGAGGTCACCACCCTGGCGAACATCAGGCTGTAGTAATCGGTCGCCAGGGCTGACATCAGATTTCCCACGGTGAAAATCGCCATGAGTCCGATCAGCAGGTAGCGCCGCGGAATCCTCCCGGTGGTCAGGGTCATCAGCGGCGCGCCGAGCAGTACGCCCAAGGCGTAAGCACTGACCAACAGACCCGCGGCGGGAATGGAAACGCCGAGATCCGCAGCGATGCCCGGCAACATGCCCATGGGGGCAAACTCGGTCACGCCGATGCCAAAGGCACCGATGGCGAGTGCGACAAGTGGTGGATTGATACGCATGGAAGTCTCCTCATCTGTGCAGCAAATGCTACGATGCGGCCTTTTCAGGCGGTAGATAGCATTTCTGGCAAAGACCTTTGCCTACGGAGCACAAATGGACTTCAACGGTAGATCAGGTGAAATGACGATTTTCGCCACGGTGGCGCAGGAGGGCAGCTTGTCGGCCGCCGCCCGAGCATTGGGCCTGACACCTTCGGCGGTCAGTCGGATCATTGCGCGTACCGAACATCGTCTTGGCACCCGGTTGCTGTTGCGCACCACTCGAGCGATCACTTTCACCGCCGAGGGCGAGGCTTACCTGCGCGGTGCCCGGCGTATCCTGGCCGACATGGCCGAGGTCGAAGACGCCATCGCCGACCAGGGCGTGCCAAAGGGCCGTCTGCGGGTCAGTGCAGCCCTCGGCCACGGGCGCCAGGCGATCGTTCCCTTGGTGGCAGCATTCAGCGCTCGCTATCCGAACATCGTCGTCGACCTTACCCTAGGCGATGAAGTGGTCGATATTCTCGGTGGCCAGGCCGACGTGGCGGTGCGGTTCGGCTATCTACCCGACAGCCCGCTGACAGCGCGCAGGATCGGCGACACCGGCCAGGTGGTGGTAGCGTCGCCAGAGTATTTAGAGCGCCATGGCACACCCATGGAACCGGAAGACCTGCTGCGGCACAACTGCTTGCGCTTCAATTTCCGTCGCGCTGAACCGAACTGGCCGTTCACCCGCGACGGCAAAGAATTTTCCCTGAAGGTCAGCGGCAACATTGAATGCAGCAGCGGAGAGGCGCTGGCGCAATTCGCACGCGTAGGCGCCGGCATCGCACGTATCGGCGAGTTCAGCGTGGCCGAGGATCTGCGGCGCGGCGATTTGGTGCAGCTACTGGATAGCTGGAATCCCGGAGATCGTGAGCCGATTCATGCAGTCTTCGTTGGAGGCGCAGCAATGCCTGCGCGGGTGCGGGTGTTTGTTGACTTTCTGCTGGAGCATCATCGGATGTGAGCGGTAGCCCAGTGTTGTAAGTAAAATCGAGTTGCGCAGCAATGGTACGTTCTACGCTACCCAGCACACGCCAGGCTATGTACATACGTATCTTCCAGCTGGGAGCCGTCAAATATGCGCACCGGGTCATACAGGTCAAATCCTGACGCAGCCACCTCAGCATCGAACGACAAAAGAGCGGTGGTGGATCGTCCGTTGTCAGACCCATCCTTGGCCATAGCATCTACCCAGCACAAGAGTAACCAAACGACTGAAATTTACTGAGCAGCCGACTTTCCGCCTTACCGATGACATGGCTAGCCACCTCATGATCACCCTTTTTGGATTTGACGGGAGCAAAGCTTGCCTGACATGGATATCGTTCTTTTATTGTTGTTTCATCCCATGATGCCTATGGAGCGGAAGCCGGAGCAATCGATTTGAAAAGATTATTTAGTTAAGGCAGAGCGAACTTTGCGCGATGTTGTGATGTAGTAGCTGATGAGTTTGGAGGCTGGGAGGCAGTGATTGGGCCGCAGCGAGTCTGAATTGCCGCCGGCGGCGTGGGGAGTATTTGACCGTGCCGGATCAACACCCGGCACGGCCGCTTCAGCATTCAGATCCTCTTTACTGCTCACACATCGTCGAGCGCTGGTGGTGACTGCTCATCAATTGTGATCTGGCTTCTACCCGGCCAAGGGGTTTCCACCGCAGTTACGCCCTCAGGGGTGGGAGCAAGTGACCATATGCGTGCTTCGATCCCATCATTTTGCAGTTTGCGCATGAAGTAACGGGCCTGAAGGGCATCGTGGGTGGCGATGACCACCTGGAAGCCATGATCGATGATGTAGTCGCGAAGCACATCAAAGACGGACGCGGCATGCACTAGGTCGTGATGCTGTGTGGGGTCATCAAGGAGGAGTCCGCGCCACGGAGACCACTGATGTTCCAAGGCCATTGACAGCAGGAACGTCAGTTGCAGATCCGTCAGTTGAGCCTCACTGGCTATCGAGGGTACCGGGGCTAACCCTCCGTGGAGCGGCACAGATACTTCAGCACGCGCCTTCTGATAGGAGCTTCGGAAACTCAGGTTCGTCCCGGTGAACCTTTGCTCCCTGACCACGCGTTTTAGCAGTGCTTGCCACCGAGGCATCACTGCCTGAACGTTTTTCTGGACGTTCGCGATTTCCGAGGAAAGGGACTGGTTAAGTGACTCCATTGCTGCAGACAATTGCGATAGGCGCTGCATGCCCGTTCGCTTCGACTCGACCTGTTGGTTGAGGTGAGTCGAGAACTCATTTTCCGTCCGCTCGCCGCGCCTTCGATCGAGAAGGCCCTGAGCGAGACGGGCCTGCTCTATCTTGCTCCACGCGCCAATCTCGATCTTGATGGTCTGAAGCGTCTCCGAGTGCCTGGTAAGCTCAGTACTGATGGACTGCAACTGAGCCTCATGGCTGCTCGCAACCGCGGCAGTGGGATCGCCAGCAAATGAGAACTGACGCCAGGACGCTCTGATCGTAGCCAGTCGGGCTTGCACTTCAGACAGCTGTGTTTCCAAACCAGCTGCGGCGGTTGTGGCATCTGTCAGCTGAGCCTGCTGACGATCCAAGGCGGACTGCTCGGCAATCAACTTGGCACCTAGCTCAACGAGCTGATTGGCGTTCTGGTTCTGCGCGGTGGACAGATCTTCCAAGGATTGAGCTGGCGGGGCGTCGGCGGTGATCGCTGCCAATGCCGCAGTCGCTTGCTCCAGCCTGCTACTGGCTTCTGAGCGGGCCTGCCGCGCAGCGTCAACTGCACGAATAGCGGAGTCGTATTCGTTCCTGGTTTGCTCAAAGACTTCTGAGCTTACCCGCGGCGCGAGGTTGCGTTGTTTCTCGTCCAGTTGCAGTTTCGAAGCGACATTGGCATCAACGCGAAGCCGGATGGACTCTTTCGCCAAGGGAACCGTATCGCCGCCGAGCAGATTGTTCGAGCTGATCTCGACGATATCCGCTGTCAGGTATTCCTGCTGTGACTCCAGTTGAGTAATCCCGTGCTTGCGTGCTCTGAGTTCGGCCTCAGCATTCGTCACTGCCTCTGTACAGTCACGCAGAACATCAGCGGCCTTTTTTACACGTCGTTCGGCTTCGACGACATTTGGGTCGATAGCCGCTAGTGCCTTGGCGACACGCTCATGTAATCCGACCGCGCCATGCTCTTCGCCACACAGCGGGCAATCACCGCGGTCGGGAGGCAAGTGGGCCGCGATGGCTGCAACTGCTTGGCGTATTGAGTCAGCCGCAGATGTCAGACTTTCATGATGACTCTTGGCTGCCTGATCTTCTTCCTCAGCGGTCGCTCTGGCTGATAGCGCAACACTAAGCTGTTCGCTAAGGCGCTCTTCATGTGCTTCCTCGCCGCTGATGGTGCCGGTAACTTCTGCAACGTGCTGAAGGGTCAGCTCCCAGCGACCCAGGAGTTCTTGAGCCGTGAGGAGGTCGGCATCTATTTGCAGCAGCGTCTTGCGCTGTCCATTGATCAGGTCATGTTGAACACCGAGCTGCTCGTGTCCTTCGTGCACTCTGCGGGCCGTAGAGGCGTGCGAGTCAGCGACGGTGAGGGCGTCGTCGGTTGTCTCCAGCATTTGCTGGCGTTGTTCAACCGTCTCCTTGGCGTTGGTCTCATTCACGTATCGATTGAGTTGCTGAGCAATCGTGTCGCGTTCAGTTTCTGCGGTGACCAAATCTCGTTGAAGCTGCTCAAGGGCTGCCACGGCCGCCGAGCGATGTTCTTTCTTCTGGTTCAGTTCCTGCGTCGCGGAGATGAACTCGGCACTGAGCTGCTCTGAACGAGCTTGTTCAGACGCAAACCGGCCTATGAGCCCGTCGACCTCAGCCAATTCCTTGATCTGTTCACGAAATCGCTCGAGCTTGTTTTGAACCAGTTGCTCCAGCGCATCATGCACCGTCTCCAACCCATCTTGGCCCAGTGGCGGTACGAGCAGGCCGGAAGGCAATTGGTCGAAGCTTTGCGCCTGTTGGGCAATGTCCGATATCGACTCGGCAATGCTTTCCCTGCTGCGAAGCGCCCCTTGGGTTTGAACAGCCGCTTGGTCTCGGTCAAGGCTCAGGCTTTGCCATTCGGCAAACTCGGCTTCCAGCGAATCCAGCGACGCTCTCGCTTGCTTGAGCTGCTCTGTGAGCGCTCGCCGGATGCTACCGAGAGCAGAGCTTACCTGGCTGCCGTCCTTACCAATAGGCAACCGTTCCAACTGGGAGCCCGCGACCTTTGGATCTGCCTTGACTAGCCATTCACCCTCGCGCTGATCAAGCAGGTGGGTGAGCCTGAGCAGAAAGGGAATGTCAGCAGGATCTTTCGAGGGAAATAAAAGGCTCAGATCACCCGTTGTCTCGACGTCTCCGCTTTTGTTGACTTGGGCACTGGCTTGCAGATCACCGAAATCAAGGCTCACTCGGGCCATGGATTGAGAGTCTCGGATGATCGGGACAAGGTTTCCGTCGAGGCGAGAGATCTTGCCAGTCAATGCGAACTCGACTGCTTCAAAGATCGCAGTTTTCCCGGTGCCATTAGGGGCGAGCAATATCGTGGCCCCTCGGCTGAGCTCAATCTTCGTTTCGGCGCCAAACCGGCGGATGTTCGAGAGCGTTATGGACTTTAACTGATTCATTTCTCGTCCTCTTCGCCAAACGCCGAAACCTTAAGGGCTTCAGCGATCTCGCCGCCCGATTTGCCAGACAGCAGGAGTTCGCGCCATTCATCGCGATGCGGCTTGACCCACGTATGCGCCAGGACAAGGGCGCTGAGGGAAGCTGACAATGGGTCACTAATGCTGTCGGAGCTGCCAGGAATCGAAAGCGTTGCAAGGAAGCTACGGTCGAGAAAGGAACCGGCGTCTTCGCCCTCTCTGACGACTACCTTTCTGCAGAAACGGTCGTCCGTCTCGAGACGAGCAGCATCCTCAGACTCGATACCTTCAATGAGCATGAACATGTAGAGATCAGCAGTTTGCGGCTCTGGGAGCATGTCACGGACATCTGCCGCCCACCGAAACGCTCCCTGAATTTTGGCTACGTCGTAGGGAAAGGCGGCGACCAAGACCGTCCGCCAGCCGGCACCCTCCCGATTAACCCGTTTCAGCTGCATCCCGGCGCTCGCGATCTCAGTCAACGGCGATGGCAATTCCACCGAGTCGGGATAGGAGACCTCATAGCGACTTTCGGCACGATTCGAGATGGCTTCAACCATCTCCGAGATTGTTAACATTTCAGATTCCTTTCGTGTTCGTATCGATGGCGGACTGGCGCGCGAGCAGTCGATCTTGCAATTGTTTACTAAAGTGTTGCCGCACCGTGGCCAGTGTGCCGAAGCGCAATTGATTGAATACTCCAGAGCGGGTCACGAGCAGATGTGGTCGGCGTTCTGCGGCCATGCTGGTGGCCGACTCTGCATCGTCAGCCATACCTGTATTCAACAGTTCTGAAGGGGGAGTGCTGACCCCCGACAGAATCACGACTGGGGCAGGGGACGGGCCGATAACGTTGATCAACGGATCGTCGGATATCTCACGAACTTCAGGGGCTCCAGTTGCCGGGCCAGACCAGTACTTGAGGGCAATACTCAGCACCTCCCCAAAATCCGGGAAGTGCTTCCAGGCAGTGCCTGTGCCTCCAACCCCCACTGCGACCAGCAAGAGTAATTCGACGGCGCTAACCAACAGGTCTACGGTGCGAGGGCCAAGGCGAAGCGCGTGGGTGGCATTTTTGCCTTCCGTTTCCGGATACAGAAGCTGCTCCAGAAATTGACGACGGCTCTCGGGATTCTTGGTGAATCCGTCCAACCACTCCAGCCAGATCGCTTCCATAGCATCAGCAAGGGCAGGGTCTTTTACAGCTATTAGTTTTGTAGAGACTGTTTGAGTTAGTCGTTGCCACACCGCGTCGTCCATGGCGCTTGCGAGCGCTGCAGCTTCCGCTCGAGCAGCACTCAGGGTCTTGAACTCATGATCCAGGGAGCACACGAGCCGCTCAGCGTTCTCCATCCACGGGAGATCTTTGAGGTCGCTCTCAGCGCAACCGAGGGTGTGCCCGACTTCATGGCCTACGCTGCTGCGCCAGGCTGGCTCGCCCAGCATCAGGCTTTGACTACCATGTGGCAGGTGCAGCGCCATTCGCAATATCGCGGATGGGAGCGTGAGGTTTGCTCCGATGGGAGGCGCGTACGCTGCGTACACCCTAAGCCTCCGATTCCCTGGAGCACTGCCCCAAAGGTGATCTACGACGCCCTGCGCTGTTCGGGGGACGAGCGCACCGAGATCATGGGTACCAGAAAACGACCAGGTCTTTCCAGCATGCTGGACTTCATCCCCTAGCAGGTATTGAGCCCAAGTTTCGATATCGGGGCGAAGCTCGTCTCTGAGCTCATGGATAATCGCGTGACACCCCAGGGCCGAAACGTCAGAGACCTCGGCGGTGATCACCGAAATCAGCCGTTCAAGGGCGCGTTCCGGATTCGTGAAATGCCTGCCTAGGGATTGGACTGAGCGCTGCTGCAATGTCGCGTCGTTCCCGATGCAGACGACCGTAACACGCTTGAGGGTGTCGATGATCTGCGACCAGTCTTCGAAGCCACACCAGGTCGTAAGCCAGAGATGAGCCCGGGTTGTCGGCCCGTCGACACGCTTAGCCAGGTCATCGGGGTTGAGCCCTACCTGGCGACACAGCTTACACAGCTCGTCCAGATGGTTAACGGTCAGGTCGTCCTTGATGCTTAGGTGTGCCCCTAAAAGCGTCAACTGAAATCGACGTTCAGGCAATTGGGCGAATGTGCCGGCGCGAGCGTGCTTGGCTAAGCTTGAAAAGGCCGAATCAAGAACGGAAAGGCTGCCCTTGGCCGCGTCAGCATCATCGTCAGCATCTGCGGGATCGTCTGTGGCAACCGGTGTAACAACAGCTTCGTCCGCACCAATATCTTCACCCGCACCAATAGGCTTGTCCGTAACTAAGGCTTCGGAGGCAGCCTTGCCACCCTTGGCGGCTTTTGCAACTTTGGCGGCTTTGTTCTTTTCGCGGGTGAGTCTCCGCTTTGCAAGTTTGCCCAGATATACCTGCATATCGGGGTCTTTGGTGCAGAAGGGCGTGCTCTGACGCTTGATTTGCAGGTGCTCGAATGACTCTCGTGAATGAACGATTACGACATCATCCCACTCTTCGATACCACCTTGCTCAGCACCAATCTCTAGCGGAGCCCGACGCCCGTCTAGGAATTTTTCCAGCATGTCCGACAAGCGCTGAGCAATGACCAGTTTCTCGTAAAGCGACTTCTGCTCCAGCCGAAACCGTCTGATCATACTGACATCCCTTTACTTCATTATCTCGTTGGCCAGCTCCGCTGGCAGTTCGCCATATCTTAGCACTTGGCGGCTGACGGCCGTACTGGCGCGCTGCGCTTGCGCAGACAAGCAGACAAGCAGACACGGATTATCCACCGTACAGGGCATGAGGTTGTTTCATCATGGCAAGCTATGTTTACTGAACATTGATATTCAGGCCATTGCCAAGGGGGGCGGGCAGCGATGGGCATGTGGGACTGGTTGTTTGGGAAGCGTAAAGCTGTGCGCGTTGAATCTCCACCTAAGAATCCAAGCGGCAGCGCCCGCTTTGAAATCAAGGGTGGACTGCTTACCTTGCCAACCCGTGGTTACTACGGGCTCTACAAGTACTCACCTAAGAAGGCGTGGGTGATCTCCTGGAACGATTCGACGCCAGACGGGCGGCGTGGCGGGCACCGTGAGGAGGGTGAGGGCAGGTATGTCCTTATTGATGTCGCCAACGATGCTGTTTTGGTCGATGCCAGGATGCCTCGACCGAACAACGGAGCGGTCGCAGAAAATGGTACGTTTTGTCTGGAAGACTGGCATTTCGGAAGCACGCTGTCCGGCACATTCCACGTCTTCACTTCTCAGGGCCTACCGATAATCACCAAGGTGCTGACCGCAAATATTCTGCAGAGTGGGATTTCTCGTAATGGCCTCCTGGCGTATTGCCTGACCGCAAATAGCCCGACGGAGAATGGTCGTAAGCTCGCTCTGTATGACCTCAAAGAAGGCGTGGAGCTTTTCGTGGTGACGCCGCAGCGTGCCTTTGAGCACATCGGGTTTGATGAGAAGTCGCTGCAGCTGGTGGTCAAGGTCTCAGGAGGAGGCGAGTACCGTTACGGGCCTGACGGGGCTCTGGTGGATGAGGACGCCGCAGATGAAGCCATGCTGAGCTCGACCAACTATACGGAGGTCATTCTAACTGCCGAGGCCATGCTACAGGCTGGATGCCCCACGTCTGAATTGGAGAGGATTCTGGCCGGGGTGATTGGATCACGAGCTCTGGGCGCGGACGCTGACCCAGCGTGGAAGCCGACGGCTTTGAAGGTACAGGGGCTTGCGCATGAGGCGCTTGGCCAAGCTCGCGAGGCTATCGGGTGTTATGAGGAGGCTCTGCGCCTGAATCCGAAGATTGGAGTTAAGAGGAAGCTGGATTCGCTGTTAAAACGGCAAGGCTAAACTCAGCGATTGGGCATGGGACAAGCGGTAATGAAGCGGCCAGACGTGCGAGGCCATCACCAAGGTTTAGCCCATTCTGCGAATGATTCGAATGTCGGCCGTGGAAGATTTGTCGATGCAGCGGCAGCGAGCACGGCGCAAGGTCAAGGCTAGGTGTCAGTACCGATGCAAAACTGACCCACCCTACCGGTTGAAAACTGACCCACTTGGGCAAAATGCAGCTTTTGCGAGCTGCCCATGCTGTC